>JBDNBY010000170.1:0-7757 GCA_039767595.1 Paracoccaceae bacterium | reverse complement strand
TGGCGCGCAGGACAATGCCGCGCTCTGAGGTGAATTTCTCTGGGTCTGTGGGATCCAAGACCCCCGCCACTTCCATCACACCATTGAGGACTTTGCGGTTATTGATCCGCACGATATAGTCGCCGCGGGGGATCCCCACCGTTTCCAGCGTATCAGATAACATCGCACAGATCTCGGCATCGGCGGCCACTGTGGGCGCGCCAACTGTATCTGCGTCACATTGATAGAATTGCCGAAATCGGCCCGGTCCAGGTTTTTCGTTACGCCACACGGGGCCCATCGCATAGCGGCGATAGGGTGATGGCAAATCATTGCGATATTGCGCATAGACCCGCGCCAAGGGCGCCGTCAGATCATAGCGCAAGGCGACCCAGTCGCTATCGTCTTCTTGCCACGCAAAGACGCCCTCATTTGGGCGATCCACATCAGGCAGGAATTTGCCCAGCGCCTCGACCGTTTCAACAGCCGAACTTTCCAGCGGATCAAACCCGTAATGATGATACACCTCGGCAATCTGGCGCAGCATTTGCGTGCGCTCGGTCACTTCGGACCCGAAATAATCCCGAAATCCCTTGGGAGCTTGGGCCTTGGGACGAGGTTGTTTTTTGACTTTGGCCATGATTGCCTCTAACGCTGTTCATCATTCGTTGAGGGCGGTTTACCCAAGCGCACGCATAGATACAAGCAAAGCGCTCTGAAAACACGCTAGAACGTCCAAGAATTCAAATGAAAGACCGCTCATGTCCAACGACACGCTCACGCAGATCGAAGAAACCCTCGCCCATACGCTTAAAACGGTGGATGAGCTCAATGAGATTGTCACCGCGCAACGTGACTTGATTGACCGATTGAATGTGCAAGTTAAATTTCTAATGACCCGCGAAAGAGACCGGGAGAGCGAGGCAATCTACACGCAGGATGTGCCAATCGACAAACCACCCCATTACTAAAGATGCGCGGGCTTAGTCCCGATCCGCCAAAAGCTGCCGCAATTCGGCAATCTCGACTTCGAGGCGCTGCTGACGCAGATCTTGGAGGTGCAAGGCATGGTGCAGTTGATCAATCGCCTTCAACAGATGCAGCTGCGACTGTCGCAAGGGGTCCGCTTGAAGATTTCCATCATGTTTAGACATTGGCCTACCCTACCTTATTCATGTAGCCCCTACGTTAATTGTTAAAACGTAGACACGACGTTTGGCGCTTAATTGTGCTCACATGTAGATTGACGCGACATCGCGAAAACAGACCATTAGTCTATATTTTATGTATCAAACGTATGGGGAAAGGACGCTGAATCCCTAGGGCAAAAACACTGACGAGATAGGAATATAGAGCCCTTTATTTTTAAAATTATCACTCTCCCAAGGCCGTTTACGCCCTATTTGACACCCAAAACACGAAGGCGCAATTGTTCGAGGTCTGTTTCAAAACGCTCTTGCCGGCGGTTCATAACCAAGATGAGCTGCTGAATATGGTCAACGGCGTCGATCCAACGAATTTGAGCTTCTTTAACGGCTTCGAGTGCTACTCTAACGTCATCTTTAGTCATGGAGCGGTCCTTTAACTGTCCTTGCAATTCGGGTAGAGTTAATCCAGCAACCATTACGCATCAATAGCTACAAAAATACCATAAGGTGTCAATTGGTACGGACACGGTGCGTAATGGTATACAGCGACGTGGGATTACATACTTTTGGACAGGCTTATCAAGTGACGATTTGAATAATAATCCGTCGGTCCGGCAACCCTAGAGCCCCATTTCTTATCCCAAGGTAAGACAAAAATTTACGTTAAATCATTGTTATTCAATATGTTGAACCAAATGCACGGAGGGGAGCGACTCGAGCGCGGCGACCAACGCCGGTACCACTGGCGCATCAAGGCCGAGATCGACCTCAATTTCGCCGGGCAAATCGTCGCGCCCAGAGATGCACAGGTAAATCGGCCCTTTGGGCCCTTTGGATTGTGTCACGTCTGCGCGACACAGGACTTGCGCGATCGACGGTACGGCATCGGGCGTATCAATGTGGATCTTGAGGCCTGCGCCCGTGGCCGAGCCGACGTATTTTTCCATCGGCTCAATGGCGCGGGCCAAGAGCTTTAATTGATCCGCTTCTTTTTTCGCCTCGGCCAGCACCACGACTTTGTTTCCAGTCTGAAGATAGGGGCGGGCTTTTTCCAGCGTGTCCGAAAACACCGTGGTTTCATACGCGCCAGAGGGGTCCGAGAATTGCACAAAGGCGAATTTATTGCCCTTGGCCGATTTCCGCTCTTGGATGCCCGTGATGATCCCCGGAACATAGCCCAGAACGCCGGCCGCCGTAGCCCGCGCCTCAAGCTCAGAGAGCAGTTCAATCTCTTTGCGTTTGAACGCTAATTTATAGTCATCCAGCGGATGCCCAGAGAGGTAAAAGCCAATGGCCTTTTGCTCTTCACCAAGGCGTTCATCTTTGGTCCAATCGGGCACAGGAGGCAACCGCGGCTCGGGTAGGTCATCGCCGGTATCCCCAAAGAGCGACCCTTGGTCCGAGGCGCTTTGCTCGTGCACCGAAATCGAATATTGGATCAGCTTTTCAAGGCTTTGCAGCACTTGGCGACGATTGCCATTGAGCACATCAAACGCCCCGGCACGCGCCATCCCCTCGAGGGATTTTTTGCCAATCATGCGCAAATCCACGCGGCGCGCAAAATCAAACAATGAGACAAACGGCGCGTCCCCGCGCGCCTCTTCAATGCGTTTCATCGCCTCGCTGCCGACGTTTTTCAACCCGCCTAGACCATAGACCAGAACACCATTTTGCACGGTAAAATCACTGTTCGAGCGGTTCACGCAGGGCGCGCCCCACGGCAATTTGAGGCCTTTGCGCACTTCTTGGAAATAGATCGCCAATTTATCGGTGAGATGCTTATCGCAGTTCATCACGCCGGCCATAAATTCAGCCGGATGGTTCGCCTTGAGCCACGCCGTTTGATAAGACACAATCGCATAGGCCGCCGCGTGCGATTTGTTAAACCCGTAGTTGGCGAATTTCTCAAGCAGGGCAAAGACCTCTTCGGCCTTTTTCTCATCAACGCCGTTGTCTTTGGCCCCCGTGACGAATTTCGGACGCTCGGCATCCATCGCCTCTTTGATCTTTTTACCCATCGCACGGCGCAACAAATCGGCCCCGCCCAGCGAGTAATTCGCCATGACCTGAGCGATCTGCATCACTTGCTCTTGGTAGACGATGATGCCTTGGGTTTCTTCAAGGATGTGATCAATCAACGGGTGGACCGAGGCGCGCTCGGCCCGCCCGTTTTTCACATCGCAATATGTGGGGATATTCTCCATCGGACCAGGCCGATAGAGCGCCACAAGCGCGACGATATCCTCAACGCAGGTTGGGCTCATCCGTTTGAGGGCATCCATCATGCCCGTGGATTCCACTTGGAACACCGCCACGGTCTTGGCCGCGGCATAGAGCTCGTAGGTCGCGGCATCATCAAGTGGGATCGTCCCGATATCGTCAATCTTGCCTTCGGGTGGCTCGAACAGAGCGCGGCCATCGGCCGCTTGATGCAAATGACGCCCCGATGTTTTAATCAGATCAACGGCGTTTTGAATAACGGTCAGAGTTTTGAGGCCCAAAAAGTCAAACTTGACCAGCCCCGCCTGTTCCACCCATTTCATATTAAATTGCGTGACGGGCATGTCGGATTTTGGATCACGGTAAATGGGCACCAACTCATCCAAAGGCCGGTCCCCGATCACCACGCCGGCCGCGTGGGTCGAGGCATTGCGCAACAGGCCCTCGAGCTGCTCGGAATAATCGAGCAGGGTTTTCACAACCTCTTCGTTTTGCTCCATTTCGGCAAGGCGCGGTTCGTCTTTGCGGGCCTGTTTGATCGACACAGGCTTGACCCCCTCCACAGGGATCAGCTTGGAAATTTGGTCGCATTTTGTGTAAGAGAGTTGTAATACGCGGCCGACATCGCGCACGGCCGCTTTGGACAAAAGCGCGCCAAAGGTGATGATTTGCCCCACGCGGTCGCGGCCGTATTTCTCTTGAACATAGCGGATCACTTCTTCACGGCGATCCATGCAAAAATCGATGTCAAAATCGGGCATCGAAACCCGTTCTGGGTTCAAAAACCGCTCAAACAGCAATTGATAGCGCAGCGGATCCAAGTCGGTGATCGTCAAGGCATAGGCCACGAGCGAGCCCGCACCTGATCCCCGCCCTGGGCCCACGGGAATATCATGATCCTTGGCCCATTTGATAAAGTCCGCAACGATCAAGAAATATCCAGGGAAGCCCATATTCTCAATAATGGTCAATTCGAAATCAAGGCGCGCCCAATATTCCTCAATGGGGGCGGCGTGTGGGATGATATCCAATCGCGCCTGCAGGCCCGCCTTGGCCTGTTTGCGCAATTCTTCGACTTCGTCATCGGCAAATTTTGGCAAAATCGGATCACGGCGATAGGCACCAAAGGCACAGCGCCGCGCAATTTCAACTGTATTTTCAATAGCCTCTGGCAGATCAGCGAACAAGAGCGCCATTTGCGCAGGAGTTTTGAAATAATGCTCAGGTGTGAGTTGTGGCCGCGGATCGGGTTGATCAACGTAATGGCCGCCGGCGATACACATCAGCGCATCATGGGCATTAAAATGGGTCGCATCTGGGAAATAGACGTCATTGCTCGCCACTAAGGGCAGCTCCATCGCATAGGCCATTTCGACATGCGCCCGCTCGATAGCCACATCCATGGCACTGCGCGCACCGTCGACAATGTGCCGCTGTAGCTCAACATACAGACGATCCCCAAACATCTGCGCAAGCTGCTGCATCACATCTTGGGCGTGGCCACGTTTATCTTGGGCAATCAGCGAGCCAATCGGCCCCTTGGGCCCGCCTGTCAGGCAGATCACCCCCTCACAATGCGCCGCGATCTCGTCCAAGGTGACATGCGCCTCTTGCATCCCTTCGCGCATATAAAGGGCCGAGTTGAGCTTGATAATATTATCATAACCGGTCTCATTTTGCGCCAAAAACACCATCGGCGCGATAGAGTGCCCGTCATACAGCACATCCAGATCACAGCCCATGATCGGCTGCACGCCCTTATCGGCCCATGTCACAGAGGCCTCGAGACCCGCAAACAGATTATTGCGATCGGTCAAGGCCACTGCGGGCATGTTATGCTGTTGGCACAGCTTGTCCAACGACTTGAGACGCATCGCCCCAGCGAGCAAAGAATACTCCGTGTGAACACGCAAATGCACAAAATCTGTTGTCATAGCACCACTCTAAATCCCCCTGTGTGAATTGGCCAGAGTGTATTTCCATACGCCTCCCCAATATGAGATGTGCCTTAAAATTTTCCCATTTTCGCCTAATTTGAAACGTAGTATGACAGCGGTGCAATTTTATATTTATTTATTAGGTCCATTGCAGATAGTATCACCCTTTCACTCCCTGCGCCGAGCGTTATTCAATCGGCGCAATATAGGGCAGGCTCGCCCATTACGTATTTGCCCCAAGATGGGCCCCGCGCGGAAGATACGATTATTGTGCGAACGAGCCACACGCGCAGCGTCATCGAAAACGCAGCGCGCACGCTACCACAGCAGATCATAAGCGCGGCCATCGTTCGACGTGACACTATTCTAAGCATCGATCGCACCGCGCAGGCGCGTCTTCGCATATTTAATGTGGATGCCCCCACACCTGAGGCGCAAAACGATTTCATGGCTCAATGGACGGATGAGGCGCGGCACCAAACGCGCCCGCAGGATGGGCCGCTGTGGCATCTGGATATTCTGTCGAACGTGGGTCACCCCTTTGCCCTTTGCCTGAGTGCAGATGAGGCACATATTGGCAGGGGGGCGCTCCACCTTATGGCTCAGCACCTGGAAGCAATTCTGCATAACTCAGAGGTAGACCCTGCGTCCGACCCCACTGAGGCCATTTTGGCCACACGCGCCCTAGCTCCATTTCAGACGGCGAACCCGTTGCCCTTTGCACAAGAGATCAACACGCGGCCAAAAACCATTTCTCTTGACCTCCCCGAGCATTTTGAAAGCCTGCAGCGCCACAACCCCGACAGCGCCCAGCTGTGCGCGCATATGGCCTGGGGGCTCACTTTAGCGCGCCTCTCGCACCTGCCCTATGCTGTCTTTGGCAGCTATGACACGATGTTAACCGACGATGCCCCAGCCCCCTATTGCATTGAGGCGCGTGAAGGTATGTGTATCGATGATCTGGGGCAGAGCCTGCGCACGCAAATGACGCTTCTACGCCACTGCAATACGTTAGCCCTTGCGGATATGCGACATCTGCTTGGTGTGCCCGATGATGTGTCGTTATTCAAAACCACGCTCAGCACCACGATGCCACTATCGCGTGCCAATGCCCCAGATGAGGATTGCGCGATTTTTGTGGCTCAAACAAGTATCCAAGCACAATTCTCGCCAAGGTTTACAGCCAACAGCGCACGGCGTATTTTGTTGTATTTCTCAAATTGCCTTGAGGCGATGATCAAACAATCTGGAGACCAGCCTCTTCACACTGTGACAATGCTCAGCCGGCCAGAGCGGGCGCGCTGCCTAAGGACGGGCGCATGTGAAACAACTGAACGTACCGATTTGGATATGGTGCACATTTTAGAGCATCAAAGCGAGCGTACACCCTTGGCCGCCGCCCTGAGCAAAATGGGCTCATCGCATGACCCGATAAGCTATCAAGACGTCAGCCGCCAATCAAACACCGTGGCCCATGCCCTGATCGCCCAAGGTGTCCGCGCCGGAGATGTGGTCGCTATTTGCCTAGAACGCAGCCCAGAGTTCATTATCGCGCTCTATGGCGTGCTCAAAGCGGGGTGCGTCTGTGTACCAATTGATCCAGCCGAGCCGCCAGCGACCAAAGAGTACATGCAAATCGACAGTGGCGCAAAATGTGTCATCACCAACAGCCGGCTTGAGACTGCGCCCAACGTCCCCCGTTTGGAGATCACAGAGCTGATGGCGCAAAATAAGTCAACGGGCGCTCCAACTGTTGCGCCGCCATGCCCCACAGATCCAGACCGCGTGGCCTATATCATTTATGAGGGTAGCTTGGCGGGCAAACTCAAGGGCGTGGTTACGACACATCGCGCCGCGGTGGCGCATGCGTTGGCTATCCTTAGCCCCTATAATTTTGCGCAATCTCATCCCGTGCTGCAATGCGCATCCATGAGTTCTGATATCTTGATCTCAGAAATGTTGGGCGCCTCTCTCAGCGGGGCACAATTGGTGTTGCGCGACGATCGGTTTTTAACGGATGTCGCGTATTGCATCGATGCGCTGGCGCAGCACACCATTGCGATTGCGATGCTGCCCCCCGACTTTTGGAGTGCCCTCACCGATGAGCTGCATCGCGGCAACCTGCACCTGCCCGACACACTCAAAACGGTGATTGTCAGCGGCGCACAGGCCATGCCGCAAACCTTGGACAAATGGCGGCAGGTCGCTAAAGACATCCGTTGGATCCACGCCTATGGACCAACAGAAACCGCCGTCTGTGCAACGACCTACACCCTCGACGAGCGTTGGAACCCCGATCAAAACGTGCCAATCGGTCGCCCACTGGAACAAGGTAACGCGCATATTCTATGCTACGACGGCTCATTGGCGCCCATTGGGGTCAACGGGTTTTTGTGGATCAGCGGCGTGTGCGTCGCCAAGGGATATCACAATAACCCCGATCTAAGCTTGGAAAAGTTTCACGACACGCCAG
>JBDNBY010000169.1:0-3744 GCA_039767595.1 Paracoccaceae bacterium | reverse complement strand
TTGCACAGGGTGATCGGCATCAAGCTGTTGAATCTCGCCTTCGATGCGCGTTTGGGGCGGATATTCGACAAAGATATCGCTGCGCAGCAAGATATCCTTGTGCAACTCAGTCTTGCCGGGGCAATCGCCGCCAATGGCGTTAATGTGCATGCCGGCGCCGACCATATTGTCGGTTAAAATCGTCGCATATTGCTTGTCCGCAGTGCAAGTGGTGATGATATCCGCACCCTCAACCGCCTCTTGCGCGGATCGGCAGATCAAAACGTTCAAGCCCGTCGCCACAAGGTTTTGCGCCGCTTTGGCCGTGGCCGCCGGATCAATATCGTACAACCGCACAGTCTCGATCCCCACAACATGTTGAAAGGCCAGCGCCTGAAATTCGCACTGCGCCCCATTGCCAATCATCGCCATCACTTTGGAGGCTTTGGGCGCCAAATACTTGGCCGCCATCGCCGAGGTCGCCGCCGTGCGCAAGGCTGTCAAAATGGTCATTTCGGACACCATCACAGGATACCCATTATCAACTCGCGCCAACAGGCCAAAGGCCGTGACCGTTTGATACCCACGCGCCATATTGGCCGGATGACCATTGACGTATTTAAAGCCGTACATCTTGCCATCCGACGTTGGCATCAATTCAATCACCCCCTCGTCCGAATGGGATGGGACGCGCGGTGTTTTATCGAAAATCTCCCAACGGGCATAATCCTCCTCGAGATAGGCAACGATCCCTTGGATCATCTGCGCCACGCCAATTTTATTCACCAAATCCAGCATGTGATCCACACTGACAAAAGGCACCATCGCCATCGCCGAGGCCTTTGGTTTGATATGCGTTGTCATCAATAACTCCGTGTCCGTTTGTCCAAAACCGTGCGCCCAAACAATGAGGCGCATAAATCCACCATCAACTTTGCCGTCTTGCCGCGTTCGTCCAAAAACGGGTTCAGCTCGACCAAATCCAACGACGTGACGAGGCCACTTTCGTGCAGCACTTCCATCACCAAATGCGCCTCTCTGAACGTGGCGCCGCCCGGGACGGTGGTGCCCACGGCACAGGCGATCTCAGGATCAAGAAAATCGACATCTAGGCTAACATGTAGCCGGCCCTGCGCCGCGCGCACGCGATCTAAAAACTGGATCAGGGGGGCTTTGATCCCCTCTTCGTCAATGCGGCGCATATCGACAACGTCAATCTCATGCTCTGTGATCAACGCGCGTTCGGCGGCGTCTACGGACCGCGCGCCCACGAGGCAGAACTGAGATGGGTCAATCGGATGCTGCACAGGGGGAAAATGCGGATCAAACCCGCCAAAGCCCATAAAATAGGCCCCAGGCGTGCCATGCAAGTTACCCGATGCGGTGGTCTCAAGGCGATGCAAATCAGGGTGCGCATCGAGCCATAGGACAAACTGCGGCTGATGTTTCTGCGCTGCATAGGCCGCCATGGCCGTGACCGTGCCCGCCGCCATCGAATGATCACCGCCCAAAAAGATCGGCACATCACATTCATGCGCCATCTCATAGGCGCATTGATGCACAGCCTTGGTCCACGCCACCGTCTGCGCGAGGTCATGCACATTGGGATTGTCACACGGCATGTCGCGAACAGAGCCAATGCTCAAATTGCCCAAATCTCGCACGTCGTGGCCCAAATCGCGCAGCGTTTGAGGCAACTGTGCCGTACGATAGGCATCTGGGCCCATCACGCATCCGCCGCGATCCGTGCCTGTTTGAATGGGTGCTCCAACCAATGAAATCTGCATACGCTACCTCCAAAGACCTATGGATCTAAAGTCGCCGATTTTGGGGTCGTTGCGCAGTGGATATTTTGATCACTTTGTGATAATTACTTTCCAAAATGATAAAAGTGAATGCGTAATGAAAATAGACGAAATCGATCGAGGGATGATAAAATTTCTACGTCACAATGCCCGCATGTCGATCACAGAATTGGCCAGCCAACTGCAGATCAGCCGCGTCACCGCCAAAAGCCGCCTAGAGAGCCTTCAAAAACATGGGGTCATTCGGAAATTCACCATCAAGACCGACCTTGGCCACGACGAAGGGACGATCCGCGCGGTCTCGATGTTTGAAGTGGATGGGACAAAATCGCAGCAAGTCCAGCGCACTCTGGCCCGGATGCCGGAAATTGAGCATCTGCACACAACAAACGGCACGTGGGCGATGGTCGCCTATTCGCAAACACCCAATCTCAGCGCCTTTGACCACCTCCTTTTTCGGTTCGGAGAGATCGGCGGTGTAAAAAATGTCGAAACGTGTTTGCTGTTACGGCGGCTCGTTTAATGCCTAGCGCGCACTGCTAGTATACTGTCATAATCTCATGTAGCGGCTTTTTGAGTTTGGCCACTTTGGGCACCGTCGCATCGGGCGAGGGATAACCGACGGGAATGATCATCATCGGCTTTTCATGCGCGGGCCGGCCCAAAAGAGGCCCCAGAAATTTCATTGGATTGGGCGTATGCTCTAAACACACCAGTCCCGCATGATGCAGCGCCGTGATGAGCATGCCAATCGAAATGCCAACGCTTTCAGGGACATAATAGTTCTTATACCGATTGCCCGATTGAGTCACGCCATAGCGTTGAGCAAAGACAACGATCAACCACGGGGCGTCGGTCAAATGCGGCTTGTCCACACCTGTGCCAATTGGCTCGAGCGCCTTGAGCCATTCATCACTGGCACCGCCACTGTAAAAACGGCGCTCTTCTTCCTCGGCGCCTACGCGAATTTGCGCTTTGATCTGCGGATCGTGAACGGCCACAAAATGCCACGGCTGATGATTGGCCCCAGATGGCGCCGTGCCGGCCGCCGCAATCGCATTTGCAATCACCTCTTGCGGTACGGGGGCGTCACTATATTGGCGCACGGAATGCCGCTTGCGCATATACTCTAAAAATGCGTGCGACGCTTCCACAGCCTCGGCACCCGACATCTGCACGCGATCAGGCAGCTCGAGCGCTTTGTATTCAACTTCACCTTCTAGGTACATGTCATTTCACTCCAGTTTCGCACATCACAGGTTAACGCATCGCCATTGGGGCGCGCTATTCTTGGCCCCGGCCATGCCGACTGTGCGTTCTTATGTCGAACATCGCAAATGAAAAAGACCGCCGCTTTGCGCCGCGGCCCTGTTGTTGAGTAATGGCCTCAGGCGCGCATCAGCCCCCCATTCGCATCATAGAGCGGCCCCGCTTGCACCTGTGCCGCATACCGCTCTCCGAGGATTTCAACCTCGAGCCGCGTGCCGGCGGCGGCCTGCGCGCTCTGCACATAGCCCATCGCAACTGAGGCCCCGATGTGATGCGCATAGCCGCCCGAACTGACATAGCCCACGGCCGTGTCCCCGTCCAAGATCGCCTCGTCGCCCACGACGTCGATTTGTGTGCCCTCGATCACCAACGTGACCAATTTGCGCGCGACGCCTTGGTCTTTGATCGCTTGGGTTGCGGCCTTGCCGACGAACTCTTTGTTCCAATTGATAAAGACGTCCATACCGCTTTCAACGGCGTTAAAATCGGGCCGGAAATCGGCCGTCCACACGCCCCAACCTTTTTCCAAGCGCATCGACAGCAGAGCGCGCGCCCCGTACCAACGATAGCCAAAATCGGCACCGGCCGCCTCGATCGCCTCGGCCAAGGCAATGAGGTACTGCGGCTTGCAATAGATCTCATATCCCAACTCACCGCTAAAGCTGATCCGATTGAGGATCACCGGCACGCC
>JBDNBY010000168.1:0-3843 GCA_039767595.1 Paracoccaceae bacterium | reverse complement strand
TCGAACCTTAGCATTATGATACAGGAGACAAAGGGTATGACACGTCAAATGACCGGAGCGAAAATGGTTGTCCAAGCGCTAAAGGATCATGGCGTCGAAGTGGTCTTTGGCTATCCAGGTGGGGCCGTCCTGCCTATTTATGATGAGCTGTTTCAGCAAAACGAAATTCGCCACATCCTCGTGCGCCACGAACAAGGGGCGGTCCATGCCGCCGAAGGCTATGCACGTTCAACTGGAAAACCCGGCGTTGTCTTAGTAACATCTGGCCCCGGAGCGACCAATGCCGTCACTGGCATCACAGATGCCCTTTTGGATTCGATCCCAATCGTGGTTTTGACAGGCCAAGTGCCGACATTCATGATCGGCACCGACGCGTTCCAAGAGGCCGACACGGTTGGCATCACGCGCCCTTGCACGAAACACAATTGGTTGGTCAAGAAAACCTCTGAACTGCCCGGCACATTGCACGAGGCCTTTCACGTGGCGACCACCGGCCGCCCTGGTCCTGTGTTGATCGATATTCCAAAGGATGTTCAATTCGCCTCGGATACATATGTGCCCCCCGAAAAGGCCAAAGTTAGCCATTACGCCCCGCAAACCGCCGGCGATCCCGAGATGATCGAAGCACTGGTCGCGGCGATGGAGACGGCCAAGCGCCCCGTGTTTTACACAGGCGGCGGCGTGATCAATTCGGGCGACGAGGCCACTGCGCTGTTGCGCGAATTGACAGAGGCGACCAACTTCCCGATCACCTCGACCTTGATGGGGCTGGGCTGTTATCCTGCGTCTGGCAAAAACTGGCTTGGGATGCTGGGCATGCACGGCCTCTATGAGGCGAACTTGGCGATGCACGGCTGTGATCTGATGATCAATATCGGCGCGCGCTTCGATGACCGGATCACCGGCCGTTTAGATGCCTTTAGCCCCAAATCGAAAAAGGCGCATATCGATATCGACCCCTCGTCGATCAACAAAGTGGTGCGCGTTGATTTCCCCATTTTGGGCGATGTGACCGAAGTGCTGCGCGAAGTGCTACGCGTGTGGAAAGAGCGCGGCTGCAAAACCAATACCGAAGGCCTCGCCAAGTGGTGGTCACAGATTGACGAATGGCGCGCCGTGCGCTGCCTCGCCTATACAAATTCATCCAAGACGATCAAGCCGCAGCACGCGCTAGAGCGTCTCGAAGTTCTGACCAAAGATCGCAAAGATCGCTTTATCACAACCGAAGTGGGCCAACACCAAATGTGGGCCGCCCAATACCTTGGGTTTGAGGATCCAAATCATTGGATGACCTCCGGCGGCCTTGGCACAATGGGCTATGGGTTTCCCGCCTCAATCGGCGTGCAAATGGCGCATCCAGAGGCGCTTGTCATCAATGTCGCTGGCGAGGCGTCTTGGCTGATGAATATGCAAGAAATGGGCACAGCCGTGCAATATAACTTGCCTGTGAAACAGTTCATCCTCAACAACGAACGCCTCGGCATGGTGCGTCAGTGGCAACAGCTCTTGCATGGCGAGCGGTATTCACACTCATGGTCGGATGCCCTGCCTGATTTCGTAAAATTGGCCGAAGCCTTTGGCGCCAAGGGGATCTTGTGTTCGGACCCTGCGGATTTGGACGATGCGATTATGGAAATGCTCAATTACGATGGGCCTGTGATTTTTGATTGCCTCGTGGAAAAGCATGAAAACTGCTTCCCCATGATCCCATCAGGTGCCCCGCATAACGAAATGCTCTTGGGCGATACGAATGCCACAAACGCCATCCAAGGCGCAGGCGGCGTACTGGTTTAAGCACGCCTTATCAAAGATTTAAAAGGAGACCCTCATGTCACCGCTCAATATCAAAAAAGGCTCGTCTAAACATTCAGCCTATAACCTTCGCTCAAACTTTTCGGATACCGAAGAAGTGCACACATTGGCCGTTTTGGTCGAAAACGAAGCGGGCGTTTTGGCCCGCGTGATCGGGCTCTTTTCGGGCCGCGGCTATAACATCGAAAGCCTGACGGTCGCCGAAGTGGACCACGAAAATCACCTTAGCCGGATCACGATCGTCACAACGGGGACGCCGCAGATCATCGAGCAGATCAAGGCGCAGCTGGGCCGGATCATTCCCGTGCGCGACGTACATGACTTGACCGTCGAAGGCCCGTTTGTTCAACGCGAGCTTGCCCTCTTTCGGGTCAATGGCGACGGCGATCACCGTGTTGAGGCGCTGCGACTGGCCGATATTTTCCGCGCTCAGGTCGTCGATAGCACGCTGACCAGCTTTGTCTTTCAGCTCACTGGAACACCTGAAAAGATCGACGCCTTTGCCGATCTCATGCGTCCCATTGGCCTAACCGAATTGGCGCGCACAGGTGTGGCCGCCCTCGCCCGCGGATAAACGCGCCAGCGGGTACAAGAACTCGATTTCGACATCAAACATGTCGCATCCGTGCGGGACAGATTCGCACGGATATCTACTCTCTCCTCATTCAACTCAGGGAGGGTGACATGACCATTACGAATCTTTCAAATGTCCGACAGTCTGTAAATGCCGCCAAAGGCTTGCCCAATGCGCATTACACCGACCCTGAGGTTCATAAAGAAGAATGCGATGCACTATTGAAATCCACTTGGGCTGGATTGGATGTCGCGGCATCTGTTCCGCAGATCGGCGATGCCAAGCCGATTGAATTTGCCGGCATGCCGTTGTTGATGGTACGTGGGCGCGACAACATCGTGCGCGTGTTTCACAACGTCTGTCGTCATCGCGGCATGATCCTTGTCGATGAGCCTCGCAAAATCGAAGGGGCGATCCGCTGCCCCTATCACAGCTGGTGCTATTCCACCGCGGGCAAACTCGTCAGCACCCCCCATGTGGGCGGCGCCGGCCAAAACACCCACGAAGACATCAAGCGCGATGAGCTTGGCCTCATTGAAGTGCGCAGCCATATTTGGTTTGACGTTGTGTGGATCAATGCATCCGGCGATGCCCCCGATTTCGAAGAGGTCCACGCTGACCTTTTGCACCGGTGGCGCGAATTTGACCAACCGTTGTATCATGGCGGAGAAGACAGCCGCTTTGTGTTGAACGTCAAAACGAATTGGAAGCTGGCCATTGAGAATTACTGCGAAAGCTATCATTTGCCATGGGTGCATCCTGGGCTAAACAGCTACTCGCGCCTTGAAGATCACTATAACATTGAAAAATATGGTGAATATTCGGGACAAGGCACTCTTGTCTATCGTCAACTCCAAGGCGAGGACGGCGATACATTCCCTGATTTTGCGGATCTAAGCGCGACGTGGGATACCGCCGCGGAATATATCTCGCTCTATCCCAATGTTCTCTTGGGCATTCATCGTGATCATGCCTTTGCCATCATTCTACGCGCCGTGAGCCAAGACCAAACAGAGGAAAACATCCACCTTTATTACACGCAGCCCGACACATCTGCCGCGCTACGGGCCAAAAATACAGAGCTGTGGAAAACCGTATTCGAAGAGGACGTCTTTGTCGTGGAGGGGATGCAGCGCGGGCGCCATGCAGATGGCTTTGACGGCGGGAAATTCTCGCCGGCCATGGATGGGCCGACGCATTGCTTTCATGATTGGGTAGCCGGCCGCATTGAAATGCACCGCGCTCACAAAGTAGCCGCTGAATGAATTTAGAGGCGCGTCTACTAGCGGCCCATGCGCAGGGCCGCTCCTATGACCTTGTGGCGCTCTATACCGAGGCGGCGGATCAGGCCAATACCCACGAGGCCAAAGGTTTTTACCTCACCCATGCCTATGTCTTTGCCCTAGAGCTTGACCATCCACAGGCGCCAAATTTACATGCCGCATTGGTCGAGATGG
>JBDNBY010000167.1:0-2806 GCA_039767595.1 Paracoccaceae bacterium | reverse complement strand
GGCGCGGCGTTTTGTTACGGTGTTGGCGCAATTGTTATGCGGCGATTGCCGCCGTGTGATCCCATTGCTTTGGCGGGGGCGTTGACCCTGATCTCAGCGGTGATGATCGTGCCGGTCGCCTTTGCCATCGATGGTCGGCCTGCGCTACCGACGGGCAATGCCGTTTGGGCCTTGGTCGTTTTGGGTTTGGTGCCTACGGCCTTTGCCACATTACTGCGCGTCTATGTGATCCGCACCGCCGGCCCGACCTTTATGACACTCACGAATTTCCAAGTGCCGCTCTGGTCAGTGTTTTTGGGAATGTGGATCCTCAATGAACCGGCCTCGGCCACCATTTGGCTGGCTTTGGCGCTGGTTCTATTGGGTCTGGGCATCTCACAATTTGGCGCCCTCACGCGCCTCTTTGCGACCAAGCGAGAGCGCTTAAGTTAATTGCCCAGCATCGCCTTGCGAAACGGCGCAGGATCCCACGTGCAGGCAAAACCATCGCCATCGGGATCGAGCTGTTTGGGATCCCGCTTGGGGCCGCCAAGAGCGAGAAAGTCTTCTTGGGCCTTGTCGGCAGAGGCGTAGCGCGCGCAATTGGTGATGTGCTTGCGCTCGGTTTTAAATGGCGAGCGGCGGTATTTTTTCACGCCCATTTGATTGAGATTGGTCAGGGCATAATCCACAATATTGGGAACAGCGGCCGCGCGGGCCGGCACTGGCTTGGCCTCAATCACTTGGTATTCTTCTTGGAGGCGCGCGAGACGCTCTTTGTCATCCTCGATCGAGAAATGTTCGCTCATCGCTTCGAAATCATTGGTGTTGGTGATGCGCTGTGGGCGCTGTGCGAAATCTTCGCTCACATTATAATCCTCGGGAATGCCTGTCTCGGCCGCGTCATCATCAACCGTGGCCTCTGTGTCCAGCGCCATACCGCCAACCGAGGGGCCTGCGATGGTTGCGGCGATGTCCTGACCGCTCATCGCGGCTTGTGTTTGTGCGCTGGCCTCACCAAAGCCCGCCTCATAGCCGGCCTCGCGTTCGCCATCACATGCCGCCAAAGCCAATGCGGCCATCACTATCCCATATCGCATCACAGTTCCCCTTAGCCCTTGCATTACGTCCACCACGCCTTTGGCTTGGCCGTGAACTGCGCGGCGGTTTCCAGCTGTTGCGCCGCAGCCAGCAATCCACCTTCGTCCCATGGGCGACCGATCAATTGCAAGCCAAGCGGCAAGCCATCCGCGCTCAGACCAGCCGGCACCGAAATACCAGGAAGCCCCGCGAGGTTCACTGTCACAGTGAACACGTCATTGAGATACATTTCAATGGGATCTGCGGCTTTCATTTCCCCTAGGCCAAAGGCCGCCGATGGGGTCGTCGGTGTCAAAATGGCATCAACGCCGGCATGGAACACCTGCTCGAAATCTTGCTTGATCAAGGTCCGCACTTTGCGCGCGCGGTTGTAATACGCATCGTAATACCCCGCCGAGAGCACATAGGTGCCGACCATAATGCGGCGCTGCACCTCTGGGCCAAAGCCTTCGGCGCGGGTTTTTTCATACATCTGCGTGATGCCATCACCGACCGCCAAAGACGCGCGGCGCCCATAACGCACCCCGTCATACCGCGCGAGGTTCGAAGAGGCCTCAGCTGGGGCAATCACGTAATAGGTCGGCAAGGCATATTTTGTGTGTGGCAGCGAAATATCACGGATCTCGGCCCCCGCATCACGCAACATTTGCGCGCCATTTTCCCACAGTGCCGTGATCTCATCACTCATGCCATCCATGCGGTATTCTTTGGGAATGCCGATCACTTTGCCTTTGATATCTTGTTGGCTGAGCGCCTCGAAATCAGGCAGGTCCATCGGCGCCGATGTGCTATCTTTGGGATCATGACCGGCCATAGTTTGCAACATCACCGCCGCATCGCGCACGCTCTTGGTCATCGGGCCCGCTTGATCCAGCGACGAGGCAAAGGCAATAATGCCCCAGCGCGAACAGCGCCCGTAGGTCGGCTTGAGACCAACAATCCCAGTGAATGCCGCCGGCTGACGGATCGACCCGCCGGTATCTGTTCCCGTAGCGGCGAGGCACATATCCGCCGCAACCGCCGCCGATGACCCCCCCGACGAGCCGCCCGGTGTCAAATCGCGCGCGTCCACTTTCCATGGGTTCACAGCGTTGCCATAGACGGACGTCTCGTTCGAGCTGCCCATGGCGAATTCGTCCATGTTCAACTTGCCCAAGGTGATCGCACCGGCGTCGCGCAATTTGCCCGACACTGTGCTCTCGTATTCAGGGGTAAAACCGTCGAGGATATTGGAAGCCGCTTGCGATGGCACGCCTTGGGTACAATAGAGATCTTTCATCCCAATCGGCAAGCCGCACATATCGGGCGCGTCGCCAGCGGCCAAACGTGCATCGGCGGCCTTGGCGGCCTCGCGGGCGGCCTCATAGGTGGGGTGCACAATGGCATTGAGGGGTTTGGCCGCCTCTGACGCGGCAATGCAGGCCTCGGTCAATTCGAGGGCCGTGAATTCTTTGGCCCTCAGCTGATCGCGCGCTTGGGTCAATGTGAGTGTGTTTAAATCTGACATTGCGCTTACTCCACAACTTTGGGCACGGCAAAGAACCCTTCGCGCGCATCGGGCGCATTGGAGAGGACTTTGCCCTGCTGATCGCCATCGGTGATCTCGTCCACGCGGCGCGGCAAGCGCATCGGCGTGACGGATGTCATCGGCTCAACGCCGTCGACGTCCACTTCGCTGAGCTGTTCAATAAAGCCCATGATCGCGCTGAATTCTTCTGCCAATTCG
>JBDNBY010000166.1:0-6842 GCA_039767595.1 Paracoccaceae bacterium | reverse complement strand
ACCCATAACCCGTTTGTATTGATCAAACACACGGTGGCCGCCATGATATGATGGACCACAACGTGATCATCTGCAGGCAGCGGATCAACGCCTTGGAAGATCGTCAAATGTCCGGCAGGGAAGAGACCCCCTGAGTGCCCCACGAGTCCAGCAATCAAAGGGGAGGAGAGAAAGAGACGTGTCTCTTTGCTCACGATCGTGTCATGCTGGGGTAAATCGGGGCCAAAGGCGCCTTTGGCGATTTTGATTGCCTCAAGCCCGACGGCCTGTAGCTGCAGATCTGCCCGAAAAGCATATTCGACGGTCACATAGGCACCATCTGTGCTCTCGATCTGTGTGCCCTCGCGCAGACGCGTGATCGGCATTATGCCGCGTTTGGCCTTAACTCTGTTCGAGGGTGCTGGTACCTCTGAAATGGCGCCATAAGCATTTTTGACAGTTACAAACATGAGACCCCCCTATACGGTGCTACCATGATTTAGTCCGATGACACTGTGTCAATCCTGTGGACTTTTGGAGAAGGGAAGACGTCTTATATGGAACAGTTTGATGCAAATTTGAACTTTGAGACGCAGCTCAGACAACAAGGGTTCAACGTGATTGCAGGTGTTGATGAGGTGGGACGCGGCCCGTTGGCAGGGCCCGTGACGGCTGCGGCGGTGATTTTGGGCCCGCAGATCCCCAGTGGTTTGGCGGATTCCAAAAAACTGTCGGCAAAACGGCGCGCGGCGCTCGAGCCGGAGATCAAAGATCTCAGTCGGTGGGCCGTCGCCCATGCCACAGTGGCCGAAATTGATGAGTTGAATATTTTGCATGCCAGCCTGTTGGCGATGCGCCGTGCCATCATTGCGCTGGGCCCTGATGTGCAGGCCGCGCTGATTGATGGCAACCGGGTGCCCAAGGATTTAGGCATCGAGGCACAGGCCGTGGTCAAAGGAGATGCGCGGTCGTTATCAATTGCGGCGGCGTCCATTTTAGCCAAAGAAGAGCGTGACCGCATCATGCGCCGGCTGGATCAAGACCATCCACACTATGGGTGGGCGCAAAATGCTGGCTATCCGACCAAAGTGCATTTGGCGGGGCTACAGACGCACGGGATCACGCCGCATCATAGGTGTTCGTTCAAGCCAGTACACAACATCTTGTGTTTGAGTGAAAAATAACACCCTGATTCGAAAAAGAAATTGACTGCGAATCAGTTTTGACTCATGTTGGTCCCCATCAATGAGAGCGCAAAAAGCGCCAATTTTTTTGAGGCAGAACATGACAGTAAAAACCGCAAAGCGGAGCGCAAAGCTCCCGCTTAATAGCATTATTGCGGGCGATTGCATCGAAGTGATGCAAAGCCTGCCTGAAAACTCCGTCGATCTTATCTTTGCTGATCCGCCGTATAATTTGCAGCTGCGCGGCGATCTTCATCGTCCCGATAGCTCAAAAGTGGATGCTGTGGATGATGCATGGGATCAATTCGCGTCCTTCGCGGCCTATGATAAATTCACGCGCCAGTGGCTGGCCGCCGCGCGCCGCATTCTCAAGCCCAATGGTGCGCTTTGGGTGATTGGATCGTATCACAATATCTTTCGCGTGGGGGCCGCCTTGCAAGACGAGGGGTTTTGGATCCTCAATGACGTTGTCTGGCGTAAATCCAACCCGATGCCGAATTTTCGCGGCAAACGTCTGACCAATGCGCATGAGACGATGATCTGGGCCTCTAAATCTGAAGGCGGCAAATACACGTTCAATTACGAGGCGCTGAAATCCCTGAACGAGGGTATTCAAATGCGCTCTGACTGGGTGCTGCCGATTTGTAATGGGCATGAGCGTCTCAAGGATGAAAACGGCGATAAAGCGCATCCGACGCAAAAGCCAGAGAGCCTCTTGCACCGTGTGATCGTGGGGGCGTCAAATCCAGGGGATGTGATCCTTGATCCGTTTTTTGGAACGGGCACCACAGGGGCCGTGGCGAAAATGCTCGGTCGCTCCTTTATTGGGATCGAGCGTGAAGAGAAATACCGCAAAGTCGCCGAGGCGCGGATCAAAGATGTGCGGCCCTATTCCGCAGAGGCAATTGAAGTGAGTACCTCCAAACGTGCCGAGCCCCGCGTGCCCTTTGGCCAATTGGTCGAGCGTGGCATGCTGCGCCCTGGCGAAGAGCTTTGGTCAATGAACGGCCGCCACAAAGCCAAAGTGCGCGCAGATGGCACATTGGTCGGCGATGACGTGCGCGGCTCTATTCACCAAGTGGGCGCCAAACTCGAAGGCGCGCCAAGCTGTAATGGATGGACCTATTGGTGCTTTAACCGCGACGGAAAGCAGATCCCAATCGATCTGCTGCGCCAACAAATCCGCGCGGAAATGGCCGAAACACGGGCGAATTGATCCCAAGAGTTTGGGCATATGTTGTGGCCAAAGCGTCACCTTATGCCCAAACAACGTTGATTTTGGGTGAGACGGCTAGACTTGTGGTCTATGCCGTCTTACACACAAGAAAAGGGCCGCAAGAGCCCATCTGTTGAGGCTAAACATGATGTTTCCAGAGCGGTTGTCCAAACTGCCCCCTTATGCGTTTCCGCGGTTGCGGGCGTTGCTTGATCCAATTGAGGCCGGCGGCCCCGCCGTGCATATGACCATTGGCGAGCCGAAACATCGTTTTCCCGACTTTGTCCCAGAGGTCATTCATCAACATTCCAGCGGGTTCAACAATTACCCTGTCAATGAGGGCATGCCAGAGCTGCTAGAGGCGATTGGCACGATGTTGGGGGCGCACTCGGGCCTTACATTGAATGCCCAAGAGCAAGTTGTCGCGTTAAATGGCACGCGAGAGGGGCTCTATAATGCGATGATGGCCCTCGCACCTGAGACGAAAAACGGCCAGACGCCATTGGTATTGATGCCCAACCCATTTTACCAAGTGTACATGGTCGCCGCGCTGAGTGTCGGGGCCCAGATGATGGCCGTCCCTGCGACGGCGCAGACGGGGCATTTGCCAGATTTGGATGCTATCAGTGCCCAAGATTATGCGCGCACGACAGTTTTCTACATTTGCTCGCCCTCTAATCCGCAAGGGGCGGTGGCCTCTGAGGCGTATTTGCGCGATTTGATTTCCCGCGCCGAGCAGTATGATTTTAAGATTTTTGCCGACGAATGCTATGCCGATATCTATCGGCACACGCGCCCTGTCTCGGCGATGAAAGTGGCCCAAGATATGGGTGCGGATCCTGACCGTGTGGTGATTTTCCAATCCTTGTCCAAACGCTCTAATGTGCCGGGGTTACGCTCTGGTTTTGCGGCGGGCGGGGTGCAGTCGATTGCGCGTATGCGCCAATTGCGGGCCTATTCGGGCGCGCCTTTGCCGATGCCATTGCAACATGCAGCGGCGGCGCTTTGGGCCGATGATGATCATGTGGTGGTGAACCGCACAAAATACCAAGAGAAATACAACATCGCAGATCGCATCTTTGCGCAATACCCCGAGTATGAGGGGCCGCAGGCGGGTTTTTTCCTGTGGCTGCGGGTCCGTGACGGCGAAGAGGCGGCCAAGACGTTGTGGCAAAGAACGGGGATCCGCGTCTTGCCTGGGGCCTATTTGGCCCAAGGCGAGGGTGCGCAAAATCCAGGCCAAGGGTTCATCCGCGTGGCCTTGGTCGAAGAAGATCACACGAAATTGCAAACATCTCTCGAGCAATTGCGTGACTGTATGGTACAAGAGGGACATGTAGGATGACCTATCAAATGCAATCTCGAGATCCGCTTTTAGATTTAGACACTCAAGAGATCCTCGCGCGGCGCAGCAAAGAGCTGATTGGCGTCGCCTTGTTTGCCGTGGGCTTTGCGCTCATGCTAGCGTTGTGGTCGTTCTCACCGCTTGATCCGAATTCCATCAATGGCGACACGGGCGAGAGTGTGTCAAATTGGCTTGGTCGATTTGGGGCTGAAATCTCAGGATATTTAACTGCAGGGGGCGGCTATTCTGCGCGGTTCATGGCGATCTTTTTGATTGTATGGGGCGGGCGGTATTTCCTAAGTCGCGGCGCTGGGCGCATTTTGACGGGGTTGATATTTTTGTTGCCTGCTTTGACGTTGGCGATGCTCTATTATGCGACGCTCTCGACCCAAGGTATGAGTGAATGGCGCTATGACTATGGGCTTGGCGGTGTATTGGGGGATGTTTTCCTCAATGTGTTGATGGGCAAAGTGAGTGTGCAGGCGGCCTTTGGGTTTAAACTGATGTCGCTGCTTTTGGGTGTTTTGTATCTTGCAACGGCGCTGGGCGCGCTTGGGGTGTCGCGCGATGAGTTCCGCGGATTCATTCGCTTTTTGACGCGCAGTTTACTCTTTACTTTTGATCGGCTGATGTCGATGGCGGGCGGCGCGGCCCAAGCGCGCCCGATGAACCAGATGACTGAGGGTTACGGCACGCCGCAGCCGCAGGCACCGGTAGCGCAATCCAGCTTGGCATCGCATGCGGCCTATGGTCAGATGCCGAATGTGGGTACATCTCCGCAATATGGCGGCACGGCCGGCCTGCCCAAAGCGCCACGCTCTGCAGCTTTTACCCCAGATCCCGTCGATTATTCACAAGTTCCAATCCCGCAGCCCGAATTGGTCGAGCGTACTTTGCCAGAGCGGCCAATCTCAGATTTCACAGATGGCAAAGATGAGCGGATCAAGGCCAAGATCGCTCGCGCGATGCAGGCGCGCAAAGATCGCCACCAACCAATCGCGCCACTGCCTATCGATCCGAACGAGGGGGCCGTGCTACCCTATGATCAAAGCGAACCTGCCCCTATGGACAGCGGCCCGTTCAGCTTTATCAAAAATGCGGTGAAATCGGCAAAAGGGCGCCGTCAGGACCTGCCCCAAGATCCATCTCAAGTGCCACCATTGACTGCGCCGTCATTGACTGCGCCACAGGGCGCGCCCGCCGATGTGACACAGCAAACATTTGAACAGCCCTTTACCTCTGCGCATGTGAACGTTGGCGCGATGTCGATTTCAGGAGCGTGGCCGATTGAGGCTGATCCGGCGCAGGCCTCGGTACCTCCATCACAGCCGATGGCACCCGCGGATCCGTATGCGCCGTCACAACCGATCCAACCTGCACCGGCACCTGCGGCGCGGCCCCTTCGCCCCTCGGCGCACCCTGCGCAGACAGCGGCGCCCCATCAACCTGTGTATCAACGCCCAGGCTATGAGTTTCCACCGCTTGATTTGCTGATGCCGGCTGATGCAGTTCAGCGCCTTCAGCTGAGCCCCGAAGAATTAGAAGAGAATGCCAATGCACTTGAGAGAGTGCTCGAGGATTATGGTGTCAAAGGCGAGATTGTCGATGTGCGCCCGGGTCCAGTGGTGACGATGTATGAACTTGAGCCTGCGCCGGGCCTTAAGGCATCGCGGGTGATCAGCCTTGCCGATGACATCGCGCGGTCGATGTCTGCCCTGTCAGCGCGTGTTTCGACTGTGCCGGGCCGGTCGGTGATTGGGATCGAACTGCCGAATGAAAATCGCGAAATGGTAGCGTTCCGCGAAATGCTCGCCAGTCATGCCTTTACAAGCGGATCGCAAAAGCTGCCTCTCGCCCTAGGTAAGGATATCGGCGGCGAGCCGGTCGTGGCCGATCTGGCCAAGATGCCCCATTTGCTTATCGCCGGGACGACCGGATCGGGGAAGTCTGTGGCGATCAATACGATGATCTTGTCCCTGCTGTATAAATTGACACCCGAGGAATGCCGCTTGATCATGGTGGATCCCAAAATGCTCGAATTGTCCGTCTATGATGGTATTCCGCATTTGCTTAGCCCTGTGGTGACAGATCCCAAAAAGGCCATTGTCGCACTCAAGTGGGTCGTTGGCGAAATGGAAGAGCGGTATCGCAAGATGTCCAAGATGGGCGTGCGCAATATCGGTGGATATAACGCCAAAGTCGAAGCGGTCCTGAGCAAAGGCGAGTTGTTTAGCCGCACGATGCAGACGGGGTTTGACGAAGAGAGCGGCGATCCCATCTTTGAGACAGAAGAATTTGCCCCCGAAAAAATGCCCTATATCGTTGTGATTGTCGACGAGGTCGCGGATTTGATGATGGTGGCCGGCAAAGAGATCGAGGCCTGCATGCAGCGCCTTGCGCAAATGGCGCGGGCGTCGGGTATTCACTTGATCATGGCCACGCAGCGCCCGTCGGTCGATGTGATCACTGGTACGCTAAAGTCGAACTTCCCAACGCGGATATCCTTCCAAGTGACCTCGAAAATCGACAGTCGGACGATTTTGGGCGAAATGGGCGCCGAACAGTTGCTGGGCATGGGCGATATGTTGCACATGGCCGGTGGCGGTAAAATCACGCGCTGCCATGGCCCATTTGTCGCCGATGAAGAAGTCGAAGAAGTGGTCAACCATCTCAAGGCCTATGGCCCGCCGACCTATGTCGATACGGTGCTGAGTGGTCCAGATGACGATAAATCTGCGGATATTGACGCAGTCTTGGGTCTGGGTGGCAATACAAACGGCGAAGATGCGCTCTATGATCAAGCGGTGGCGATTGTGATCAAAGATCGCAAATGCTCGACCTCTTATATTCAGCGTAAATTGGGGATCGGCTATAACAAAGCCGCGCGTTTGGTGGAGCAAATGGAAGAAGAAAGCCTTGTTTCCCCTGCAAACCATGTTGGTAAACGTGAGATCCTCGTGCCAGAGCAATAAAGTCGCACGCGGCTCTCGCGGGGCTGTGAGGTGACAGATCTGCCAATTTATGCGACGCTCAAGGGGCTAAAAAGGATGCACAACATGAAATTTATGCGCGTTTTGGTGGCCTGCGCCGCGTGTTTAGGTGCTGGAACACCTGTCTT
>JBDNBY010000165.1:0-4624 GCA_039767595.1 Paracoccaceae bacterium | reverse complement strand
TGGTTCTGGAGCTTCTTCAAACATGCGATGTACCCAATGGGCCCCGAAAGCCCCGCGGTGGACGGCGTTTGGCCTCCTGTCGGTATCGAGACATTTGATCCATGGCATTTGCCCTTGATCAACACCTTGATCTTGATCTGCTCTGGGGCGGCGGCGACATGGGCACACCACGCTTTGGTCCATGGCAACAAGCGCACTGAAATCAAACAAGGGTTGATTATCTCTGTGGCTCTCGGTCTGATCTTTACAGTGTTCCAAGCCTACGAATACACGCACGCGCATTTCGGATTTGCCGGAAATATCTATGGTGCGAACTTCTTCATGGCGACGGGTTTCCACGGCTTTCACGTGATTGTCGGAACGATCTTCCTGTTCATCTGCTATTTGCGCGTATTGCGTGGTCACTTCACCCCTGAGAACCACATCGGTTTTGAGGCGGCGGCATGGTACTGGCACTTTGTTGATGTGGTCTGGCTCTTCCTTTTTGCCGCTGTCTACGTTTGGGGCGGCTAAGGAACGATTTTGCACCTGACAAAGGCGCAACAATAAAATAGACAGAGCGCGCGAGCCATTCGCGCGCTTTTGTTATTGTTGAGGATCGGCATGATACGCAGATTTTGGTTTCCACTGATCGCCGCCATTTTAGGGGCTGTGGTGCTTGTGTCTTTGGGCACGTGGCAAGTCAAACGCCTCGCGTGGAAGCAAGGTGTCATTGCCCAGATGGAAGCGAAACTCATGCAAGCGCCCATTGCCTTGCCCGTTTCTGTTTCCTTTGAGCAAGACCGCTATCGCGCTGTGACGACCCAAGGGCGCTTTGACGGCCCTGCGATCAAAGTCCTCTCGTCGAAAAAGGACGAAGGGGCCGTCTATCGCCACCTCGCCCCCTTTATCACCACCCAAGGCCGCCGCATCCTTGTCGATCGCGGCTACACAGCCGCCGATGCGCAGGCCGCGCTGCCTGCGGGCGAGTTCGCGCTTTCGGGTCATTTGATCTGGCCGGATGATGCAAACAATATGACACCCGATCCCGATTTAGAGGATCACCTGTGGTATGGGCGCGACTTGCCTGCGATGGCCGCGGCCTATGGCACCGAAGGCATCATGATCGTCGCACAGCACGCGACCCCCGCCGACCCCCATGTGACCCCATGGCCGGTAGACACAATCAACATTCCCAATGACCACTTGCAATATGCGGCAACGTGGTTTTCCCTAGCGGTCATTTGGATCATTATGACGACACTCTACTTACGCCGCGCCTATCGCGGATCAAAGGATAGCTAAGATGCAATATATCTCAACACGCGGTCAGGCGCCCGAGCTGAATTTCGAAGAGGCCATGCTCTCAGGCCTTGCACCAGATGGGGGGCTCTATGTGCCCAAGTCCATTCCGCAATTCTCAAGCCAAGAGATTGCGAATATGGCCGGTCAAAGCTACGAAGAGATTGCCTTTGCTGTGATCAAACCCTTTGTTGGCACAAGCTTTACGGACGCCGAGCTGCGCGGCGCGAGTGAGCGGGCCTATGCCGGCTTTGGTCATGCCGCCCGCGCGCCGTTGGTGCAACTGGATCACGGGCATTTCCTGCTTGAGCTGTTCCATGGCCCGACATTGGCGTTTAAAGATTTCGCGATGCAATTGATTGGCCAACTCTTTCAACTGGCTCTGTCGCGGCGCGATCAAGGGATCACAATTGTGGGCGCCACCTCGGGCGACACTGGATCGGCGGCGATTGAGGCCTTTAAAGGTTTGGACAATGTCGATGTGTTCATCTTTTTCCCGCGCGGGCGCGTCTCGGATGTACAGCGCCGCCAAATGACCACCCCCACTGAGGCGAATGTCCATGCTTTGGCGATGACCGGCTCATTTGATGATTGTCAGGCGCGTGTCAAAGATATGTTTAACACCCCAGATTTCCGGTCAGAGGTGCGCCTTGCTGGCGTCAATTCGATCAACTGGGCACGCGTTTTGGCGCAAGTGGTGTATTATTTCACATCGGCCGTCGCCCTTGGCGCACCGGGCCGTGTCATTGACTACACTGTGCCGACCGGAAACTTTGGCGATATCTTTGCGGGCTATATGGCCAAGCGGATGGGCCTGTCTATTGGTCAGCTGGTCGTGGCCACTAATCACAACGATATTTTGCACCGCGTTTTATCGTCTGGCGAATATGCCGTGGGCGAGGTTCTACCATCGATTAGCCCATCGATGGATATTCAAGTCAGTTCAAATTTTGAGCGCGTTCTCTTTGATGCCTATGGGCGCGATGGGGCGGCGATCCGTGATTTGATGGAGGGGCTCAAGACGCACAAACGATTTGACGTGGCGCAAAATGCGCTGGCCTCGCTGCAGGGCGACTTTACCTCTGGGCGCGCGAGCGAGGCGCAGACATCGGCAACCTTGACCTCAGAATTAGCGGCCAGCACCGAGTTGCTCTGCCCGCATTCGGCCGTTGGAGTGCATGTGGCCAATGAAAAACGCCGCACAGGCGTGCCCATGGTCACATTGGCCACGGCGCATCCGGCGAAATTCCCTGCGGCCGTCCAAGAGGCGACAGGCATTCACCCTGATTTGCCTGCGCGGATGAGTGACCTATTTGATCGTGACGAACGTTACACAGATATTGAAAACGACTTAGACGCCATTATGGCACATATCAAAGAGGTGCGCCGCGCGTGAGTATTCAATTAACGACACTCGACAATGGACTGCGCATCGTGACCGAGCATATGCCCGCCTTGGCCTCGGCCGCTTTGGGGATTTGGGTGGATGCGGGATCGCGCCACGAAGGGGCGCCCCAAAATGGTGTCGCGCATTTTCTGGAGCATATGGCCTTTAAGGGAACGTCCACGCGCAGCGCCCTTGATATCGCAGAAAGCATCGAAGATGTCGGCGGCTTTATCAATGCCTACACCTCGCGCGATGTGACGGCCTATTATGTGCGTTTGTTGCAAGAGCATGTGCCGCTGGGCATCGATGTGTTGTCAGATATTTTGCAAAACCCTGTGTTTGACCCCAAGGATATCGCCGTCGAGCGCGATGTGATTTTGCAAGAAATTGGCATGTCGAACGACACGCCGGACGATATTATTTTTGACTGGCTACAAGAATGCGCCTATCCTAATCAGCCCATTGGCCGGCCAATCTTGGGCCCGCCTGACATTGTGCGCACGATGCAGCGCGAGACATTGGCGCAGTTTGTCGGGACGCATTACAGCCCTGAAAATATTGTATTTTCGGCGGCGGGCGCAGTGGATCACGAGGCGATTGTGGCGCAGGTACGCGCGCTATGGAACGGACGGACGCGTGCGGCGCGCGCGATATTTGAACCGGCCCGCTTTGTTGGCGGAGAGGCGCGTCATGAAAAGACCCTCGAGCAGGCGCATATTGCGCTAAGCTTTGAGGCGCCTGCGATCAAGGATCCCGATATTTTCGTCGCTCAGATCTATTCCGTTGCCATGGGCGGCGGGATGTCGTCGCGGCTCTTTCAAGAAGTGCGCGAAAAGCGTGGCCTGTGTTATTCGATCTTTGCGCAAATGGGCGCCCATAGCGATACGGGCGAGATGACCCTTTATGCGGGCACCTCCGCGGATGCGATTACGACGCTGGGCCATGTGATGATGGACGAGCTGCGCAAAGCGCCCGACACGTTGACCCAAGCCGAGCTTGAACGCGCGCGTGCACAAATGAAATCTGGAATGTTGATGGGGCTCGAAGGCTCTTCTGCGCGCGCAGAGCGATTGGCGCGCGTTTTACAAGTGCATGGCCGCTTGTTCACCGTTGAGGATACCGTGGAACGGATCGAGGCCGTGACGCTCGAGGATCTGCGCAGTTTTGCTGGCAAAATGGCGTATGATACACCTGCGGCCCAAGCGCTCTATGGTCCAGTGGGCAAGGCGCCAGATCTGAGCGCGCTTGGTCTACGGAGTGCGGCGTGAACTGGCTGGGCAAACCGAAAATTGAGCTGCGCTCTGAGCGGCTCTTGCTGCGGTTGCCTGATAAGCACGACTATATGCAATGGAGTAATTTGCGCGCCGAAAGCCACGCGTTCCTCGCCCCATGGGAGCCAACATGGGCGGCCGATCATCTGCGGCGCTCGGCCTTTGCGCGGCGCGTGAAATGGTCGGCGGATCAAGTGCGCACTGGCATGGCCGTGCCTTTGTTTATGTTTGATCCGGCGCAACAGGCTTTGGTCGGGGCGATCACCATCGATAATATCCGTCGCGGCCCGTCGCAATCGTGTTCGATCGGCTATTGGATCGGTGAGCGCTATGCCAGACAAGGCTATATGCAAGAGGCGATTGCCGTGTGTGTGCAGCATGCCTTTGGTGCGCTCGATCTGTCGCGAGTTGAGGCGGCGTGCCTGCCTAATAATACGCCCTCGCGCAATCTATTGGAAAAATGCGGCTTTAAATATGAGGGCGTGGCGCAATCGTATTTACAAATCGCAGGACGCTGGCGCACGCATGTCCTTTATGCGGCGTTGCGATATGATCGGCGTGGCTCCACAACCGCGGGGATAGAGGCTTAGGATGAACGAATTGCTGGCCCAATTTGGCCCTGAGATGATCACCCCGCCCGAGCCGCGCTATATCCAAGAGCCGCGTGGCCGGTACCAAGGGCATG
>JBDNBY010000164.1:0-10106 GCA_039767595.1 Paracoccaceae bacterium | reverse complement strand
TGACACGCAGCAGATCAAAAACACATATGTGCAAATGGCCTATGCTGGCAACGAAGAGTGGCTAGGCAAAGCGGCGATCATGGGCGCGTTGAGCCTCTATCTGGACTTCATCAACATGTTCATGATGCTGTTGCAGCTTTTCGGCAATCGCGAATAACCGCGGCACCATATCTTACTGAAAAACCCCGCTCAATAGCGGGGTTTTTTGTTACCAAAGCTCGGGTTGTGCAAATGTCATGACACAGATTGGCCGGCCCGATAGGCCATCCAGCGCACCTGTAGTTAGGCGCTGCCCCAACCATCCAAACGGCATGGACAGGGGATAGGGGGCGGCAACCTCCTCTTCATTCAGCGCGGTGAAGCCAACTTTGCCATAAAACTGCGGGTCGCCATAAGTGACGGCCATACCAACGCCCGCGGCCCTGAGCTGGTCCACCCCATAGCGGATCAATCCTTGTCCTACGCCGCGCCCTTGCACATCAGGATGCACAGCCACCGGTGACAAGAGCCGCACGCCCCTGCCGTTGGGATATCTCAGCCAGCTCCAGAGGATCGCACCTACGACTTGCCCTTGGATCTGCGCGACGTACACTAAGGTATCATCCTCCGCAGCCTCATCTAACAAAGCGTTGACAAGATGCACGACCGACTGCGCCTCTTGCGCGCCCTCCGACGCCGCAAAGCTCCGCAAGAACACCTCGCAAATCTCTGCGCGCGCGGCGGCGTCCGCACTGTGAAAGGTCGGCTGTGTTACTGGGCCTTTGTCCATGATCCCTCTGGCATCAATTGGGTGAAGGCCTCGTATTGCGATAAGAAGATCGTCCCTGTCAATTCATCGAGGAAATGCGAGCGCCGCAAACGATCCATCACCGGGCCCTTAACTTCTGATAAATGCAGCGACACGCCCGCATCTTTCAAACGATGGTTGATCGCCTCAAGCGACTCCAAAGCCGATAAATCCACATCATTAACAGCCGAGCACATCAGCACCACATTCCGCGTCGGGCAATCAGCCACCACGCGATCATAGATATAATCCTCTAAAAACCGCGCATTTGCAAAATAAAGGCTCTCGTCCACACGCACGGTCAAAACGCTAGGATCCGTGATCACAGTGTGACGGTTCACGTTGCGAAAATGCTGTGTGCCAGGCACCAGCCCCACCTGCGCGACATGGGGGCGCGAGGAATGATACAAATGGGTGACAATCGATAGGATCACCCCCGCACTGACACCAAGCTCAACTCCAAATCCAAGCGTCACGGCGATCGTAGTCGCCACCGCCAGAAAATCAGCGCGCGAATAGGACCACGCAGTTTTGAGAATGGAGAAATCAACCAAGGACAACACGGCCACGATAATGGTCGCCGCCAGCGTCGCCTTGGGCAAAAAGAACAGCAGCGGCGTTAACGCAAGCGCCGCAATGGCCAACCCTATGGCCGTAAAGGCGCCCGCCGCAGGGGTTTCAGCGCCAGCATCGAAATTCACCACAGAGCGCGCAAATCCGCCCGTCACAGGGTACCCGCCTGTAAAGGCCGCCCCGATATTGGCGGCACCCAATCCAATCAACTCTTGATCGGGATCAATACGCTGACGCTTTTTCGCCGCAAGTGTCGAGGCAACGGAGACAGATTCGACAAATCCGATAATCGAAATCAGCAAGGCCGGTACAAACAACTGCCCCAGCAGATCAAGAGACAGATCCGGCATCGTGAACGGCGGCAGGGCCTGTGGCACGTCGCCGACGATTTTGACACCATAGTGATCAAGACCAAAGAGCCACACCACCACCGTTGTCGCCACCACGGCAAACACGGGCCCCGCCTTGGTCGCGATGTCCGCACTCTTGGGGCTGAGCCCTTTGGACAAGAGCAATGGCTTTAGGCCCTTGCGCACCCAAAATAGAAACCCACTCGCCCCGACCCCAAGGATCACAGTGAAAATATTCAACTCGGTCACATGCGCCCACAACGACTGAACCAGCTGAAACAAGTTATGACCATAGGCGTCCACGCCCAAAATATGCTTGAATTGCGAGGCGGCGATGATCACACCAGAGGCGGTGATAAATCCCGCGATCACAGGGTGCGACAGAAAATTGGCCAAAAACCCCAAGCGAAAAATCCCCAAGAGCAGGAGCATCCCGCCAGACAAAAAGGCCAAAGAGAGCGCCGCAGCCGCGTAGCCCATCGTGCCTTGCTCTGCGATATTACCAATCGCCGCCGCCGTCATCAAAGACACAACAGCCACAGGCCCCACCGCCAAAACGCGCGATGATCCGAAAACGGAATATAACATAATCGGCACGATCGACGCATAAAGCCCCGCCTCCGCCGGCAACCCCGCCAAGAGGGCATAGGCCAGCGATTGAGGCACCAACATGATCGTGACAATGACCGCAGCAATCAGGTCATTGGTCAGGGTCGCTTTGTTATACTGCGCGCCCCACGATAGAATAGGGAAATAGCCTTTGAATATATGTATCGACATAACACGATCTTTCTAAATTTTATGAAAAGGCGCCCGCGCCCAAGTGACAAAAGGCACCCCAAGAGGATGCCCCTTGTTCTGACTCTGTGCGGCTTGCTCTGTAGATCAAAGACCGTTGATCGGCACTTTGAGGACAGGGTTGCCGTCTTTGTCCGTTGGCACTTCACCCGCCCGCATGTTCACTTGCAATGAGGGGATAATCAAACGGGGCATATCCAACGTCGCGTCCCGCTCGGTACGGAACTTGACAAACTCTTCTTTGGTTTTGCCGCGGCCGACGTGAATGTTATGCTCTTTTTCCGCGCCGACGGTGGTTTCCCACTCGATATCGCGGCCATTTGGCCCGTAATCATGACACATGAACAAACGCATATCGTCGGGCAAAGACAGCACCTTTTGAATGGAGTCAAAGAGAGTTTCGGCATCCCCCCCCGGAAAATCTGCCCGCGCCGAGCCGCCGTCTGGCATAAACAGCGTATCTCCGACAAAGGCCGCATTGCCCATCACATGCACCATACAGGCCGGTGTGTGACCGGGCGTATACATGGCAAAGCAGGCCATCTCGCCGATTTGATAGAGGTCGCCATCCTCAAAGAGGCGGTCAAACTGTGATCCATCGCGCTGGAACTCTGTCCCTTCGTTAAAGACTTTGCCAAAGGTATCTTGCACGACCATAATCTTGGACCCGATCCCGATTTTGCCGCCGATTTTATCTTGGATATACGGCGCCGCCGAGAGGTGATCGGCATGCACATGGGTTTCGATGATCCATTCCAACGTCAGATCGTTGGCCTGAATATAGTCAATCAATCGATCCGCATGATCATAGGTGATCCGCCCTGCCGCGTAATCAATATCCATCACCGAATCGATAATCGCACAAGCGGCGGATGCAGGATCCTTAACGATATACGAAATGGTCCATGTCGCAGGGTCAAAAAAGCCTTTAACCTCGGGCGTCACACTCATTTGCACGGGATAGTTTGCCATCACACTCTCCATTTTTGGAAAAAACATATTCAATTTTATATATATGTATAGCCAATATAGCCAACATGATCAAGGTTATTCTCACGTTTACCCCAGATCGGCTAACCACTCGGAGATAAAAAATAAAAATCTGGGTATTTTTACAATTTCATGCCGTTTCTCTCTTGATCACAACAGCGCTTCGATGTAACCAACGCGGCACGTTGGGGTGTAGCCAAGCGGTAAGGCAACTGTTTTTGGTACAGTGTACCGCAGGTTCGAATCCTGCCACCCCAGCCAAACTTCCTACCCCAGCGACACGGATTTATAGGGCACGGCACTGCGCTTCGACCGTGACGTATTCGCCCATTTTCTAATTAAGATTAGGGCCCCGATCAGAGCAGGCATATTAAGACAAGCACGGGCTAGGCCAGAACCTGTCTTGGTGTTGCTCAAGATAAATCTTAAACCACACGGTAAACTGCTCTGGATGGCGCTGAACGCGATCAAGCAGCGCCTCTCGGCTCATCCATTGCGTGTCGCACACTTCCTCTGGATTGGGCCTCATATCAGGGATCTGCGCGACATGGCCCATGAACATCTCGACCACTTCGTGTTCGATCATGCCGTCCCCGACACTGGCGCGATATTCCACTTGCCCGCAGTTGCTTAGGGTATCGCAGGTGATGCCAAGCTCTTCTTTCAAACGGCGCTGTGCGGCGTCTTGCGCAGGTTCATCCCACTTTGGATGGGTGCAACAGGTGTTCGCCCATAATCCAGGCGTGTGATATTTCGACAGGGCACGGCGTTGGATCAAAAGACGGTCTTGATGAAACAAAAACACCGAAATCGCCTTGTGGCGCAGCCCCTCTTGATGGGCCTGAAGTTTTTCAACTGGGGTGAGCGTGCCATCCACCCATGCCGGAATATAGATCGTCATACGCGGTTCGCCGACACTAGCCCCAATAAATGGGCGATATTCTTGATCGAGATTTTAAGATGCGCCATCGGCCGCTTGCTCACGAGTTTTTTGTTCATATATGCCTCAAACGTCAGTTTTTGCACATCCACATCATGGCAGAGCGAGACAAACCGTTCGCGCCGGTCATCTGATTTATAATAGGCGCGCTGCATCGCACCGAGCACTTTGAACACCGTGCCGTGTTCGCGCAAAAAGATTTTGCGCGCCTTGCTCAAATGAGAGGCCTGCCCCGTTGCCAACGTCGCCATGACAGCCGTCGCAGCCACACGGCCACCGGCCATGGCATAGTAGATCCCTTCGCCGGAACTGGGTGCCACAACGCCGGCGGCATCGCCCGCCAACACTAAATCGCGCCCGTTGTCCCAACATTTGAGCGGCTCAAGCGGAATGGGTGCCCCCTCGCGGCGCAACGTCTCGCAGCCCTCAAGCCCGTGGCGCGCACGCAGCTCTTTGGTGGCACTTTTGAGGTCTACGTTATCTTCACCGGTGCCCATCCCAATCGATGCTTTGGTGCCATGCGGGAACACCCAACCATAGAAATCGGGCGAAATCTCGCCATCATAAATCACATCACAGCGATCAGGATCGTAATCGGGCCCCTTGCCGGGGGCGGTAATAATTTCGTGATAGGCGATCACATAGGCCGGCGCGCGCCCTTCGGGCAGCTCTTGTTTGGCCACAACAGAGCGCGCCCCATCCGCGCCGATGATATACCGCGTCTCTATGGATCGATCGGCCCCTGTTTCATGATCTTTATAGTGAACATGCGTTGCCGCACCTTCGCGCACAATCCGCTTAAAGGTCCCCGTCAGGCCATCGGCACCGGCCTCCACTGCGCGGGCGCGCAAAAATGCATCGAAATCCTCCCGATCCACCATCCCGACAAAGCCATTTTCGATGGGGATATCGACACTGCGACGGGTCGGCGACACCATGCGTGCCGTCTTGATTTTCGCCACAAGCAAGTGATCGGGAATATCAAAATCCGCGATCAACCGCGGAGGAATTGCGCCGCCGCATGGCTTGATCCGTCCCGCGCGGTCGATGAAGGCCACAGCGTGACCTTGACTTGCTAAATCATGGGCTGCGGTCGCGCCACTTGGCCCGCCGCCAATCACAACAACATCATACATATTCATCTCCTGTCATGGATCGCGCAGGCGCAGTGGCCGCGAAAATCGAATGTTTCGTTAAACTCGCCGCATAGAGAAAGAGTACAGCCTCAATGAGGAACACGCTGCCAAAGGCCTGCGCAGATGACAGCTCGAACGCGCGCAGCACATCAACCATGGCCGCACCGCTCAGACCGCCCACAGCCGCTGCAATCGCTTGGGCCGCGCCCCATAGGCCCATGCGTGTGCCCGTGCGCCCATCGCGCCCCTGCCCTGCAAGGCTCATCATCGATCCAATGGCCGCCACGGCAAAGATACCGTTAAACACGCCCAATGCCGCGACACAGTGCATCAGCGGCACAGGATGCCACCCCACGCCCGCGCCCGCAATCGCCACAAGGGACATGGCCGAGCCGACACAGCCAATGACAACCCAATGGGCCAAACGCCCGATCCCAAAGCCGGACACCAAGAGCCCGACACAGATCATCCCCAAAAACACGCCGCCATTTTGCACCCCAGACAAGGACGTCGTTTGACCCGGTGAAAAACCAAAGACCAGACCGGCAAAGGGCTCTAATATCAACTCTTGCATAAAATAGGCGATCATCGACAACAGCACAAAAATCGTAAAGGCCCGCGCAGCGGGCTCGCTCCACACTTCTTGAACGCCGATCCAAATACTTTGCGACGGCTCGGGCGGGCGCTGCGGCATCAAATTGCGTTCAATCCGCCACAGAGCCACGCAGGTCAAGGTCATCAACACCGCACAGACCCCCGCCACAACAGCCAGTAGGCGCCCATGCGAGTAGGGATCGAGCAATTGACCCACAACGACCGCAGTGACCGCAATGCCAAAGATCATCATAATCCACGTCATCATCGCCGCGGCGGCCCGCCGATGATCCGCCGTATAGCTGGCCAACATAGCCAAGATCGATGTCCCAATGGCAAAGACACCAAAACCAATGAGGATATAAGCCAAAACAGAGGCGCTCAGCGCGCCAACAAACGTCACTTCAAAAAGGGCAATCGACGCTGTTGCACCCAAAGCCCCCAGCATCAACATCGCCATTCCAATAAAAATCCACTTTGTGCGATGCCCTCCGATATCCGCCAAATACCCCCAATTGGGTCGAGAGAGCTGCACACCATAATGCAAGGCCACCAAAAAGCCGGGCAAAACGGCAGGCAAGGATAGTTCGACAACCATCAAACGGTTCAAGGTCGAGGTCATCAATACAATGATTGATCCAAGGCACATCTGCACAAGGCCGAGGCGAATGATGGAAAACCAACTCAATGACATCTCGTATTCCTTACAAAGATCGCAGTGTGACAGCACAGACCATCATACCGCTGACAAACATCAAAACCCCCACAGCATTGTACCAAGGAGCATACTTTTCGGGATCGCGGATCAATCGCACCATGGCCAACACCTGACCACAGATCAGCGCGCCGATGATCCCCGCGCTCACCACAGCCCCCCATGTGATCAAAAGAGCGGCAACACACAGCTGCGCCCCAAGCATGACTGCACAGGCCACTTGCGCCGCAGCACGCGGCCCTAAAGTGACGGGTAAGGAGCGAATGCCCATAATCCGATCACCATCATAGGCTTTGAAATCGTTCAAGGTCATGATGCCATGGGCGCCAATTGCATAGCACAGCGCGATCAAAATGATGGGCCCACTGGGCAATCCCCCCGACATGACCAAGGCGCCGGTGAACCACGGCAGCCCCTCGTAACAAAGGCCCACTAACGCGGGGCCCCACCATCCGCTTCGCTTGAGGCGAAACGGCTCGGCCGAGTACATCCATGCACAGGCCACACCCACACATGTCGCATAAAACCCCCAGCGCCCCAATACAGCACCAAGGCCCAGCGCGCCGATACTCATGGCAATGGCAACCCACAGCCCCCAGCGTCCGGGCATGCGCCCCGATGGAATGGGCCGATTGGGTTCGTTGATCGCATCCACATGGCGATCACACCAATCATTCGCAGCTTGGCTCATACCGCAAACCACAGGCCCGCATAAAAGAACGCCAATCACAATCAAGAGAATATGATCGGCCAACGGCACACCAACGCTCACCACACCGCAGGCATAGGCCCACATCGGTGGAAACCATGTCACGGGTTTTATCAACTCGAGCACGGCGCTTGGCTTGGGCCACGCAGGCGTCTGTAAATTATATGATACACTCATACTGTCCATATTGATTTACAATTGGACATAAAGCAAGAAAAACCACGCACACCAAAACCGCATGCGAGCTTTGCAGCCGCACGCCGCAGCGTCACGTGGTAAAATTAGGAGAAGGCTACCGATCAGTCGTCGTTTTTTGACAACAGGCCAAGGCGCCGCAGTTTGACATAGAGGCTTTGGCGCGACAGGCCCAGCATTTCGGCCGCAGCTGCGCGATTGTTCTTGGTCAATTCAATCGCCACTTCGATGCACATTTTTTCAACGACATCAGAGGTTTCCGCGACAATTTCCTTCAGCGAGGCGCCGCCAACCAATTCTTTGATTTCATCGCGCGTGGTCAAAGGAATAGTTTGATCAGAGGCTTGCGCACGCTGCTCCGTACGAGAGGCGTCGCGGATCACAAAAGAGATATAGCCATTTTGATCCGGATCGAGCCGCGAAATAGAGGCCTGCACATCGACCTTGATGCCAAAATCATTGGTCAACTTAGTCGAATACACCCGCATTTGGCCGGAGCGCGTGACATTGTCGAGCATCACCGCAAGATCAATCTGCCCGCGGGAGAGATAATCACCGAGGCTGGCCCCGCGAATATCAGAAAAATTCGCCACATTGATCATCTCAAGAAAGCTTTCATTGGCGGATTGGATCGCACCGTTGGCATTCGTAAAGACAATTCCATCTGACCCATGCTTGTACAGTGAGACGAGATTACTCTCGAGCTGGCCATCATGCGCCATCACTTGATCAAGGGGGCTCATGCGGCACAAAAGCACCCGCTGCCCAGCCACACGGTAGAGCACTGGCGTCACGCGCACTTGGCGCCCAGAGACCTCAAGACGCAAATCGGTCGAGGTTTTATGCGATGCCGCATCGCACAATTTATCAATCATCGCTGCGCGCGCTGCGACCCCGCCGAATTGAGCCAGCTTTTTACCGCGCGCGGCCTCTGCCCCCACATCCAAAAGCTGTGCTGCGGCTTGGTTCAGATCGACAACAGAGCCATCAGACACCGACAAAAAGACAATACAGTCCTGCGAACTGGCCAACAGCATGCGATAATGCGCATCAAAGGCGCGGCGCTGCTCGTGGCTGTCTTCCATGGCGATTTGCGCATCAACCAACTGCTGCTGAATCTCGGATAGATCCTGCAAATTCCGCCCCAGCAAGATAATAGCCCCGTCCGGGCCCATTTCGTGGATGCTATAGCGTACGGGGAATTGCCATTTCGCATTGTCTTGATGGTTCAATTCAATGGAATTCATAATCTGCCGCCCTGAGCGCACAACGCCCAAAGCCTGATCCAATTTCGGCACGCTTTCGATGGTCAGAAACTTACGAATATCATGGCCTTGCCAGTGAGACAGATCTCCGAATGAGGGCGTTGCGTTATTCATCATAACGCTTTTGATCTGATCATGCTCGTCTAAGACAATGGCGACATCTGAGGCGGTCGTCAGAATGTTCCCCAAATATTGCGGGTCGATCATCGGGATTGATCCGAGATCCCATAATTTGGTGTCGTCTCTATTCATTAAATTGCTCACGCCGTTTCATTTTTGTCTGCGCTACTGGCTTCGCAAAGTCAACAACTGCCCTGACGTCGTTTGTCACGATGTCAAAGACGTCCAATGGAATGTTTACATCATTAAGCTCAACAATAAAACCACCTAATACAATCTTGCACTCTGGTTCAACAAAACGGCGAATACGCTTGGCTGATTTGACGATGGACCGTAGGGCATGCTGATTGGAACAAGAAAAAAGAATATAGCTAAAATCACCTGAGCCCGCCAGCTTGGCAATTTTCTGATCCGAGGCTGAGGGTAAAAATTTGACGGAAACCCCTGCGCGCAAAAACTGATCGGCAACGATGCGAAGGCCGATGCTGTGTTGCTCATCTTCATGCACAACAAGAAGCGCACCAGCTTGATTCTGAGTATTCAGGACATCCTCGGACTTTGAAAGATCCTTGATCAACTCAACAATGCGAGACGAGGCCAAAGACACTTGTGCAAAGCTGCGCGCATCATTGCTCCAGTCTTCACCCAAACTCCGCAAGACGGCCGGCAAGACATGGTCCACAATTAACGCATCAGTCAACCCGCGACGGCGCAGCACCGTGAGGACAACCGAATGATCATAAGTGTTTAACCCAACTTGCCGCGTCAACCATTTAGAGACTTCAATGATGCGCTCGCGGCGTCCAGATGGGGTGTTGTTGTACACTTGAGAGAGAACTGCCTCTGCAAAAGAGCGGTTTGGCTGATTTGGTATCATCGTTCTCTCCGTCACAATATCGACCAAGCTGCACACGACAACCTAAGGAGCGGGAGT
>JBDNBY010000163.1:0-5928 GCA_039767595.1 Paracoccaceae bacterium | reverse complement strand
GGTGCAGGATATTCCAATCGTGCCCTATTCAGGTGGCACGGGATTGGTCGGCGGTCAGACCTATGATCGTGACACGCGCCTGCCTTTGCTGCTCTCGCTCGAGAGGATGCGCGCCATTCGCGCCATTCACGCGGCCGAAAATGTGATGATCGCCGAAGCGGGCGCGATTTTGGCCAATGTCCAAGAGGCCGCCGCCAAAGAGGGGCGATTGTTCCCCCTCTCCATGGCGTCAGAGGGCAGTGCCGCAGTGGGCGGGTTCTTGGCGACAAATGCCGGCGGTGTGAATGTCATTCGCTATGGCAACGCGCGCGATCTATGTTTGGGGATTGAGGCCGTACTGCCCAACGGCGAGATTTTTCACGGTCTCAAACGCCTGCGCAAGGATAACACCGGCTATGATTTGCGCCATCTTTTGATTGGTGCTGAGGGCAGTTTGGGGATCATCACGGCGGCCGCCTTGAAATTGGTGCCCCGTCCTCAAAGCTATATGGCCGCAATGTTTGTCGTACCGTCGCCCCAAGCGGCGGTTGCGCTGCTCACACGGGCCAAGTCGCATTTTGCCGAAAGTCTAAGCGCCTTTGAATTGATCGCGCAGCAGAGCTTTGATTTTCTGGCGCGCGCCTTTCCTGACATGCGCCAACCGTTCGAGCGCGCGCCGCAATGGGCGGTGTTGATGGATCTTGGGATGGCGCAGGCCCACGGCACGGATGCGGCGCTTGAGGCGTTTTTCACTGAGAGCTATGAGGCCGGCGATGTGCTTGATGGTGTGCTGGCAACCTCTGAGGCGCAGCGCCACGCCTTTTGGGCCTTGCGCGAGCATATTCCATTGGCCAATCGCCATATTGGCAGCGTGTCGAACCACGATATTTCATTGCCCATCAGCATGGTCCCTGATTTTATTGATAAAATGCCCGCGCAAATTGCCAAAGTTGGTGCATTTCGGATCAATTGCTTTGGTCATTTGGGCGACGGGAATTTACATTACAATATCTTTCCCATCGATGGGAACACGCGGGCCGATCACGATCATCAGCGCGCCGATCTCAAGCGTTTGATCCATGATAATGTGCATGATATGGGCGGATCGGTCAGTGCCGAACACGGGATTGGCCGCCTCAAAGTTGATGATTTGGAGCGCTACGGCGATCCAGCCAAGCTGGCCGCGATGCGGGCGATCAAAACGGCCTTGGATCCGCAAAATATCATGAACCCTGGGGCCGTGTTGCGCGCGCTTTAATGGCCTTCAAAGGCACATAAGTGGTGCACGTCATATCCCATGTCGCGCAGTTTTTGGCCGCCGCCCAACTCTGGCAGATCGATGATAAAGGATAGGGCAACGATATCCCCGCCGAGACGCTCGATCAGGGAAATGCCCGCCGCCGCCGTGCCGCCCGTGGCCAAGAGATCATCAACGATCAAAACTTTGGCCCCTGCCTCAATCGCGTCGTCATGCACTTCGAGTGTAGCCGAGCCATACTCAAGCTCATAGTCCTGTGTGATCGTGGCTGCGGGCAATTTACCCGCCTTGCGTAGTGGAATAAATCCGGCCCCCAGCCGCGCCGCCACAGCCCCACCCAAGATAAAGCCGCGCGCCTCAAGACCCGCGACATAGTCGATCTGTTGCGTCTCAAAGGCCGCAACGGTCGCATCGATCGCCATTTGTAAACCTTTTGCTGATTTAAAGAGCGTCGTTACATCGCGAAACATGATCCCCTCGTGAGGGAAGTTTTCGATGGTGCGAATGAATGAACTCAGCTCGGTCATGGCGGGATCCTTTGGTCGGTGCAGGGCTTTTTACCATGAGGATCAAGAAATGCCATCCGTCCCTTTCGTTTTGATCTCATTTCCTTTAGGGGAGGGCACAAGACAGTGGCGCCGTAGGGCGCGCCCAACACGGATATCACATAAAGGAGCCGCGACATGAAGCGCGCCATTTTAGGAACATTTGCCAAAGGTTTGGCCAATACAGATTTCAGCATCATGGGAGACGAAGGGTTTTCAATGACGCGGCTGCGTATTGAGCTTCTGTCTGGTTTGACCGTGGCCTTGGCTTTGGTGCCCGAGGCGGTGGCCTTTGCCTTTGTGGCGGGGGTGCATCCTTTGGTTGGGCTCTATGCGGCGTTTCTTGTGGGTCTGATCACGGCGATTTTCGGTGGGCGCCCTGGTATGATCTCTGGGGCCACAGGGGCCTTGGCCGTTGTGATGGTCGCTTTGGTCGCCGAGCACGGAGTTGAGTACCTCTTTGCCACAGTGGTTTTGATGGGATTGCTGCAAATTTTCGCCGGTGTGATGCAATGGGGCAAGTTTATTCGCCTTGTGCCGCATCCTGTGATGTTGGGCTTTGTCAATGGTTTGGCCATTGTGATTTTCCTTGCGCAGCTCACTCAATTCAAAGTGCCTGGCTCTGTCGAAGTCTCTGGCCATGGCACAACGGGCGGTGAATGGCTGGGGGGGATCGAATTGATCACAATGCTAGGCTTGGTCGGTTTAACGATGGCGATCATTTGGGTGATGCCGCGCGTGACCAAGATCATTCCGGCGCCGTTGGCTGGTATTGGAATTGTCGCGGTCATCGTGATCTTTTTCGGGATTGATGTGCCGCGGGTCGGCGATATGGCTGCCATTCAAGGTGGTTTGCCTGTGTTTCATATTCCAATGGTTCCGCTGACGTGGGAAACCTTTCAAATTATTCTGCCCTATTCGATTATTCTGGCTGCCATTGGCCTGATCGAGAGTTTGCTCACGCTCAACCTAGTGGGTGAAATTACGGGCAAGCGCGGCGGGGCGAGCCAAGAGTGTATTGCCCAAGGCGCGTCGAATGTGGTGACCGGCTTTTTTGGCGGCATGGGCGGCTGTGCGATGATTGGCCAATCGATGATTAATGTGAAATCAGGCGGGCGCACGCGGATCGCAGGGATCGCAGCAGCGCTGTTTTTATTGATCTTTATTGTGGCGGCCTCGCCGTTGATTGAGCAAATCCCACTCGCGGCCCTCGTCGGTGTGATGTTCATGGTCGTGATTGGCACATTCGCATGGAATTCGTTCCGCGTGCTGAGCAAAGTGCCGTATATGGACGCCTTTGTCATCGTTTTGGTAACCGCCGTGACCGTCTATGCGGATTTGGCTGTGGCCGTTGTTGTGGGGGTGATTGTCTCGGCCCTTGGCTATGCGTGGAACAATGCGCGGCGCATTCATGCGCGCACGTCTGAGGCGGATGGCACAAAGACATATCACATCGAAGGACCGCTGTTTTTCGGCTCAAGCGATGGGTTCATTGAACTGTTTGATATCGCCGCCGACCCCGATCACGTCGTTGTCGATTTCGCCGATAGCCGCGTGGTGGATCAATCTGCCCTGCAGGCCATCGAGGCGATTTCCGGTAAATATCAAGCGGCCGGCAAACATTTGCAATTGACGCATTTGAGCCGCGATTGTCATCAACTCTTGAGCAAAGCAGGGCATTTGATCATCGACAGTGATGATGACCCTGATTACGAATTGGCCGTGAATTACTCAGTGAAAACGGGTATTATAGGCGGGCACTAAGACCCGCCGCACTGGGCCCTGTGTCTTGGACTTAGGTCGTGGGTGTGACGGGGCGCTGTAGCTCAAATAGCGTGTCAATAGCGGCGTAATCTTGATAGCCAAGGCGGGCGACAACTTGAAATAGGTCTGGCCGAAATCGCCCATCGACAATATAGGCATCGTCGAGATGAACACCAACCACGCGGCCCAAAACGAGGAAGTTCGCCTCGCCCTCGAGGCGGATGACTTGGGTTAAGGCGCATTCAAGCGATGCGGGCGCCTCGGCAACGCGGGGGCAGTCAATTTGCGAGCATGGGATGGGCGTCATCTGTGCGGCGGTAAATTCACTTTGATCCGCAGCCATGGGCGCCGAGCTGGCATTCATCGCATCTATGGCGGCGCGTTTGACGATGTTGATGCAAAACACACCAGTTTGACGAATGTTATCAACGGTATCTTTGGTGTCTGTGCGATCGGCCTTGGCGCTGGTAGAGGCAAACATGACCTGCGGCGGCACATAGGCCGTCGCGTTAAAAAACGAGTAGGGCGCAAGATTAGAGTTGCCTTGCGCATCCTGCGTTGAAATCCACGCAATCGGCCGCGGGGCGATGATTGCCGAAAACGGATTGTGAGCGAGGCCATGGCCGTCTTGGGGTGTGTAAAACATCATTGCTCCGTTCTTGCAGCTGCGCGAACGCATGATAGAAGGGAATGGGAGCAACGCCAAGCACAGATATAGAAAGAGCGCAGTTATGCATGAGCTGCATATAGAACAGCCACAAGATTGGTGGGAGGTCGAGGCGCTCTTTGACCTATGCTTTGCGCCGGCGCGCGAGGCGCTGTCGTCGTATCGCTTGCGGGATGATGTGCCGCCTGTGGGCGATTTGTGCATGGTGGCCCGCGAAGAGGGGGTGATCAGCGGTGCCATTCGGTATTGGCCCGTTCAGATCACAGGCCAGCGCGCCCTTTTGTTAGGGCCGGTCGCCGTCCATCCCACGCACCAAGGCGAGGGGCTGGGGGCCCATCTGCTCAACCATAGCCTTGCGGTGGCCAAAGACCTTGGATGGTCACGGGCGATGCTGGTGGGGGACCACGGATATTATAGCAGAGTTGGCTTTGAACGCCTCGAACAGGTCAAGATGCCCCCCCCAACCGATCCCGCCCGCGTGCTTGGCAGAGCGTTGATTGAGGGGGCTTGGGAAAATATTCAGGGTTTGGTCGAAAAAGCATAACAATCCTGCTTGACGAGCATTGGCGGAATCAGTAATTGAGGGGCCTCAGTGGCGGAGTAGCTCAGCTGGTTAGAGCAGCGGAATCATAATCCGCGTGTCGGGGGTTCAAGTCCCTCCTCCGCTACCAAGAATCCCAAATAGACGAAATTTACCGCGTTTGAAGCATGTCGATGAATTTTCTAACTTTTAAAGGTAGAAATTTTTTGTCTGGATAAATGACATAGACACCGCGTTCTGGAGCAGATTGGTAATTCGGTAGGATCTGAACTAGATCCCCGCTCTTTAATTCTGCGTCGCAACAAAACTGCGGAAGAAGAGCTGCTCCGACGCCCTCGACACAGGCTTCTTTCATCATGCTTGCGCTATTGGCATAAAGAACAGGGCGCAGGTGGATGGATCCGATTTGGTCATCCTTATTTTTATAGGACCAAACTGAAGGAGAGGCCGCATTCGAGTAGCAAATGAAAGGCCAAGTTGAGAGGTCCTTTGGCGTGCGCGGCGTTCCTTGTTTGGCGATAAGTTTTGGTGACGCACACAGGAAGGTCGGAAAATCCGAGATACGCTTGGAGATCAGACCAGAATCTTCGAGGATGCCAATCCTGATCACAAGGTCATACCCTTCCTCTATTAAGTGAACGCGCTTGTCATCAAAATCCACATCAACCACGACATCCGGATAGGCCGCGGCAAATTGCGCCATAGGTTTGGCCAGAAACAACTCCCCATATGACATTGGAACATTTATTTTTAATCGACCCGTCGGAGACGTGTGCTCATCTCGGAGCTGTTCTAATATTTCATTTAGATGCTCGTCGCTTTGTGTGACGGCACGGCTGATTTTAATTGCAGCATCTGTTGGCGTGATTGTCCGTGTCGTGCGGTGAAAGAGGCGCAGCTTCATCTTACTTTCTAACATTTGGACATGTTTTCCCACAGCCGCGCCGGACATGCCGAGCGTTTGTGCGGCTTTGGTAAAGCTGCCTTCTTGAAGGATGGCACGAAGCACGTGGAAGGAGGAATGCATAAACATATTATAAATGTTTTCCTTATTGTTTATAAACAAATGTAATATTTATAAAAAATTTTATTACATTACGTTGCGTGTCAGTCAACAAATGAATGGAGAATCCAATGTCAAACTCACCTTCGCCCGCACTTGATCAATCCCTCG
>JBDNBY010000162.1:0-20235 GCA_039767595.1 Paracoccaceae bacterium | reverse complement strand
CGTCAGCGTCGTCTTACCGTGGTCAACGTGACCAATCGTACCGATGTTGCAGTGTGGTTTACTGCGATCAAACTTTTCCTTTGCCATGGAACTCTCTCCTGCATGTTAATGGGTTGATCCCCTCGCAGACCTTCTGCGAGGGGGAATGTCGATTAAGCGTATTTCGCTTGGATTTCTTCTGAGATATTGCCTGGAACCGCTTCGTAGTGGTCAAACAACATCGAGAATTGCGCGCGGCCTGATGACATTGAGCGCAATGTATTGATGTAGCCAAACATATTCGCCAGTGGCACGAACGCATCAATCGCGATCGCGTTCCCGCGCGAGTCTTGGCCTTGAACTTGGCCGCGACGTGAGGTCAAATCACCAATGATACCACCTGTGTATTCCTCAGGTGTGATGACTTCGACCTTCATGATTGGCTCAAGAAGTTTCGCGCCGGCTTTTCTCATACCTTCGCGCATACACATCCGTGCTGCAATTTCAAAGGCCAGAACCGAGGAGTCAACATCGTGGAATTTACCGTCGATGAGCGCCACTTTAAAGTCGATCACAGGGAAGCCCGCCAAAGGACCAGAGTCCATAACAGATACAATACCTTTTTCAACACCTGGGATGTATTCTTTTGGAACAGAACCACCAACGATTTTGCTCTCAAACGAATAGCCTTCGCCTGGCTCGGTCGGTGAAATGACCATTTTGACTTCACCAAACTGACCTGAACCACCAGATTGCTTTTTGTGGGTATATGTGTGCTCAACTTCATGCGAAATTGTTTCACGGTAGGCCACTTGTGGTGCACCGATGTTCGCTTCGACTTTGAATTCACGCTTGAGACGATCGACGAGGATGTCCAAGTGCAATTCGCCCATGCCCTTCATGATCGTCTGGCCCGACTCGAGGTCAGTTTCCACACGGAAGGATGGATCCTCTGCCGCCAAACGCTGGAGACCCAAAGACATTTTCTCTTGGTCGCCTTTTGTTTTTGGCTCAATGGCAATCTCGATCACTGGATCGGGGAATGTCATTGTTTCGAGAACGACAGGCTCTTTGACGTCACATAGTGTGTCACCTGTTGTTGTCTCTTTGAGGCCCGCAAGCGCGATAATGTCGCCAGCGAATGCTTCTTCGATTTCCTCGCGGTTGTTCGAGTGCATCATCATCATACGGCCGATACGCTCTTTTCTACCCTTTGTCGCGTTCAGAACAGAGTCGCCTTTGTTAATCACACCAGAGTAAAGTCGCGTAAATGTGAGCGTGCCCACAAATGGGTCGTTCATGATTTTAAACGCAAGACCCGCGAAGGGCATTGTGTCATCCGCACGGCGTGGGATGTCACGAACTTCTTCTTCGTCGCCTGGTTTAAAGCCCATGTAATCAACAACATCCAAAGGTGATGGAAGGTAGTCGATCACAGCGTTGAGCAACGGCTGAACGCCTTTGTTTTTAAACGCAGAGCCCGCAAGCATTGGAACAAACGCCATGTCCAACGTGCCTTTGCGCAAAAGTTTACGCAATGTTGCAACGTCTGGCTCTTCGCCTTCGAGATAGGCTTCCATAGCGTCGTCGTCTTGTTCAACGGCCGCTTCGACCATGATGCCGCGCCATTCGTCAGCCAGATCCTTAAGATCATCACGAATATCCACTTGGATCCATGACGCACCAAGGTCTTCGCCCTGCCACAACCATTCTTTCATGGTGACAAGATCGATCAAGCCTTCAAGCTCAGTCTCTGCACCGATGGGCAGAGCCACTGGGATCGCGCGTGATCCTGTGCGGTCTTCGATCATTTTGTGACAGTTAAAGAAGTCCGCGCCGATTTTGTCCATTTTGTTGACAAAAACAATGCGTGGAACTTTATAACGGTCGGCCTGACGCCAAACTGTTTCTGTTTGCGGCTCAACACCAGCGTTGGCATCAAGAACACAAACCGCACCATCGAGAACCGCGAGGGACCGTTCAACTTCAATTGTGAAGTCAACGTGGCCCGGCGTGTCGATGATGTTCAAACGGTGCTTGGGTGTGTCTGGCGTTACGCCATCTTCAGTACGTTCCCAGAACGTTGTTGTCGCAGCAGACGTAATGGTAATGCCGCGCTCTTGCTCTTGCTCCATCCAGTCCATCGTCGCAGCGCCATCATGCACTTCGCCAATGTTGTGTGACTTACCAGTGTAGAACAAGATACGCTCTGAGCAGGTTGTTTTACCTGCATCAATATGCGCCATGATACCGAAGTTACGGTAAAGTTCGAGTGGATATTCGCGTGCCATTTTATGCAGCCCTTCTCATTACCAACGATAGTGGCTGAACGCTTTGTTCGCGTCGGCCATTTTATGCGTGTCTTCGCGTTTTTTCACAGCAGAACCGCGCGATTGAACAGCATCCAAAAGCTCACCGGCAAGGCGCTCTTCCATCGTGTTCTCGTTGCGGCTGCGTGATGCTTTGATCAACCAACGGATGGCCAAGGCTTCGCGACGCTCTGGGCGCACTTCAACAGGCACCTGATACGTTGCACCACCCACGCGGCGCGAGCGCACTTCGACAGATGGTTTGATGTTGTCGAGTGCTTCGTGGAACACTTCAACAGGGGCACGCTTGATCTTAGCTTCGATCCGATCAAGGGCGTTGTAAACGATACGTTCGGCAACAGATTTTTTGCCATCGATCATTAGGTTATTCATGAATTTCGAGAGAACCTGATCGCCAAATTTGGCGTCAGGCAAGATTTCGCGTTTTTCCGCGGCGTGACGACGTGACATCGATGATACCTCTTACTTAGGACGCTTGGCGCCGTATTTCGAACGACGTTGTTTACGATCTTTAACACCTTGTGTATCGAGAACACCGCGCAAGATGTGATAGCGCACACCTGGAAGGTCTTTTACACGGCCGCCACGGATCAGAACAACAGAGTGCTCTTGAAGGTTGTGCTTTTCACCAGGGATGTATGAGATCACCTCGTATCCATTTGAAAGGCGAACTTTGGCGACTTTACGCATCGCTGAGTTCGGTTTCTTAGGTGTTGTTGTATATACGCGCGTACATACACCACGTTTTTGTGGGCATTGCTCAAGGTGCATCGACTTTGAGCGCTTGATTTTAGGCTGGCGCGGTTTGCGGATCAGCTGCTGAATCGTTGGCATTACGTCTACTCTTTTCCGTTTTGCTCTACATTTAGCCCCCCTGACGGGAGACGGTTCAGGTGCCGCAAGCGGCGTGTTTTCAAGACTGCAAAGCTTTTGGCCGCAGCCACTTCCATTCCGAGGTAAGTGACGCGGCGGGCTCTCAGAGGTCGAGAGAAAAAGGATCTCTGGACTTGACCACAATCTTTATGAAGCCGATAACTTGGACAAAGCCAAGGCACGGGATGCCGCGCGTATAGTCCCGCGGCGCGTACGAGTCAACAGATCAATTTCGATCATCGGCAAAAGGGGCACCTGTGACACCGTCCAGTAAAATTCACACCTGTGGCGTAATCCGGTTTTGCTATCCGGCGAGCCACGGATATCGTGTGGAGCACGCCGATCTTGCGGCCACCCGAGCACATTTGTATCGCCAAAGCTATTTGGAACAGCGTCTTGCCTATCTGGCGGATGTCGCATTAGCAAGCCTGCGCGCCCAAACCGATCAAGACTTTGGGCTGACCATCCTTGTGGGCGATCATTTACCTTCTTGGGCGCTCGAGCGATTGCTCGACATAACCGCGCGAGATGAAAATATCATGGTGCTCGCCCTGCCCGAAGGGCTCAAGAATAAGGTCGCCACGCGGCGCGCCTTTGATCATATGCGCCCAAACGTGGATGGGCCGCGCCTCCAGTTTCGTCATGATGACGATGACGCCGTATTCACAGGCTTTATAGCAACGATCAAAGAGATGGCAGAGCAAAACCTCGATATGCTCGAGGCGCATGATACAATCACCCTCGATTTTCCCTGCGGCCATAAAATGATGCCCCTACCCGATTGCGTCTTGGCCAAATATATCAAACTTGGCGGCTTTGGTGTGGCCATCGCGACGCTGTCTCGGCCGCAAAGCACGTTTTCAATCTTTGACATCTATCACGCGCAATTGGTCCACCAGCTACCAGTGGTGCGCAATATGCGCCCCCGATCTTTCATCCGAATGCAGCATTTTCTCAACGACTCGTTTAATCCCCTGTATCGACCTGAGCGCACGATGCCACTCGCCGATCCCAGCAAATTGACGCGCCTGTGCCGTGCGATGGGGCTCGACCCCATCAAAATCCGCGCCTTGGGCCGCTATAGCGCCGGCACCCGGCCAAGCCTATGACCACACGCGGCCCTTCGTCTAATGGCTAAGCCTGCTTAAACGCAACGCTCGGTACGTTTAAGGTTTGTTAATAGAAACTATACTAATATTGGGATCAGTTCAGCGACGGTATAAATCCCATGACAGTAGATCAAAAAATTTATCTTGACCCTACGAGAAGCGCCTATGCCTGAATACCGCCCATCTTTCGCTGCCGTGGTGTTTGTTTCGGTTCTTGCATTTGGTGTCTACTGGGGGCTTCCAACGCGCTGCGTGCAGCTTCCCAACGGGTTGAACATTGGCAAACAAGCCGTCATTGACCTCAGCGAGCCATTCTTCATCCCAGATATTGTGCCCAAGTTTAAAAATGGAAAGTCTTTGTTACCAGGCGATGCATGGCCGTTCTACGCGACAAACACAACTGTGCATGGGCTGGCTGATGGACACGATACGCAAAACGTTTTTTGGTTTGCATGGCGACACGACACTGGCTTGGTTCTTAGAAAGGATAACCCCGAGCTTTACGAAACCCTCGTTTCAGAGGCAGGCGCACCCATGGGAAACAAAGGCATCTCTCTCGTTGACTCTCATGTCGTCATGATGGAACTGCAAGAGCAACCCAACTACGCTAATCAAAAATGCCGAACACGGTGGATCAGATGGTAGGCCGTGCTCAGTTATGTACGGTGGATGTCTTTGACGAACTCAGGCGACATGCCACCATTCATGCCCTGCCCTAACCTGTGACCGCACGTTGCCGCCAGAGCATAAAGAGCCCCGCGACCACGATGATCATCGCGCCAAACAGGGTCCATCCATCAGGCCATTCCCCAAAGACCGCATATCCCAAGAACAGTGAAAACAAGAGGCTGCTATAGCGGAACCCTGCGACAAAGCTCACTTCTCCGACCCGCATCACTGCAACAGAGGCGTAATAGCCCGTGCACACCGCGATCACGGCAATCCCCAATAGGAACGCCGATGCGCTATCCACCTTGGCCCAATCCTCTGTCATTGCATACCCGCCAAAGGCCACCGTCACACAGATGGCCACCGTAAACGTCACCACTGAATTAGAGATGGATTTTGACATATTGCGCGTGATCAAATCGCGAAGGGTCACGCAGCCCACAGCGACAAGGCCATAGACCGTCGCCCAATTGAACCCTTCGGTTCCAGGCTTGACGATAAAGAGCATCCCGACAAAGCCTATGGCAATCGCACTGAGCCGGCGCCACCCCAGCGTTTCACCTAAAATAAAATGCGCCGCCAAAGACACAACAAGCGGCAGCAGCAACAAAATCGCTGTCGCATTGGCAAGGGGCATATTGAACAACGCCGTCAAAAAGAAATAGGCCGCGGCCACTTCGGCCAAAGACCGCGTGATCACACGGGCCCAATCCGACCGCGGGAATGGCTGTCGATGCCCGCCTTGGCGCCAAACGATCCAGCCAAAGATGACACTCACCAAAAGGCCACGCAAGAACACTTGCTGGCCCAATGGCAAACTTGCGCTGGCCGCCTTCATCGCCGCGTCGTTGATGGTAAAGCTCAACATCGAGAGCATCATCAACACCGCCCCTTTGGCATTATCTGTCATATCAACGCCTCCCTCACGGCGATCCTAACGGACAGCGCCCATAAAAAATGCCCGCACGCGGCGGGCATTTGAATTTCAGGACGTTTTTGACCGATCTTATTCGGCGTCTGGTGCCGCGAGGCGGGCCATTTCTTCGGCCTCTTCGCGGCGCGCTTCGATGACAACATTATCGCGGTCTTCTGCGATACGCTGCACACGCTGTGTCGCGCCACCTGTCCCTGCGGGGATCAAACGACCCACGATCACGTTTTCTTTGAGACCGATGAGCTTGTCACGTTTGCCCTGTACCGAAGCTTCGGTCAAAACGCGCGTTGTCTCTTGGAACGAGGCCGCTGAGATGAACGAGCGTGTTTGCAGTGACGCTTTGGTGATACCCAAGAGGATCGGACCACCTGTCGCCGGACGCAAGCCGCGGTCGATGACCTTGGCATTGGCCGCGTCAAACTCAGCTTTGTCCACATGCTCGCCTTTGAGAAGTGTTGTATCCCCGCTATCGGCGATTTCCCATTTTTGGAGCATCTGACGCACGATGACTTCGACGTGCTTGTCGTTGATCTTCACACCTTGCAAACGATACACGTCTTGCACTTCGTCGATCATGTAGTTGGCCAAAGCCTCGATCCCCATAATCGCGAGGATGTCATGCGGCGCTGGATTTCCGTCCATGATGTATTCACCTTTTTGGATGAAATCACCATCGCCCACTGGAATGTGCTTGCCCTTGGGCACCATGTATTCCGCTGGCTCTAATGTATCATCCGCAGGCTCGATCGAGATGCGACGCTTGTTTTTATAGTCTTTGCCAAAGCGCACATAACCGTCGATTTCCGCAATGATCGCGTGATCTTTGGGGCGACGTGCCTCAAAGAGTTCCGCAACCCGTGGAAGACCACCGGTAATGTCTTTGGTTTTTGCGCCTTCGCGTGGGATCCGCGCCAGCACGTCACCTGCGGTGACATCTTGGGCTTCTTCCACGGACAAAATCGCATCCACAGACATTGTATAGGTGAGCGGCGCCCCTGCCTCATTGCGCAGCGGCTCGCCATCGGCACCGTGCAAAATGATCTCAGGTTTCAGATCCGACCCGCGCGGCGCAGAGCGCCAATCGGTGACGATCTTTTGCGTCATGCCCGTGCTATCATCCGTTTCATCGCGCACAGACAGACCTGTGATCAAATCAACGAGCTTCGCTTTACCCGAGGCTTCGGCAATGATTGGAAGCGTGTAAGGATCCCATTCAAAGAGCTTCGCACCGCGTTCGATCATATCGCCCGCTTTGACGTGGAGCTTTGTACCATAGCCGAGTTTGTGCGTTGCAATCACATCGCCGTTTTCCGCTTCGATATTCAGCTTCATGTTCCGCGCCAAAACGATGATCTCACCGCTTGAGTTGGTGATGGTGCTCTCGCCTTCGAAGGCGATTTTACCCGCTTGGCTCGATTCCATAAAGGACTGTTGGCCACCTTGGGCAACGCCGCCAATGTGGAACGTCCGCATTGTCAGCTGTGTACCCGGCTCACCGATGGACTGCGCGGCGATAATGCCGACAGCTTCGCCGACGTTCACAATCGTACCGCGTGACAAGTCACGACCGTAACATTGGGCGCAAACGCCCTCTTCGGCCTCACAGGTCAATGGGCTGCGAATACGCGCCTTCAAAATGCGCGCCTCGTCGATGGCGTCGGACAAACGTTCGTCGATCAACTGACCTTCGGACACGAGGATCGTATCGGTGCCAGGCACCATGATATCCTCAGCCGCGACACGGCCCAACACACGTTCAGCCAATGATGAAATCACTTCACCATCGTTGATCGCAGGTTCGGCTGTGATCGCGTTTTCTGTGCCACAATCGTTCATGCGCACAATGCAGTCTTGTGCAACATCCACCAAGCGACGTGTCAAATAGCCCGAGTTCGCCGTTTTCAAAGCCGTATCTGATAGACCCTTCCGAGCGCCGTGCGTTGAGTTAAAGTACTCAAGAACGGTCAGACCTTCTTTAAAGTTCGAGATAATCGGCGTTTCAATGATGTCGCCGTTCGGCTTGGCCATCAAGCCACGCATCCCGCCAAGCTGTTTCATCTGCGTGACAGAACCACGCGCACCAGAGTGGGCCATCATGTAAACCGAGTTCGGCTCCATTTGTGATCCGTCTGTGTCGCGCTTGTTTTCCGAGATCGTGCCCATCATCGCTTCGGTCACGGCATCGTTACATTTTGCCCAAGCATCAACCACTTTGTTGTATTTCTCACCTTGTGTGATGAGACCATCCATATAGTCTTGCTCGAACTTTTTGACTTGATCGCGTGTGCCATCGACGATTGTCCATTTGTTGTCTGGAATGACCATGTCATCCTTACCAAATGAAATCCCCGCCTTAAACGCTTCGCGGAAGCCCATGGTCATGATCTGATCACAGAAGATCACAGATTCCTTTTGACCACAGTAGCGGTAGACCGTGTCGATCACGTTTTGAACGTCTTTTTTACGCAGCAAGCCATTGACCAACGAGAAGGGCGCCTTGGCATTGCGCGGCAAGAGCGATCCCAAACGCACACGGCCCGGCGTGGTTTCAAAGCGTTGCATCACTTCGTTGCCATCTTCGTCGATTTGCGCAACGCGTGCCGTGACTTTGGCGTGCAAATGCACATCGCCATTATCAAGCGCGTATTGCACTTCGTCGATGGAGCTAAAGGACATGCCTTCGCCCTTCATGCCTTCGCGCATGATGGTCGTGTAATAGAGACCCAAAATCATATCCTGTGACGGAACGATAATCGGCGCACCATTCGCAGGTGACAGAACGTTGTTCGTTGACATCATCAAGACGCGCGCTTCGAGCTGCGCCTCAAGGCTGAGCGGAACGTGCACGGCCATTTGGTCGCCGTCAAAGTCAGCGTTAAACGCCGAACACACAAGCGGGTGCAAGTTGATCGCCTTGCCTTCGACAAGAACGGGTTCAAACGCCTGAATGCCCAAACGGTGTAGCGTTGGCGCACGGTTGAGCATGACAGGGTGCTCGCGGATCACCTCATCGAGGATATCCCACACTTCTGGACGCTCTTTTTCAACAAGCTTTTTGGCCTGTTTGACTGTGGCCGAATATCCTTTTGCCTCAAGGCGCGAGTAGATAAACGGTTTGAACAGCTCAAGCGCCATCTTTTTCGGCAAGCCGCACTGGTGCAACTTAAGCTCTGGGCCCGTCACAATGACCGAACGACCAGAAAAGTCGACGCGTTTACCCAAAAGGTTTTGACGGAAGCGACCTTGCTTACCCTTAAGCATGTCTGACAAGGATTTAAGCGGACGTTTATTTGTGCCTGTGATGACGCGACCCCGACGACCATTGTCAAAGAGGGCATCTACGGATTCTTGTAACATCCGCTTTTCGTTACGCACGATGATATCAGGCGCACGCAGTTCAATAAGACGCTTCAAACGGTTGTTCCGGTTGATCACGCGGCGATAGAGATCGTTCAAATCTGACGTCGCGAACCGGCCGCCATCCAATGGAACCAGCGGCCGCAACTCTGGCGGGATCACAGGAACCACAGTCAAGATCATCCACTCAGGACGGTTGCCCGATTCAAGGAAGCTTTCGACGACTTTGAGACGTTTGATGATCTTTTTCGGCTTCAATTCGCCGGTGGCCTCGGCCAGATCGGCGCGCAAACGCTCTGCCTCGGCCTCAAGATCAATCGCAGCGAGCATATCGCGGATCGCTTCGGCGCCGATATTGGCGGTGAAGGCATCCATGCCGTAGGTGTCTTGGGCATCGAGGTATTCTTCTTCGCTCATCATCTGACCATAGGTGAGGTCGGTGAGACCCGGCTCGATGACAACGTAGTTTTCAAAATACAGGACACGCTCGAGATCACGCAATGTCATATCAAGCATCAAACCAATGCGCGATGGCAGTGATTTAAGGAACCAGATATGCGCAACCGGTGAGGCCAGCTCAATATGGCCCATCCGCTCGCGGCGGACCTTTTGCTGTGTGACTTCAACGCCGCATTTCTCGCAGACAACGCCGCGATACTTCATGCGCTTATATTTACCGCACAGACATTCGTAATCTTTGACTGGGCCAAAAATCCGTGCACAGAACAGGCCGTCGCGCTCTGGCTTAAATGTACGGTAGTTGATGGTTTCTGGCTTTTTGATTTCGCCATACGACCATGAAAGAATTCGCTCTGGTGACGCCAAAGAGACTTTGATCTCGTCAAACATCTTTGGTGAGGCAAGCGGGTTAAATGGGTTATTCGTCAGTTCCTGGGACATGGGTGTCTTTCCTTAAAAATTGGGACAAAGGGGTGGAATAGGCGCGCGGCCTATTCCTCTTCCTCTGAGTCCAGGAGTTCCATATTCAGGCCGAGGCCGCGCACTTCCTTAACGAGAACGTTAAAGCTCTCTGGAATGCCCGCTTCGAAATTATCCTCGCCCTTGACGATCGATTCATAGACTTTGGTCCGTCCGGCCACGTCATCTGATTTGACAGTGAGCATTTCCTGAAGCGTGTAGGCCGCGCCATACGCTTCAAGTGCCCAAACTTCCATCTCACCAAAGCGCTGACCACCAAACTGTGCCTTACCGCCCAACGGCTGCTGCGTGACAAGCGAGTATGGACCCGTGGAACGCGCGTGGATTTTGTCATCCACAAGGTGGTGCAGTTTGAGCAGGTATTTCACACCAACTGTGACAGGACGTGCAAATTGCTCACCTGTACGACCATCAAAGAGGACCGACTGACCAGATGTATCAAAGCCTGCACGCTCGAGCGCGTCATTCACGTCTGCCTCGCGGGCACCGTCAAAGACAGGTGTCGCAATTGGTACGCCGCTTGTGACATTGCCCGCCGCATCGACAAGTGCGCTTTCGGACATGCCTGCAACGCCCTCTTCATAGACCTCATCACCATAGGCGATGCGCATTGCTTCGCGCACAGGCGTGAGATCCCCTGAACGGCGGTATTCCGCCAAAGCATCATCCACCTGAAGGCCCAAGGCGCGTGACGCCCAGCCCATATGCGTTTCCAAAATCTGACCAACGTTCATCCGTGATGGAACACCAAGCGGGTTCAAACAGAAATCAACCGGCGTGCCGTCGGCGAGGAACGGCATGTCTTCCATGGGAACAACGCGTGAAATCACACCTTTGTTTCCGTGACGACCCGCCATTTTATCGCCCGGCTGAAGCTTGCGCTTCACCGCGATAAAGACTTTGACCATTTTCATCACACCGGGTGGCAAATCATCGCCGCGGCGGACTTTTTCGACTTTATCTTCAAACCGTGCATCGAGCTGACGCTTGAGGGCCTCATATTGATCTTGAAGCGCTTCGACGTTTTTCGCCGCCTGCTCATCTTCAAGGGCAATTTGCCACCAATGGGCGCGCGGCATCTCTTCGAGAACCTCGGCGCTCACTTCTGAGTTGGATTTAAAGCCTTTTGGTCCTTTGACCGCCATGTTGCCAACGAGCATCGAGTTCAAGCGCGCATAAATGTTACGCTCTAGGATCGCGCGTTCATCGTCGCGGTCACGGGCCAAAAGCTCGATCTCTTCACGTTCGATTTGCAAGGCGCGCTCGTCTTTTTCCACACCGTGGCGGTTAAAGACACGCACTTCGACGATTGTGCCATAATCACCAGGCTTCACACGCAATGATGTATCGCGCACGTCTGACGCTTTTTCCCCAAAGATTGCACGGAGCAATTTTTCTTCGGGTGTCATTGGGCTTTCGCCTTTTGGCGTGATTTTACCAACGAGGATGTCACCCGGTTGCACTTCGGCACCGATATAGACAATGCCCGCCTCATCGAGGTTGCGCAGAGCTTCTTCGCCAACGTTTGGAATATCACGTGTGATTTCCTCTGGGCCAAGCTTGGTGTCACGCGCGGCAACGTCGAATTCCTCAATGTGGACTGAGGTGAACACGTCATCCCGGGCAATCCGCTCTGAGATCAAGATCGAGTCTTCGTAGTTGTATCCGTTCCACGGCATAAACGCGACGACCACGTTTTTACCCAAGGCCAATTCGCCCATATCTGTGGAGGGGCCGTCTGCGATGACCTGCTCTTTGCCGACAACTTCGCCAACATTCACCAACGGGCGTTGGTTGATGGTTGTGTTTTGGTTAGAGCGTTGGAATTTGCGCAAGCGGTAAATATCAACACCTGGATCACCAGGGGCCAGATCCGCAGTGGCGCGCACAACGATCCGTTCAGCATCGACTTGGTCAATGATACCCGCACGTTTCGCCATGATCGCAGCACCGGAATCGCGGGCCACAACAGATTCCATACCCGTCCCCACAAGCGGCGCTTCGGCGCGCAGCAAAGGCACGGCCTGACGTTGCATGTTTGATCCCATAAGCGCGCGGTTGGCGTCGTCATTTTCCAAGAAAGGAATAAGCGCAGCGGCCACAGACACGAGCTGTTTTGGCGATACGTCGATCAAATCGACATTCTCGCGTGGGCTTAGGACATAGTCGCCATTTTGACGGGTTGAGACCAAATCATTGATGAAATCGCCATCTTCGTTCAACGTCGCGTTGGCCTGCGCCACCGTGTGACGCATTTCTTCGGTGGCAGACATGTATTTGACTTCGTCTGTCACATGGCCATTTTCCACTTTGCGATATGGCGTTTCGATAAAGCCGTATTTATTCACACGGGCAAATGTCGCCAGTGAGTTGATCAAACCAATGTTCGGACCTTCTGGCGTTTCAATTGGGCACATCCGGCCATAGTGCGTGGCGTGAACGTCGCGCACTTCGAAACCGGCACGCTCACGGGTCAAACCGCCAGGGCCAAGCGCCGAGAGGCGGCGCTTGTGCGTCACTTCGGACAGTGGGTTGGTTTGGTCCATAAACTGCGAGAGCTGCGATGAGCCAAAGAATTCGCGCACAGCCGCAGCGGCAGGTTTCGCGTTGATCAAATCTTGCGGCATGACTGTGTCGATCTCGACAGAGGACATACGCTCTTTGATGGCGCGTTCCATCCGCAAGAGGCCCACACGGTATTGATTTTCCATCAATTCACCAACAGAGCGCACACGGCGGTTTCCGAGGTGGTCGATATCGTCAATCTCGCCTTTGCCATCGCGCAGCTCAACCAAAGCGCGGATACATTCGATGATGTCTTCGTTGCGCAAGACACGCATTGTGTCTTCGGCGTTAACATCCAAACGCATGTTCATTTTCACGCGGCCAACCGCCGAGAGATCATAACGCTCTGAATCAAAGAAGAGAGTTTCAAAGAGAGCCGAGGCCGCCTCAACGGTGGGTGGCTCGCCAGGGCGCATCACACGGTAGATATCCATCAACGCCGTCTCGCGGCCCAGATTTTTATCCGCCGCCATTGTGTCGCGAATATACGAGCCTGTCGTAATCCCATCGACATCCAAAACAGGCAGTTCATGAATACCCGCAGAGAGCAAATCATTGAGCGAGCCGCCCGTGACTTCGCCATCTTTGTTGGTTTCCCATGTCAGCTCGTCCCCAGCTTCGACATAGATTGCACCGTTTTCTTCGTTGATCATATCTTGGGCAACAAATTTACCCAGAACATTTTCGAACGGCACGAGGATCTCTGTAACGTCCCCACCTTCGACGAGCTTTTTGACCATGCGCGGTGTCATTTTGTCACCAGCGGCGCAGATCACTTCGCCAGTGGCGGCATCCACGATATCATACGTTGGGCGCGTACCACGGAACCGCTCTGGGAAGAATTTCGTGACCCAACCCCGGCCTTTTTCATAGCGGTAGTTCACGGTCTCGTAATAGGTCGACATGATCTCTTCTTGAGAGAGGCCAAGTGCATAGAGCAATGTTGTCACTGGCAATTTACGGCGACGGTCGATGCGCGCGTAAACGATGTCTTTGGCATCAAATTCGAAATCCAACCATGATCCACGGTATGGAATAATCCGGCAGGTAAAGAGCAATTTGCCTGAGCTGTGCGTTTTGCCGCGATCGTGGTCAAAAAACACGCCAGGTGAGCGGTGCATTTGCGAAACGATCACACGCTCGGTGCCATTAACAACAAATGTGCCATTTGGCGTCATCAATGGGATATCCCCCATGAACACTTCTTGTTCTTTGATATCCTTGACAGAACGCGCGCCTGTATCTTCGTCAACATCAAACACGATCAAGCGCAGTGTCACTTTGAGCGGCGCGCTGTAGGTCATGTCGCGTGTTTGACACTCTTCTACGTCATATTTCGGTTTTTCCAACTCGTAACCGACGAACTCAAGCAATGATGTTTCATTGAAATCCTTGATCGGGAACACAGAGTTAAACACCCCTTGAATGCCTTCATCCTTGGCTGGAACATCACTGTCGCCAGACTGCAAGAAGAGGTCATAAGAGGATTTTTGAACCTGAATAAGGTTCGGCATTTCAAGAACTTCACGGATGCTTCCGTAGTTCCGACGTAGACGTTTTTGACCTAGATAGGATTGTGCCATGTAGGATGTCACCTTTTGTTGCTCAGTCGATATAACATCTTGTGGGGCGCAAGAATTACATCATCCAAGACGAACAACACGCAATCTATTCTTGGCCAGATGCCCAACACTGGCCTCCCGATGCGCTTGTCCAAAGGAAGAGTTGAACCGCCCATATAGCGACAACTGTTCGTTAAGACAAGAGAACTGGACGCAGTATCTCTACTGCGCCCAGTAAATTATTCAACCCCAACGTGATTGGGGCATCACAATTACTTGAGCTCGATTTCCGCGCCTGCTTCTTCGAGTTTCTTTTTGATCTCTTCGGCTTCGTCTTTTGACACGCCTTCTTTGACGGCTTTGCCGCCCGCTTCAACGAGGTCTTTGGCTTCTTTGAGGCCAAGGCCTGTGATGCCGCGAACTTCTTTGATCACGTTGATTTTCTTGTCGCCTGCAGATTTCAAGATGACGTCAAATTCTGTCTGCTCTTCTGCTGCTGCGCCGCCCGCGTCGCCCGCTGGGCCCGCCATCATGACTGCGCCACCGGCTGCAGGCTCGATGCCGTATTCGTCTTTGAGGATTGTTTTGAGTTCTTGTGCTTCGAGAAGCGTAAGACCTACGATCTCTTCTGCGAGTTTTTTAAGATCTGCCATTTTTCAGTTCTTTCCAGTTTAAGTCAGTGTTCTAACGTGTGAGACAATCCCAACACGGAATATCCAGTTGCTTAAGCCGCCTTTTCTTCGATTGTTGAAAGGATGCTTGCAATGTTGCTTGCAGGTGCGCCAATTGCGCCCGCGATGTTGCTTGCAGGTGCGCCAATGCAACCCACGATCGATGCAATAAGCTCGTCGCGCGAAGGCATTTTTGACACTGCTTCGACACCAGCACGGTCGAGAGCATTCTCACCCATTGCGCCGCCAAGAATAACCAATTTGGCATTCTCTTTAGCGTAATCCTCGGCCACTTTCGCCGCAGCGACAGGGTCCTCAGAATAAGTAAGAACAGTCATCCCTGTCAGGTATTCGGTCACGCTTTCGCATGGCTTACCTTCTAGGGCAATTTTAGCGAGCCTGTTTTTGGCAACGCGGACGTGACAGTCCTCTTCGCGCGCTTTGGCACGAAAGTCCTGCATTTCCGCAACTGTCATTCCCGTGTAATGGGCAACCACTACAACGCCAGAGCTTTCGAAGATTTGGCCGAGTTCCTCGACCACCTGTTCTTTTTGGGCTCTATCCACAGTTTTACTCCAATTAGGGGCTTGCGCCCCGGCTCATAGGTGACACGCAAAGGGCACATGCCCAATACGCAAACGTCCATGGCGATAAGGGGATACGGGACGGCCGCTTTCATAAATGAAAATGGCGTGAATTCGTTTCTCCTATCTCAGGAAGGAATTATGAAGGCCAAATCACCCCCACCCTCCGTCTCGGACAGATTGACCCATAAGGGTCAGAGCTGCCGTATAGGGGATTCGAATTTCTTTCACAAGCTTTTATTGCCTCTTTACTCAAGGAGAGTCACAGCAAGCGCGCGGAACCAATGCACCCTAATACTGAGTTTATCATGATAAGAGTCAATGTGGAATCGAGAAGGTGAGGAATTGCGCAATACCTTGGATTGATAATTCGTGCCACGCTAGATACATGTTCGCCAAGAGGCGTTCGTAGTATCTAATAGATTGGACACATTATGCCTGATAAAAAAATTGACCCCCCATCGTTATTTCAAGAATTCACCGACGGACTAAGGTCCATCCCCCCAAACCTAGCAACCGCCGCACAATCCGAAGCAAAAGCCTCAAAAAGCTCGGAGCAACAGCTCATCGCCCAAAGCTTTTCAAATGCTTTTGAAGCAACAATGACGGAAATCGCCGATATCCTAGATGACGCAGCACGCCTAGGTTCTAAGGAACAACTTGTAGACGCCGAGCGGCTACTCAAATCAATGGGCGCCATGACCTTAATTAATGAAACGAAAATCCTAAGCAGTTCGATTTCAATATTCGGAATTAAATTAAGTATTTTGCAGCTCATCCAATTTATCAAGAAGATCATCCAGTGGTTATTTGATAAGATTTTCAATTGGTCATTTGGATGGCTCACGAAACTTTTGGAGCTAATAAACGAAATATTAGACGCTTTGCTTGGCGCAGGTGATGCCAGAGTAACTCACGCCCTGTCATTGCGAGAACAAGATTACCTAAATGAACTCGCAGCGCTCGCTCGCTATGAGGCCGCGCGCGCCATGTTGTCGAACAATGAAACCTTTGAGGACGACATTTAACAAACAAAGAAACAGCCGCATTATGCGGCTGTTTCTAATTTCACCATGTATATATTTTACTGCGCCGAAGCGGCGGCAACGTCCAATGTCACGCCAGGGCCCATGGTTGAGCTGAGCGTGATGCCTTGCATATAGGCGCCTTTGGCACCTGATGGCTTGGCTTTGGCGACGGCGTCAACGAAGGCTTTGACATTCTCGACCAGTTTCGCTTCGTCAAAAGACGCTTTGCCAACACCTGCGTGGACAACGCCGCCTTTTTCCGCTTTGAACTGCACTTCGCCGCCTTTGGCCGCTTCGATCGCTGCCTTAACGTCCATCGTGACCGTGCCCACTTTGGGGTTTGGCATCAAGTTGCGCGGGCCCAAGACTTTACCCAAACGGCCCACAACAGGCATCATATCAGGTGTCGCGATGCAGCGATCAAAGTCGATTTTGCCGCCTTGAACGGCTTCCATCAGATCCTCTGCGCCGACGATATCCGCGCCTGCGGCTGTCGCCTCGTCTGCTTTGGCACCGCGTGCAAAGACTGCAACGCGCATTGTTTTGCCTGTGCCGTTTGGCAAGGCCACCACGCCGCGCACCATTTGGTCCGCGTGACGTGTGTCAACGCCAAGGTTCAGAGCGATTTCGATTGTCTCGTCGAATTTGGCTGTGGCATTGGCTTTGATCAATGACACTGCATCTTCGATTGAGAGGTTTTCCTTACCGGCCACTGCGGCGCGGGCGGATTGTGTGCGTTTACCGAGTTTGGCCATTACTTCACCTCAATACCCATCGACTTGGCAGAGCCAAGGATAATTTGCATTGCCGCCTCAACAGAGTTGGCGTTGAGGTCTTTCATTTTGGCCTCAGCGATTTCGCGAACCTGTGCAGGGGTCACAGTTGCCACAGTCTCACGACCAGGGTTTTCTGCACCGCGTGGACGGTTGCGTTTGCCGACGTTTTTCAAGCCAGCCGCCTTTTTCAAGTAATATGACGCAGGCGGTGTTTTGATATCCATCGTAAAGGATTTGTCTGCGTAATACTGGATCACAGTTGGACATGGCGCACCGGAGTCCATTTCCTGTGTCTTGGCATTAAACGCCTTACAGAATTCCATGATGTTAATGCCGCGCTGACCCAATGCAGGGCCCACAGGCGGGGATGGGTTTGCTGCGCCTGCAGGGATCTGCAGCTTTAGCGTACCAACGAGTTTCTTGGCCATTGGCCTTCTCCTTTTCCAACTCCCTTCGGGCGCGCCCGTCGGGATCTTCGTTGTCGTGGTCTGGATTGCACGCCGCGGCGCGCGCCCCTCCCACGGGCTAATTACATCAAGACAGCTTGCTGACTTGTGTAAATTCTAGTTCGACCGGCGTTTCGCGGCCAAAGATCGAGACGGTCACTTTGAGGCGTTGCGCGCCGTCATCGACTTCTTCGACCATACCGTTGAGATCTTCAAACGGTCCTTCGGTTACTTTCACGCGCTCACCCACTTCGAACGAGATGATGGTGCGCGGCTTGTCTTCGCCTTCTTGGACGCGGTTGAGGATTTGCTCAACTTCTGCGTCGCGCATTGGTAGCGGGCGCCCTTGTGGGCCCAAAAATCCAGTGACGCGATTGATCGAGTTGATCAAATGATAGCCCTTATCGGACATATCCATCCGTACCAAAACATAGCCTGGCATAAAGCGGCGCGGTGTTGTCACTTTTTTACCGCGGCGGATTTCGATCACTTCTTCTTCGGGAACGACAACTTCGACGATCTCTTCTGAGAGACCCTCTTCTTCGGCAGATGTGCGAATTTGCTCAGCGATTTTCTTTTCGAAATTCGAAAGAACACTGACGGAATACCAACGCTTTGCCATTTTAACTGTCTATCCTTATCAATCTTGGGTAACATGACCCGTAGCTGCGCTCTGTACAGCGCTTGTCGGTCTTTTGCAATATGGGGGTAAGAGGTTATTCCAATACTGGCGTTCGACTGAGGTTTCAACCCCGCAAACATGGGATGTGCCGATTAGGTGCCGAAAAACCCAAGGACCCCTTGCAAACCAGAGCGAATGAGCAAGTCAACAAGGGCGAAAAACGTGGCCGCCAGTGCAGAGAGCACCAAAACCATCGCTGTCGTCACCAATGTTTCGCGCCGTGTGGGCCACGTGATTTTGAGAGCCTCTGACCGCACTTCACGAAAGAATTTTACAGGGTTTACTGTTGCCATTATCTATTCCGATCTCATCTTTATCCCTGCACCTAAGGGGTGTTCGACCAAATTTCAAGCTGATTCCCAAGGCACCGCGCGTACTGCCGCAGAAGTCAGACGGGACAGTGTCACGCATGCAGCGAAAACTCAGAGTTCACACGGCAAAACCTTGCACAAAGATGTCAAAAATCTGATACACAGGTGACATTATTACTTGACAAAATCTACCTAAAGTTGTATTTAGTTAAGCAATTGCAAGCGCCAAAAAGGCATAACGCTGCTTTGACAGGTGAGGGTGAACATACATCAAAATTTCGCGTCGGTCGCGATCCATAGGTGCATATATGAAACCTTTTATAATCAGCAACGTAAACGCGCGCCTTGATGGCGCCGCGACTACCCCCTTAAACTGTCAGCAATATTTAGATCAGAACGACTGCTTTGCATATTTTGCAACGCTGTTAAAGCAGGCTAAACTGTGGGACTCGATCAATAGTTTGGGGCCGATAACTCTATTCGCGCCGACCAATACAGCCTTGCGATTGCTTGATGATCACTGGCAAGATGTCTTTACGCATCAGGCGCATGTCTTAGATTTGCGCGCCTTCCTGTCTGCGCAGTTTATATTTGGTCAACACATACCCAAACCCTCGTTGAACGCGCCGAACTCACTCAAGATCGAAAGCTGTTGCTCGACACGCTATGTGGCGGGACCCTTCAACTTGACTTAATTGATCAGTATTTGCGGATCCAAACCCCTGGCAACATGACGATAGAACTCGGTGCCAGCAACCACAGTCTCAGCGCAATGACCGTCCATGTGGTTGATCGTTTCACGCCGCTTAGCAAAGCCGCTGCATAGAGCGCTGAGCGTCGTTACATATCTGAAATGTTTTGAAAAACTGCGATGGCAGGGGCACCAGGGTTCGAACCCGGGACCTACGGTTTTGGAGACCGTCGCTCTACCAGCTGAGCTATACCCCTATCGCAGTAGGGGCGTGGTAAGCGATTCATGGTCCAAGTTCAAGCCATATCTGTACGGTCCGGCAAAAAGTACCGCTATGAACCATGGGCCTCGTTATAAAGCGTATCAAGCTGCGCCGCGAGCGTTCGATCCAAATCTGTGATCGTGCCTGTGTCATGCGTGGTCAGGCGTATGGACACGCAGTTATAGACATTGGACCACTCAGGATGATGATCGAGCGTCTCGATGAGGGGGATCGCGCTTTGCATGAATGCCATAGCCGCGGCAAATGACGGAAACTTAAGCTCTCGCTCTAGTCCGTTATTGTTTTCAATCCACATATCCGTGTCCTTTGCACCTTATGTTTTTAATAAAAAAGCCCCCGCGGATGCGAGGGCTTTGATATTGTTTAGGTATCGCCGAGATTACTCGATAATCTTTGACACCCATTTTACCTGTGCGTCTCGGGATTATCGATTACTCGATAATCTT
>JBDNBY010000161.1:0-8052 GCA_039767595.1 Paracoccaceae bacterium | reverse complement strand
GTACTGACATAGGCCCCGCGCCACGGCGCCGTGACCACGCCCAAAACCGACGAGCAATTGAGCACACGGCCAAACCCCTGCGCCCGCATCAAAGGCAGGATCAGCGTCGTCAACTCATGCACCCCAAAGAGGTTGGTTTCAAAAATCTCGCGCAGCGCCCCGCGCGGCAAATCCTCAGTCGCCCCCGGCACGGCATAGGCGCCATTGTTAAACAGTGCGTCAATACGCCCGCCGCACTGCGCCACGATATAATCGCGCGCCGCCTCTAAACTGCTGGTGTCATTGTAATCAACGGGGATGCTCTCAAATCCTTCGGAGATCAGCCGCTCCACATCATGGGCCTGCCGCGCCGTGGCCAACACCCGCCACCCCGCATCGCGCAGCACATGCGCCGTGGCATAGCCAATCCCAGAGGAACAGCCGGTGATGAGAATAATCTTTTGATCGGGCGTATGTGTATCTGTCATGCCGTGCATTTTTAGCATCACTTGCATGAAGTCAACCAACGATCCTGAAGTCACACCGCGTGCGACGCCCGTGCATGATCCAATCTGGGCGCGCGGCGCGCAACGTTCGGTGCTATTACGATATCTTCATGCTTTTGCGCGATCTTCGCTTTACCCGTTTAAGAGATGCAGCTATCTAATGTGCATGAGTGATATCGAGCCAAAACATAAAACATCCGTTGAATCCCTGCGCCGCGCGATTTCTGATCGCTATTTGACCTATGCGCTCAGTACGATTATGCACCGCGCCTTGCCTGATGCGCGCGATGGGCTCAAGCCTGTGCATCGCCGTATTTTATTCGCGATGCGCGAATTGCGCCTCTCGCCCAGTGGGGGATTTCGGAAGTCTGCGAAAATTTCTGGCGACGTGATGGGCAACTATCACCCGCATGGGGATGCCGCGATTTATGACGCGATGGCCCGCTTGGCCCAAGATTTTAACATGCGCTATCCTTTGGTGGACGGGCAGGGGAACTTTGGCAATATCGACGGCGATAACCCCGCCGCCAGCCGCTATACCGAAGCGCGGATGACGCAGTTTGCCGAGGCGCTCCTCGAAGGGCTCAGCGAGAATTCCGTTGATTTTCGCGAAAACTACGATGGCACATTGACCGAGCCTGTGGTGCTTCCGGCGTCATTTCCCAATTTATTGGCCAATGGCTCGAGTGGGATTGCCGTGGGCATGGCGACCAATATCCCCCCCCATAATATCGCCGAGCTGTGCAGCGCCTGTTTGCATTTGATCAAAACCCCCGAGGCGCGCGATGAGACGCTATTGCAATATGTGCCCGGCCCCGATTTTCCCACGGGCGGCGTTTTGGTCGAAAGCCCCGAAAATATTGCTGAGGCTTACCGCACAGGGCGCGGCTCGTTCCGGCTGCGGGCGAAATGGGAGGTCGAAGATCTCGGCCGCGGCCAATGGCAGATCATCGTCACACAAATTCCATTCCAAGTGCAAAAATCCAAGCTGATTGAAAAGCTGGCCGAGCTGATCCAAACGAAAAAAGTGCCGATTTTGGCCGATGTCCGCGACGAAAGCGCCGATGACATTCGTATCGTTCTAGAGCCAAAGACGAAAAACGTCGTGCCAGAGGTGTTGATGAATTCGCTCTATCGCTCGTGCGATCTTGAGCTGCGCTTTTCACTGAACATGAACGTTTTGATCGATGGGGTCACGCCCAAGGTCTGTAGCCTCAAAGAAGTGCTGCGCGCCTTTTTGGACCATCGCCGCGATGTCTTGTGCCGGCGTTCGCAGCACCGAATTGAAAAGATTGATCACCGTCTCGAAGTGCTGGATGGGTTTATCATCGCCTTTTTGAATTTGGATCGCGTGATCGACATCATCCGCTATGATACCGATCCCAAAGCGGCGCTGATGCGCGAAGATTGGGCCGCGCCATTGCCGCGTACGATGGATGAAGCCAGCTACCAAAGCCCGCCAATGGGCGAGGCTGAGATTGCCCTGACGGACATTCAAGCCGATGCCATTTTGAACATGCGCCTACGCTCTTTGCGGCGCCTCGAAGAGATCGAGCTGGTCAATGAGCGCGACGCCTTGCGCGCCGAGCGTGAGGGTCTGGCGGCGCTGTTGGCCAGTGATGATCTACAGTGGTCCACGATTGCCGATCAAATCAAAGCCACTAAAAAGGCCTTTGGCAAGGATTACGCGGGCGGCGCGCGCCGCACGGAACTGTCGCATGCTGTTGAAATTGAAGATGTCCCAATTGAAGCGATGATCGACAAAGAGCCGATCACAGTGGTCTGTTCGCACATGGGCTGGATCCGCGCGATGACTGGCCATATCGACCTGAGCCGCGAGTTGAAATTCAAAGATGGCGATGGCCCTAGCTTTACCTTCCATGCCTATACCACCGATAAATTGATCGTGGTGGGCGATAATGGACGGTTCTATACGATCCAAGCCTCGACCTTGCCTGGGGGCCGCGGCATGGGCGAGCCTGTGCGCCTGATGATTGATCTGCCAAATGAGGCGCAGATCGTCGATATTTTGATCCACACACCGGCACGCAAGTTGATCTTGGCGTCCTCTGTGGGCGATGGGTTTGTTGTGACCGAAGAGGATATCGTTGCGCAAACCCGCTCGGGCAAGCAAGTGATGAGTGTGCGCGGTGAGACGACCTTACTCCTATGTAAACCCGTCACCGGCGATCATGTCGCTGTCGTGGGCGAGAATCGCAAAGTTTTGGTTTTCCCAATTGATGAATTGCCGCAAATGGCCAAGGGCAAAGGCGTGCGGTTACAAAAATACAAAGACGGCGGCCTCAGCGACGCCACGACATTTGATATTGCCGCAGGGCTCAGCTGGAAAGATCCCGCTGGGCGCACGCGCACAGAAATGGAGTTAGCTGAATGGACGGGCGCCCGCGCGGGCACAGGCCGTATGGCCCCGCGCGGTTTCCCAAGGGATAATAAATTTACGGAGTAATATTTTGACTGATTTGAACGGTGCCGAAGATGGCGCACAGCACGATGATACGGATCACCGCAACATCGATTTCACATACGACTCCCAAGAGTTGATAAATTTAGCTTTTAAAACATCTATTTTAACGTTTTTAACACTAGGCATTTACAGATTTTGGGCCAAAACCCAGATCCGCCAACGCCTGTGGGGATCTGTTCGCATCGACGGCGATCCGTTGGAATATACCGGCACTGGCCTTGAGAAATTCCTTGGGTTCTTAGTCGCGATTGTTGTGTTGGCGATTTACCTTGGGATCCTAAACCTTGGGCTGACCTTCACGGGCATGACGTTTTTCTTTGAGGCGGAGACGGACGAAGAACAGCTGATGCAGTTTGGGTTCCTCATGATCAATATCATAGCGCTCTTGCCGTTGATTCTTTTTGCGGTGTATCGGGCGCGGCGCTATAAAATGGCGCGCACATTATGGCGGGGGATCCGCTTTGGCATGGACGATGGCGCGGGCGGTTTCGTTGGCAAGGCGCTGATCATGAGTGTTGTGAACACTGTGACGCTTGGCCTACTCTCTCCATGGCGGCGCTTTGCTCTAGAGAAATATATGACTGACCGCAGCTATTTTGGCACGCTTCGCTTTGCCCAAGGCGGTGCGTGGACCAAAATGTATGGCGCGATGAAATATGTCGTGATCTGCTATATTTTGATCGTGATCGCAGGCGTCTTTGGTGTCATTGTGGGGGCCTCTGACCAAGAGTGGCTGTTTGTCATCACGGGTATCGCCATTTTTGTCGCGTATTTTTTGATCTACGCCGGCGTCCTCTATTATAGTATCCGCTCGACCATCTACCTCTTGGGCACCAAAACGCTTGGGACCGCGTCGGTGCATATAGACGCGCAGCGGACACATGTGACAACGCTCCTGCCGGATGGGGGGACCTATGAAAAATCCGTGGGTAAGCTGCATCGGCGTGTGTTTTGGCGCATTGTCTTGGGATATCTCGGGGCGTTTATGATTGGCAGTGTCGCAATGGCCATTTTGGGAGGGATCGGTCTGGCGATTGGCTTTGCCTTTGACAATGAGGTCGTCATGGTTGCTTTGGCCGTTCTGGGATATGTCTCGGGCTTGGTCTTTATCGAAGCGTTGACCCTCATTTTAGTGATGTTCCCAGTGGCCCAGCTCTATGTATCGCATCTGCGCATTGATGGATTTTCCGCCGTCATGGCCGCCACGCAACGCGCCGCAGATAGCGGCGCCGACGCCGAAGGGTTCGCCGACGCGCTTGATATCGGAGGCGCCTTTTGATCGGGGCCGTGCAGGGATATTACTACGACGGCGTCACGCCCCATCGCTATGATGTGATCATAGAGCTGGGCAGTGACCGCCAAGCCCTTGAGATCACGGGCGAGGGGATATCCTTGCGCTGGCCTTTGGCGCAGTTGCGCGGCATTCGCGATCAGGCGCATTTGACCCTAACCCTCAGTGCGGCCGGCACCGAACATCACGACCGCGCCGCCGTGCGTTTGGTGGTGCTGGATACAGACGCCGCCCAATGGCTCATCCGCACGCGGCCGAATTTATTCGCCCAAGACCATGTGCGGCGGTATCGCGGGAAAATGTGGCTGCGCGTGGGGGCCGCTGTTTTTGCGCTCTATGGGTTGATCATTCATATTTTGCCGGCCTTGGCCGAACATCTCGCTCAGTTTGTGCCGCGAAAGAGTGAAATCGCTCTGGGTCAAACGGCGATCGAACAGATGAAAGTGATGCTCTACGGCTTTGATGCGCCCGTCGACATCATGTGCGCCGATCCTAAGGGGCAGGCCGCCTTTGCCGCGTTGGCCCAGCGTTTAACGCAACAGGCCAATCTTGAGTACGACATCACGTTGCATGTGGTTGATCATGACATGGTCAACGCCTTCGCCGTGCCGGGCGGGCAGATTGTCTTTAGTCGCGGCCTGATTGAAATGGCGGATACGCCCGAAATGGTTGCGGGGGTGTTGGCCCATGAAATCGGTCATGTAGAATCGCGCGATAGCCTGCGGTTGATGCTGCGTGCCGCGAGCTCGGCAGGTCTACTGTCGATGGCGATGGGCGATTTTTCGGGTGGGACAGGCATTGCGCTGATCTCTGAGCAATTGATCAGCAGCGCCCATTCCCGCCAAGCCGAAACACATGCCGATGAGTTCGCCTATCATATGTTAGAGGGTGCCGATCTGGATGCCGCGCCGATGGCCGAATTTTTCCGGCAAATCATGGTGCCAGGGGATGCGTCGTCGATGGTGCAATATTTTGCATCGCACCCTGCGTCTGAGGGCCGAGCCGAACGGGCGCAGGCCTTTGCCAATCGCCAAGAGCATGTGAGCGAGGTTTTGACCAAAGATGAGTGGGCCGCGTTGCAAAATATCTGTGACACAGTGACCGATAAGGCGCCTATCGCGCTGGGCGCACCTTAAGCCATAGGCCATTGTGCGGACGCAACGTTAGGATCATTTCGGGCCGCGGCGTGGCCCCGTCGATCAGATCAAACTCAAAGCGGGCCAAGAGCGTGGCCAAAATGATGACGGCCTCTTGGAACGAAAAATTCATGCCGATGCAAATGCGCGGCCCATCGCCAAAGGGAATATACTGATATCGCGGGATCTCTTTTGGTTTTGCAAATCGCTCAGGCCTAAAGGCGTTGGGCGCATCCCACAATCGCTCGTGACGGTGTAGGGCATAGATCGGGATCACAATATTGCGCCCTTTTTCAACTGGGTGCCCGACCAATGTATCTGGGCCAACCGCCTCGCGCGAAATGATCGACGCTGGTGGATAGAGGCGCAGCGTTTCGTCCAAAATCATTCGGATATATGGTAGGTGCATGATGTCGTCCATGCGCGCCGTGCGGAGGCCCAAATGCGCGCGGACTTCGCGGCGGGCCTTGTCCTGCACCTCGGGGTCAAACGCACAAAGATACAGCGCCCATGTGAGGGCTAAGGCCGTCGTTTCATGCCCCGCCACGATAAAGGTGAGGGCGTTTTCCATGACCAATTGATCATCCATCCGCTCGCCCGTTTTGGGGTCTTGTGCCGCGATCAGGTGATCTAGCAAGTCAGGGACGTCTTGCGGCCCTTGGGCGCGGCGCGAGGTGATGGCGAGAGCCGTGTTTTTGCGCAGTTTCTTAAGGGCCCGATACCCTGCCATCGCGCTCAAACCCGATAGCCATGACGGCAACCCAAGCAAATCGGCAAAGGTCAGTTTTCCGGCCGTTGCTATATAGCGCTCTATCGAGGCGTGGATCTCTTGAGGGTCGAAATGCTCAGGGGCGCTTAGCGTCACTTGGGTGATGATATCACATGTCGCACCGACCATGTGTTGATAGAGATTGACGGCGTCATCCTCTTGTTTTTCCGCAATCCGCGCGGCGGTATTCTCGGCCACCGCACTCATGAGGGGGCCAAGGGCGGCCACATTTCGCGGATTGAAAATTGGCGCGGCCGCCCGCCGTTGCCAATGCCAGTGTTTCCCCTCAGCCAGAAGGAGGGCATTGCCCAAAGCCGGCGACAAAAGTTTGCGCGTAAAGGGCGGCTTAACGTAATTTTCAACATTATCCGATAAAACATGTGCGATCGCTTTGGGATCTGTGATCATGTAATAGGGATAGCCCATGTGCCCCGCGATCACCCCGTCCGTCACTGCGGCCTTGGGGATGGTCGCGACCAGATTGCGCCGCCCCGTGCGAAGCATTTGCAAAATACTTAGCGGTTTATTGGCGAGCGTGACTTTGATCGGCTCAGCCTCTAGGCCAAGCTTTCGATGGACATGCGGCATTGAGCTTCCTAAAAGAGGGGTGGGAAGATGACGGCGTTTAATCCATGGCGGGAATCATGGGCGACGTCAAGCAATCATAAGGGGGTGCAATGCGCCATTTATTGGGATTTTTCTTGCTTTTCGTGGCCAGCTGCGGGTTTGTCTCGGACATGGATGGCCCGACTGAGCCGATGGGCGATTTTGCCTTGGGCTTTGCGGTTGGTCTTGCGCCGCACCCGACCAAAGGCCCCGCCTCGCGAGAGGCCAGTAATGAAGATCTTGGCGCCGCGCTCAAGGCCGCGCTGATTGAGCGATTTGCTCGTTTTACCGCCAATGAGGACACCCGCTTTTATAATATCGGCGCCAGTGTCGATGGCTATGTCCTGGCCCAGCCAGGGGTGCCGATCGTGCTATCGCCAAAATCCGTGATGGTTGTGCGCGTGACGGTATTCGATGACGCAACAGGGGAAAAACTCAATGACGAGCCCCTCACTGTAACATCGGTCGAAGAGCTGTCGGGCGAGTCTGCGATTGGCTCTGGCCTGACCATGACCGCAGAAGAGCAATTGGCCTCGATCACCCGTGTGGTTGCATCAGATTTGGAGTTGATGCTGCGCGAGAAACACCGCAAAGAGGGCTGGTTTGCGCCGCAAGAGCCGGCGGATGTCCCTATGGTCGCAGAAGAAAGTGGCATTGAAGAGGGCACGGAGGTTGAAGAGGAGGCGGAGATCGAAGAGGGCGCCGCTTCGGGTGATATTGACGCGCCTGTTAACGAAGACAGCGCCGCGCCAGCGCAAGAGCGTTTAGAGAATGTCATGCCGGTTCCAATAAGCGTTATTGAGGAGACCCAGCTCCCTGAGGCTGAGATGTCCGAAACACCCGCGCAACCGCAGGCGCCACAGGTCAAGCCGCAACCCCCAAATGATCGCGAGATTGATTTGCTGCCAGCTGATTCCGCGCAGTCCGGTTCGGTCTTTGATTATGTGGATCAAACGGGGGATGAGATGCCCTATGACATGGATATGCCCGCTGTTGTTCCCTTGCCCATGCTGCGCTAGGGGGCCGAAGTCTCAAATAAATGCGTTCATCGGCGGGTATTTGTCATTTTTCACACTTGATTCCCGCAGTTCGTGGAACTGAGCACAATGGCCTCTTGATTTCCGTCGCAGAAGAAAATACATCCGCCTTCATGTCAATCTGGGCATATGCCCCCCAACTATTAAGAGAGTTCCATGGCAAAGGAAAAGTTTGATCGCAGTAAACCACACTGCAACATCGGTACGATTGGTCACGTTGACCACGGTAAGACGACGCTGACG
>JBDNBY010000160.1:0-5988 GCA_039767595.1 Paracoccaceae bacterium | reverse complement strand
GCAGATACGGCGCGGTGGTTTGTCCTATCCGATAGCCCGCCCGAGCGTGATGTTGAATGGACGGCGTCTGGCGCAGATGCGACCTATAAGCACCTCGCCCGCGTCTATGCCCAAGCGCAAAAGATCGCCGCAGACACCAGCGCACCCAATGACCACGATGACGCGTTGCTGCGCGAAATGCACAAAGCGATCCGCGATGTGACCAATGGTATTGAAAGCTTTGGCTTTAACGCTGCGATTGCCAAACTCTATGGCTTCACCGCCGTTTTGGCCAAATCCAAAGCGGGCGCCGAGGCAAAGACAACCGCGATGCGCACTCTAGCTCAGTTGATGTCGCCCTATACTCCGCACTTGGCCGAAGAAATCTGGAGCGTGCTGAACGCCCCAACCCTATGTGCCGAGGCGGCTTGGCCCGTCGCCCAAGAGGACATGCTCATCGAGGCGAACGTCACATTGCCCATTCAAATCAACGGCAAACGTCGCAGTGAGATTACAGTTCCCGCAGATATGGACAAAGCTGAGATTGAAGCGCTCGCCTTGGCCGATGACGCGGTGATCCGCGCCTTGGATGGCGCTGCGCCCAAAAAGCTGATCGTTGTGCCAGGGCGCATCATCAACGTGGTGGTGTGATGCGGCGGCGGGCTTTTATTTCGGGGGCAGTTGCACTGGCGACGCTGGGCGCGTGCCAAATGCGGCCTGTGCTTGCCCCCTACCGAGGTCAGCAATTGCGCATGCAGCTACCTGATCCGGGCAGCCGCGTGAATTTTTTGGTCAATCGCAGCTTGCTCGAACGTATCAACCATGACCCGCAGGCCATGCAAAAACTAACCTATTCGGTTGGCTCTAGCCGTCGCAGCGTTGGCACACGAGATCAAATTCACGCCAAGCTGTCCTACCAGCTGCGCGATCATAGTGATCCTGAGAACCTTGTCACGCTATCCGAAGGCACGGTGCAGGCGCTCGTCTCGTTCCGCGATGCGGGCGGTACACTGACGGAATTGGTCGCGGAAAACGATGGCACCGTGCGCTACACCGCCATTTTGGCCGACCGGATGTATGACAAGATTGCGCGGGATCTTCAGCTGCGCCGCGCGACCCCATGAAGGCCAATGCGCGTGAGGCCACAGCATTCTTTGCCAAGCCGCACAGCAAACAACCTGCCGTCCTTTTGTACGGCATGGATGCGATGCGCGTAGCCCTGCGCCGCAAAGAGGTGTTAGAGGCATGGCTTGGCCCAAAGGCCGCCGAAGATATGCGCCTGATGACAGTCTCTGCCGCGGATCTGCGTAAATCACCTGCGATCTTGATCGATGAGATGAAATCCATCGGCTTTTTCCCCGGCCCCCGTGCGGTTTGGGTCGAAGGGGGCGGCGACGGCATTACCGCCGCCGTACAAGAGGCGCTCAAAGATTGGCAGTCAGGCGATGCGCAAATCCTCGTTACTGCGGGACAATTGGCGCCCTCGTCTAAACTGCGGAAATTTTTTGAGAAATCTCCTCTCGCGCTCTGCATTGCGATTTATGACGATCCGCCATCCTTGCCCGAAGTGCAAAAAATACTCGACGAGGCGGGGCTAGAGCGGCCCGCCGCGCCAGCGATGCGCGATGTGATGGCCTTGGCCGAAACGCTAGATCCCGGTGATTTTCGCCAATTTGCCATCAAGCTGGCGACGTATAAAATTAACGATCCAGCCCCGCTGAGCGCCGCCGATCTTGAGGCCTGCGCCCCCAGCTCGCAAGATGCGGATTTGGACGAGTTGATCCATATCGTCGCCGAGGGCAAAGCGCAGTCCGTCGGCCCCCTATTGGGCGCGCTGCGCACGCAAGGCATCTCTCCGGTGCGGATCGCCATGGTGCTCGAGCGGCATTTTCGTATGCTTCATAGCGCGGCGAGTGATCCGGACGGACCGGCCGCGGGGGTGTCAAAACTGCGCCCGCCCGTCTATGGTCCGCGCAAGGCCCGCCTGACCGCGCAGGCCAATGCATGGCGTATGCACCGCGCGGAACGCGCGCTGCATGATATCATGAGCCTAAGCCTTGATCTACGCTCGGCAGGTCAAACCGCCCCCCTCGCCGAACAGGTCGAGCGGGTGATCATGCGTCTGGCGATGACAGCCCGGCGATAAAACGAGCTGCGTTTTGTCCGGCCACATGCCCACTGGCCAAACACCCTGTGAGCAAATAGCCCCCCGTCGGCGCCGACCAATCGATCATTTCGCCAGCAACAAATACATCCGGCCGCGCCTTGAGGCATAGATCCGGCTGGATCCCGCCCCACGATACCCCGCCCGAAGTCGAGATCGCCTCATCCAACGGTGGCAGCCCGTCATAGGGCACAGCCAAGCCTCTGATCGACGCAGCAATCTGCGCCGCGCTGCGCGTCGTGCGATCTGCGTGCTCAAAATACACCGCGCGTTTTGCGGGCGACAGACCCAGAGATTTCAATAAGTTTCCAATGCTCAACTTTTTGGCAAGAGCCCGTTCAATGCGCGGGATCAACGCCTCAGCGCTCAAATGCGGCATTAAATTCAACTTAAGTGGCCGGCCTTGTGCAATCATATCCGTCACGGGGTAAACACAGCCCCCCTCGAGACCGCGCCGCGTGATCACGCATTCCCCGCGCGTCTGGCGATGGCTGCAGGTCAGGCTCACATCTTTGAGAGGCTGGCCAAACTGTGGGGTCATATGCTCGGACCACCGCACTAAAATCCCGCTATTCATAGGGCCAAAGGACACGACAGGCGCCGCGATCTGATCGGCCCATGCGCCATCGGAGCCCAGTTTGCGCCAACTCGCCCCGCCCAGCGCCAAGACGATGGCCTTGGCCGCGATCACACCAGTGTCAAAGACAGCATCACGCCCCTGCCAGCCGCGCCATTGCGTGCGCACACGCAGATCAACGCCAAGCGTGATCAAATGCGCGCGCCATGCCCGCAACAGGGGCGAGGCTTTCATCGCTTTGGGGAACACATGACCCGATGATCCCGTGAACACATCCGCGCCAAATCCATTGGCCCATGCGCAAATGTCGCTTGGCGGGAATTGATCAATCACCGCGTTGATCCTTGGCCCGCCCTGATAGTTCTCTAAAATAGGGCGCGTGGGGCGGGCGTTGGTCAGGTTAAGACCTGATTTACCCGCCATGAGAAACTTGCGTCCGATTGTTGGCATTTTCTCGGCGACAATTACTGTGGCGCCTGCCTCAGCCGCACGCTGCGCCGCCATCAGCCCCGCAGGACCAGCGCCAATCACCAATATATCACAGCTGTCACTGGTTGGCGGCATGTTTCATTTCAATCACACGATGCGGATATGGAATTTGAATATTGTGCTCTTTGAGCGCATTCCAAATCATGAACCGCACATCAGAGGTGAATTTATTCGGGCCATCGTCGAGGCCGTTGACCCAAAATTCCACTGCGAAATCCACACCCGAATCGCCAAAGTTGCGCAATTCGCAATCAGGTGGAAAGGGCGCTTGTAACACTGAAGGGTGCTTGGAAACTGCCGCTTCGATGATGTCGGGCACTTTGTTGATATCCGTGTCGTAATAGACGGAAAACGGCACTTCGAACCGATTGGCCGAGCCTTGATCGGAGAAATTCACAACGCGCGTGGTGATAAAATCCTCGTTAGGCACAACAATCCAACGCCCATCGAATGTCTCAAGGATCATGGCGCGGGCCGTGGTTTTGACAATCCGGCCCTCTTCGCCATTGTCGAGCGCCACGTAATCCCCAACCGTCGCTTGGCCCTCAAGCAGCAAAATCACCCCCGAGATAAAATTCGACGCAATCTTTTGCAGACCAAAGCCAAGGCCGACACCGACCGCGCCCCCCAGCACAACAAGCGAGTCGAGCGAGACATCCATCACGCTCATCAAAATCAAGAAGGCGGCCCCGAAAATCAAAATCTCGGACGCTTTACTCGAGAGCTGTTTGACCGCCGGTCGCATGGGCTGTTGCTCAATAAACTGCGCCGATTGATCGTTCGACCACCGCCCCGCCGCAAAGGCAATGCCGGCAAAAATAACAAATTGCACCACCCACAAAATGCTCGCATTCAACACGGGCACTGTGGTTTCAGACATCAATAGGATCAGCTCATCAAACAGCCCCAAAGCATAGAGGGCCGCAAGCGGGATAATTACGAATTTGCTAACGGGCAGTAAAATCCCAGTGGTCAGCTCCGCGCGCGCCACGGCCCGCACAGCATGGAACAAAAACAGCCGTTTGCCAAAGGCGGTGATCTGAGCGCTCTCAAACAGGGCCGTCAACGCCGCCTCGCCAATTCCCGTGAAAACAAAGGCCAGCAGATACACCGCCACGGGCCAAAGCCGCGCCACAAGCGCACAAAGATCCGCGAGTTTTGGGATTTTTGTGCCAATAAACTGCAGCAGGCTCGTCACACGCGCCGTGATGGTCCGATGGATCAGCACCGCCATGGCATACGCCACCAAAAGCACCACAAGTTGAGACCATGCGGCGGGATCTATGGCCCACGCGATCAATTGCTCTAGAATTGGTAAAATATAATCTGAATACGGCTCAAGAACCGCAGGCAGTGTCATGGTCATGGTCATCCCCTTGTGAGTCGTAAAACTCTACGCCCTTTATGCGAGACTCGATATAAAAGAACAACCATGTCTGACGATAGCCCGCCTCCAATCTGCCCCTTATGTTTGCGTCCGATCCCGCCGGATGTGCCGCAAAGCCTGCATCATTTGATCCCCAAACTCAAAGGCGGCAAAGGCGGGCCTGTGATTTTGATCCATCACATTTGCCACAAAGAGATCCACGCCACAGTGTCCGAGGCCGATTTAGCACGGCACTACACCACGCCCGAGGCACTGCGCAGCCATCCGCGATTGGCCAAGTTTTTTGCATGGGTGGCCAAACGCCCGCCAGAGTTCATGTCCAAAGTGCCCAAACGCGCGCGCAGCGCGCGACGATAACGGCCCAAGCTTAACCGCCAAAGTAGCCTTTGATCCCGCTCAGGATTTCAGGCTTTGCATTCACGCAATCCTCGGCGACATGCAGCGCATGCGCCACAACATCGGTGCCAGCCGGCACGATATCATCGATCAGGCCCCACTCTTGCGCAACGGGGCCCGTAATGCGCCGCCCCAGCATCAAAATCTGCTTGGCCCGTGATGGCCCGACTAAGGCAGCCAGACGTTTGGGATCAGAGCGCTGCGGCAAAAACCCTCGTTTCATCACAGGGTAGAACACCTGCGCCCCCTCAACGGCGACGCGGATATCGCAGGCAAAGACCATCCCCAATGTCCCCCCAGCGGCGGTCCCATTGAGGGCGGCAATCGTCAGCCCGTCATGCCGTTCGATTTTGCCCGACGCCTGTTCCCATAACGGCGAGTTGCCCAACCCCGCCACCATTGCATCCAAATCAGCACCCGCGCTAAAGACCTTGCCGCGCCCCGTCAGGATCAGCACTTTGGCACGGCGCGCCGCATCAAGGGCCGCGTTGATATCGATCAACATCTGTTCGGTCAGCGCGTTGGCCTTGCCTGGACGATCAAGGGTGATCACGGCGCAGGTTTTATCGGCCTGCCACGAAAGCTCTATCATAAATTTCCTAACACTTTGCTAAGATCAAGATCGCGGAATTTCACATCTTGTCCTAAATACCGATCGGCCCGCGGCGTACACATCCACATTAAAACACCTGCGGTGTGGTGTGGATCATTGTGATCCTCCCAGTCCATCTGCGCAACGGGCCCGATGCCACTGGCGGAAATTTGGCGCTGCATATTTGTCGCCACAGTCCCTGGCGACAGACCCAGCGCCCGCACCCCATGCGCGCCTTGCTCGGCATGTAGGCCTTGGGTCAAAATCAATAAACCCGCCTTTGAGGCGCAATAGGCTGACCACCCCTCGTAATACCCATAGGCGGCCCCAGACGAGATGTTGATCACGGTGCCTTGGCGCGCTTTGATTTGCGGCAATGTGGCGTGGATCACGCCGTATTGTGC
>JBDNBY010000159.1:0-2652 GCA_039767595.1 Paracoccaceae bacterium | reverse complement strand
TGGCACGCCCGACCTTATGGCTGACTATGCTGTCATGGCTTATAATTCCGGCGCCACGTTGATTGGGGGGTGCTGCGGGACGCGTCCTGAGCATCTGATCAAAATGCGCGCGGCCCTTGAGGCCACAAGCGGACGCAAGGCCCCACCGAGCCTGACCGATATAGAGGCCGCGCTGGGCAGCTTTTCCTCTAAAAACGATGGAACAGAGGCCGACGCCCCTGCCCCACGCGCCCGCCGCACCCGCCGCCGCGCCAGTTAAAAAGCGTCATCTGGTCGGCATTGTCGCGTTTTCTGTCGGAATTTAGACAGTCGACCTGTGACATTCTGACCATTGTGGCGTCAACCTCTCGGGATATTGGCCCAGTGGGCCACGAAATAAAGGAACACCTCTATGTCAGATCAAGACGACGAAATCATCCTGTCCGAACTGAACGACGACGAACTTGTTGAGCAGATGTTTGACGATCTTTACGATGGTCTCAAAGAAGAAATCGAAGAAGCCACGAACATCCTTCTTGAACGTGATTGGCAGCCCTACGACATCCTGACCAAGGCCCTTGTTGCAGGCATGACAATCGTTGGCAAAGATTTCCGCGACGGGATCCTCTTCGTACCCGAGGTCCTCTTGGCCGCCAACGCGATGAAGGCCGGCATGACCATTCTCAAGCCGCTCTTGGCCGAAACAGGCGCGCCGCGCATGGGTAAAATGGTCATTGGCACAGTCAAAGGCGATATCCATGATATCGGCAAAAACCTTGTTGCGATGATGATGGAAGGCGCGGGTTTCGAAGTGGTCGATCTGGGCATCAACAACCCTGTTGAAAACTATCTCGAGGCGCTTGAAACAGAACAGCCTGACATCTTGGGCATGTCTGCGCTTTTGACAACGACAATGCCATATATGAAAGTCGTGATTGACGCGATGATCGAACAAGGCGTGCGCGATGACTACATCGTTCTTGTCGGCGGTGCGCCATTGAACGAAGAGTTTGGCAAAGCCATTGGTGCCGATGCCTATTGCCGTGATGCGGCCGTTGCGGTGGAAACTGCAAAGGATTTCGTCGCGCGTAAGCACAATCAACTCAGCGCTTAATCTATGCAGGTCAACGATACATCGTTGACGCATGATGGTTTAGATGCGGCCCCTTTTGACACACCGTCAAGGGGCCGTATTTGTGTAATTGCCTGCGGTGCCCTCGCCCGCGAAATTCTAGATATCCTTGCGCTCAATACGCTGGATCATGTCACTCTGACGTGCCTGCCGGCGATTTTGCACAACACCCCAGAAAAAATCACCGACGCCGTGGCCGATAAAATTCACTGGGCCCGCAGCAAAGGCTATAGCGAGATACATATCGCCTATGCTGATTGCGGAACAGGTGGGCAATTGGCCGCGCTATGTGCTATAGAGCAGGTCACATTGATGGAGGGCGCGCATTGCTATGCGTTTTTCCAAGGTGTCGAGATCGCTGCGCAGCATGATGATACCACCTCGTTCTATCTGACTGATTTTCTGGCGCGGCAATTTGATGCCTTTGTCTGGCGCCCGCTTGGACTTGAGACGCATCCAGAGCTGTTGCAGATGTATTTTGGAAATTATGAAAAGCTGGTGTATCTTGAGCAGGTTCACCATCCCGATACGTTTAAAAAGGCGCAAGAGGCGGCCGAACGGATGGGGCTGGAGTTTGAGCACCGCCCGACGGGCTATGGCGATTTATCCACGTTTATCACAAATGTAGATTAAAGCGCGCCGCGTGCATCCGCTTGTAACCGCTCGATCATGGCCCGCAATCCATTCGAGCGCTGAGCAGACAGATGATCGTTCAAACCAAGGCGACCCATCTGTTCCAAGGCATCCGTTTGCGCCACATCGCGCACTGCTTGATCGTTATAGAGCTTGTGCAAAATCGCAATTAGCCCTTTGACGATCATCGCATCGCTATCCCCGTCAAACCGTAGAATGCCGTCCTCGATATAGGTGTGCAGCCACACTTGGCTGGCGCAACCATGCACTTTGTTCGCATCCACTTTGAGGGCAACTTCCATGTCTGCCATGGCTTTGCCTTCGTCAATCACAGCGCGATAGCGATCTTCCCAATCCTCTAGGAATTCGAAATCTTCGACCAGTGCTTCGAACGCATCACTTGCCATAATTTAGGGCCTCCAAATCGATGATATCCACACGCTCTCCTTTGGCGGCAAGGGCAATCTTGCCATCGCACAGCGCTTCGGCTTGTTGGCCAAAAACCTCGGCGCGCCACCCCTGCAATGCGGGAATGTCACGCTTGCCTGCTGCTAAGTGATTTAGATCTGCTGCCGATGCAATCAAGCGCGGCGCGACATTTGACGCCTCAGAGGCCGCGCGCAGTAAAACGCGTAGCAATTCCGCCAATGCGGGGTTCACTTGCAAATTAACATCTACCGAGACCACTGTTGGGCAGTCCTCTTTGGGCAGATCCATTGCGATATTCACCGCGTCGATGATACCCGTGCCAATGACGCCTTTGCGTTGGTCGCGTTGCAACATGCGCGAGTTGGACAGATCCTCTAACTTACGCGGTTTGAGTGCAGCAAGCTCTAAGACAGCGTCATCTTTCATCACGCGCGAGCGCGGCACGTTTTGAGATTGCGCATGGCGTTCACGAAATTCTG
>JBDNBY010000158.1:0-9360 GCA_039767595.1 Paracoccaceae bacterium | reverse complement strand
GGCCAAATCGATCATCACTTCAAGCGGCACGCCGCGCCACGCATAGCTGATGTCGCCAACCTGTGGACGATCAGCCCATGTCTCAAGCGTGGAGCCGTTGGTTTTCATCCATGTCATAAAGCGGATCATCCGCCAGTCTTTGACAACATTGACCCACGCTGGATTGAGCGTCATCCCTAGATCATAGAGAGGTTGATGACGCGCATGAAATACGGCGAGATGGCGCAGGGGATCATGCGGGGCGATGTGGTGGATGGCGATGCTCACGGCACTATCTGGGCCCGGCGCATAGTCAAATCGGATTTCTTTGGTCGCCTCATTATGTTGGATATTGCGGGCTGTGCCGCCCACTTCGATTGTGGCGGTGCCGCGATAGCGCAAAATATACTGCCCTGCCAAATAGCGCGCGTTAGCGTTTTGCTCGGTCAAGATATAGGTGGTCAGCTGTTCCACTTCGGGCGGCAGGCCCACGGGATAGCCATAATCATTAAGGTATCGCTCTTGCGTCAGACGCGCCATATCCCAATCGCCGCCTGTCGCGACCCAAGGGCGCGCGGTGTGCATGACGTTGATAAATGCGTTTTGAGTGGACCAATCCTCAACCCGCGCAACTCCGAGGGCCAAAGACGGGTTGCTCAACCCTTGCAGCGGCGCAGACCAAGTCACACTTGGCCAACTGAGCGCCGCCCAGAGCATCAGATATGAGGCGTGTCTAAAAATTGATCTCAACATTTGGAAGTTTCAGTTCTTTGACCAAATCCCTCAGCTCTTGGCGCGCCGAGATATTCGATATGTTCAATTGCCGCACTCCAACATCGCGCAGGTCAAGCAAGGTCAATCCACGTGGAAAGAGTTCGCGAAAAATCACCCGTTCATTAAAACCAGGGGCCACACGAAAACCGATACGCTTGGACAAAATATCAATCGCGCCAGAGACTTTGCGCTTGTTGACCATTTGCTGCGCCCCCATCCGATTGCGCACGACGATCCAATCGATCGGCGGCAGTCCGGCTTGGGCACGCAGTTGGCGCGATGACCACACCATTTCCGAGTAAATGGAGGGGCCTAAAACTTTTTCGCCAGAGGCGTCCACTTTGCCCAAGAGGTCAAAATCAACAAAACTGTCATTCATCGGGGTGACCAGTGTGTCGGCCAGAGAGTGGGCCACTTGGCTTAGCCGCGTGTGCGAGCCAGGGCAGTCAATGATGATAAAGTCGCAATCGCGGTCCAGCTCGGCCACGGCCAAGGACAGGCGATGATCATAGATATTCTCACCAGGTTGCAGATCCGCCTCATTCACCTCTGGTAGCGGGGTGTAGCGCACCATAGGCAAGGTCATCTCTTCGGCATTGGCGAAGTTGATCCGATTCTCAATATAGCGGGCAAAGGTGCGCTGGCGCATATCTAGATCCAGACCGCCGACCACTTTACCCATCCGCACCAACGCTGTCGCGATGTGCATTGTGACGGTCGATTTACCCGCCCCGCCTTTTTCATTTCCTACAACAATAATATGTGCCATGAAACGTGCCCAATTTTACCCATTATTTTCACTAGTCGTATACTTTGGCAAATTAAAGGCGCAAATGGGGAAAAGGATGTTATACACAACCTTTATCCAGTTTGGCTTACGCCTTTGCAGATAGCTTGATGCCGATACACCTATGTCGATAGCTTAGCATTTTAATGATCTATCATGAAATAGTTAAGGAATTGGTAAGACAGCTTTAATTTTGAACCAGTTGTATTGGAGCTTTTCGTGGCCACGCAGGGACGCTGGAGTGCCTTCAGATTGCCTTGACGCAGCATCCGCTTCCAAAATGGGGTGTTCTGCGCTCTTTGCCAACACGAATATATCTCTACCACTTCGTGGGCCACGCGCACGACATAGGTCCGCGGTCCGTTTGCAAGACGCCACAAAAAAAACGGCCCCGAAAATCGAGGCCGTTTTTGATCTGATCGAAGGGGCTGATTAGAAGCCAAATCCATCGTATTTGTTTTTAAACTTAGACACACGTCCGCCGGTATCAAGAAGACGGCCGCCGGCGCCTGTCCATGCTGGGTGCACAGTTGGGTCAATATCAAGCGAAATCGTGTCGCCCTCTTTGCCCCATGTTGAGCGCATCTTAAGGATAGAACCGTCTGTCATTTTGACGTCGATGAAGTGGTAATCTGGGTGAATATCTTTACGCATCGATCGGTCTCCTTACGCGTTCGCGTCATCGCCCGACGAGCGGGGCTTATAGTTTGTGACCTCGGCGATACGTGCAGATTTACCGCGACGTGCCCGGAGGTAATATAGCTTCGAACGACGCACGCGGCCGCGGCGTACAACTTCGATGCTGGCGATGTTTGTTGAGTACAAAGGGAATACGCGCTCAACGCCTTCACCGAACGAAATTTTACGAACTGTGAATGAACCCGCGATACCGTGGCCGTTTTTACGTGAGATGCAAACACCTTCGTAATTCTGAACACGGGTGCGCGACCCTTCGGTCACTTTATAGCCAACACGCAATGTGTCTCCGGCTTTGAAATCTGGGATAGTCTTCCCAAGAGCGGCAACTTGTTCCGCCTCGAGCTGTGCGATCAAATTCATCGCTGTTCTCCTAATTGCTTGTGGTTGTTCCACAAAGGTATGTGTCGCCTCAGAGCTCTTGGTCTTCGTTCGGGTCCCTATCGTGTGTCACAATAAGCCCGCCAGAGGTCAGGTCGTCGTTTCTGCATGCCTTACGGCGGTGATGCGCGGCGTCTTTTCAAGTCGATCGTGCGGTATCAGAAGAAGAAGCCTCACCCATACACAGATCACCCAAGACGCAAACGCGAAATAGAACCTGCCATTAGCGCTAGAATAAGTGATTCGTCAACGGCTGATGCTTGATTTCACACGGCGTAACGCCCTAAGGGTGCCATCCCCTCATTCACGCGCGTTTGTCCGCCCCAGATAAAATACATTGCGGGGTCTGCGGCACAAGTTCAATCTGCGTGACATCGCGGTGCGTCTCAATCTTGTGCACGCTCCATGACCGCAGGCCAGTGTTCTTTGGTTCAAATAAAACAGTGACCTGCGCCTCCATCGGCACAGACAAGGTGTCTAGGCCGCGTTGCCAAATTTGAATGAATTTGCCAGTGGGCATATGAACACCGCCATACCCATCAAATATTTCAATGGCCGCGACGTCTTGGTGTCGGGTGTCGCCCGCGCAGTTCATAATATGCCGCCGTTCAAGGCGCAGCGCTGTGATGAAATACCCTTTGTTCGTCGATGCGGCACCGCTTGTGAATATGAGCGGTGCGCCAGCGTCACAAAGCATTAGTTGCGTGTGAAACGTTTCTACTTGCATGATCTATACTTTCATTTCCATACAATTCAAGTATATTTGAAATATAAGGATGAGTAGGAAACATTTCAATGAAACTCGAATTAAAAGATGGCCTGAGCGAAAAACTCCACGCACTAGCGGCGCCGGAGCGTATACACTTAGTGATGTTCTTGGCGCAAACTGGGCCGCAAGGGGCCTATGCATCGCAATGCGCGGCGGCGCTCAATACAGCGCCCTCTAAAACATCGTTTCACTTGGCGGCGTTGTTGGATGCAGGTTTGGTTTCACGCCAGCGCGAGGGCAAATATTTGCGCTATCGTGCCGAATTTCATAAGTTAGAGGCGCTGATATCGCAGGTTGCGCAAAGCTGTTGCAATTGCTCTGTCACATTTACGCCGCTGACGCCTGCACCGTAGCGGCGCTTAGGTGTCGCTGTCTTTTTCAAACTGATCCCACAAATCGGGGCGGCGGGTTTGGGTGATGGCGCGGGATTGGTCTTGGCGCCACTTTGCGATCTTTTGGTGATTGCCGCTGAGCAAAACATCAGGGATGGCACGCCCATTCCAATGGGCGGGGCGGGTATATTGCGGGTGCTCAAGCAGGCCGTTGGAATGACTTTCCTCATCAATAGAGGCCGCATTGCCCAGCACATCGGGCAATAGGCGCACGGAGGCATCAATCAGCGCTTGGGCGGCAATCTCGCCCCCTGTCATGACAAAATCCCCTAAAGAGACTTCTTCAATGCCGTAATGTTCGATAACGCGCTCATCAATCCCCTCGAAGCGGCCACAAATCAGCGTGACGCCATCGCCTGTGGCGAACCGTTCGGCCATGCGTTGATCAAAGCGTTGGCCGCGCGGCGATAGATAGACCAATGGGCGATTGAGCGGGGCGCGTTTGCGCACATGGTCAATCGCCGCGCCCAAAATATCGGGCCGAATGACCAAGCCCGCGCCGCCACCCGCGGGGGTGTCATCGACTTTGCGATGCTTGCCGTCGCCAAATGTGCGCAGATCCGTGATATCGAGTTGCCAAATCCCATCTTTGAGGGCTTTGCCAATTAAGCTTTGTCCCAACAGCCCGGGAAAGGCATCAGGAAAGAGAGTGATGATTTGCGCCTGCCATGCTTTGACCAGACGCTCTTGGGCCATTAAATCACGCGGCGTGAGCGAGGCAGAAATAGACTTGCGGCCCAAGGACCGCGCGGGCCCATTACTCATCTGGGAATACTCCGTTCGGGGGATCTGCGATCAGCCGTCCCTCTTTGATATCGACTGTGAGCACGGCCTCTTTGGTAAAGGGCATGAGCACTGAGGATTTCAATGATCCGCCGTGGATTTCCAAAATGTCACCGGCGCCGTGGTTCATGACGGTTTTGACGCGTCCCAAGAGGGCGCCGCCGGTGTCATAGACCTCAAGCCCCTCTAGCTCGCTATAGTAAAATTCATCTTCTTCTGGGGCGGGCAGGCGTGCGCGCGGCACAAAGAGCTTTACCCCGCGCAGCGCATCGGCCTGCTCTTTGGTGGTGATCCCGCTGACCTGCGCGGTCAGGGCGTTCTTGGCCCGCCCAATCAACGTGATGTCAAATTCCATCGCCCCATCTTGGGTGACAACAGGGCCGTAGGCCGCGATATCCTCGGGCACGGAGGTATAGCTTTTGAGCCGCACATCGCCGCGCACCCCAAAGGCACCAGAGATAGAGCCCACACAGATTAAATCATCCGCCATGTTATTTCTCGCATATTCCATTGATCTGTGCGCCACCCGCGTTGAGGCAGCGTTCATTTGCGTTTGAGCGTTCGTAAACCATGCCCGCAACAAAGGCGATGGTGACGATCACAATAGTTCGAATTGGGCGAAATAGCATTATCTCTCTTGCACTGGCACATGGCCGCGGCGCTCTTCCCAGTTTAATTCTTCTAGCTCAGGTGTCAGGCTATTGGCTTTAGGATAGCCCAAACAGAAATATCCAATCAATGCCCAGTCTTGCGCAATATCAAGATCGCGCTTGAGCTGCTGTGGATCCAATATCGACACCCATCCAAGGCCCAGACCCATCGCACGGGCGCGCAGCCACATCAAGGTGATCGCACTCACCACGCTATAGCGGCGCATTTCGGGCATCGTTGTGGCGCCCAAACCGCGCCCTTTGGGTGTGGTCTCATCGCAAAACACGGCCAAATGCACAGGCGCCTCGCGCATTCCCGAGAGTTTGAGCTGTGTATATGTGGTGGCGGTGCTGCCATCATAGTGGGTCAAGGCGTCGGCATTGGCCCGTTCAAAATTCGCAATCGCCTTGGCTTTACCCGTCTGCGAAGTCACGCGGATAATGCGCCACGGCTCTGATAGCCCGACGGAGGGAGCCAGTAGAAATGCGTCGAGGCATTGGCGCACCAATGCCTCGTCCACAGGCTTTGTTTGAAACTGGCGCACATCTCGGCGCCAGTGCATAAGCTGAGTGAGTTCTGCGCGAAAGCTTGATGAAAATGCGTCCACGCTGCCCTCCTTTTACTCTGCGCTTGTCTCTTCTGCTGGTGCAGCTGCGGCTTCTGCGGCCTCGGCAGCTTTGGCAGCTTTTTCTTCGGCGCGATCTTGCATCTTTTTGCCAGGCTTCGCTTTGTTCGGGTTGTTGCGCTCTTTTTTGTCAAGAACACCAGCCGCTTCGAGGAAACGAGACACACGGTCGGTGACCTGCGCGCCTTCACCGAGCCAATATTTCACACGCTCAAGATCCATTTTGACGCGCTCTTCGTTGTCTTTTGCCAAAAGCGGGTTGTATGTGCCGATTTTTTCGATGTAACGGCCATCGCGTGGCATACGGCTATCGGCCGCAACGATACGATAGAAGGGACGTTTTTTTGAGCCCGCGCGGGCAAGACGAAGTTTAACAGCCATGTGAATTCTCCTAATTAACTGTGTAGCGGGGGTTACCCTTGGTTTTGGTGTTGCTTGTGGTGCCTGATCACTTCATCAATGATGAAGTTCAGGAATTTCTTGGCAAATTCTGGGTCTAAATCGGCCTCTTTTGCCAAATCTTCGAGACGTTCGATCTGCTTCGCTTCGCGATTGGGATCGGACGGGGGAAGGTCGTGCGCGGCCTTGAGTTGGCCGACGGCTTGGGTGTGCTTGAACCGCTCACCCAAAGTGTAAACAAGGATTGCATCCAGCCGGTCAATGCTGGCGCGGTGTGTTTTGAGGATCTCTTGCGCTCGGGTCACATCATTGCTCATGTGCGCTCTCCTTGTGCTGAGGGGGGAGGTGTGAAAATTGGCTTTTGCGATAGAGTTTGAATTTCCATTTCAATCGCATGCTCAATTTGAGAATCCTTAAGCGCCGCGGGATCGGGGTGGCGATACACGGCATCGTGCCCGTCGACGCTGGGGGCGGTTTTGTCTTTGACGGCGCCCAGACGCTCGGCCAATTTGATCGACTCGAGGTTTTTGGGATCGATATAGCTCACGGCCGTCTGCCATCCGCGGTGTTCGTAGAAATATCGGCGCGCGGCTGAGGTCGCCTCGAGGGCAATGCCGCGGCCTGCCACTTCGGGCCAAATGATCCACGCCAATTCATTTTCGGGCCATTTCGCAGGGCGCCATCCGCCGGCCATGCCAAGCGTCGCATCGGTGTCGCGGTCATGGATCATCCACATGCCAAAGCCGCGTACTTGCCAGTGGCCCAGCTCGGCGGCATAGAGCATCCACGCCTCGTATTCATTAAGCGGGCCGCCCATGAAGCGGCTGCGATAGGATGTGAAGGTCGCCTTGAATTTTGGGTAATCTTCGGCCTTGGGTTCGCGCAGCAGAAGCCGAGGTGTTTCAAGTGTTGGAATACTCACCATCGCAGCACCTCTTGGGGCGGCGTCGCGCTGTGAGTATTTGAAAAACAAAGTTGGATAAGGGTGTTACGCATCTGCGGCCCCTTTCCACGATTGATGACGGTAGAGTGTCGCGGGTTCATCGCGCAAGGTAATCGTGCTCTGGGGTGCGGCGCCGAGCCGTGTGGCGACGTTTATGGAGGCGGTATTTTGCGGGTCGATAAAGCTGGCGACGCGATCTTGGCCCAAATGGTTGGCGGCGTAGGTCAACGCAGTTGTGGCGGCCTCGGTGATGTAGCCGTGATGTTCAAAGGTTTCATCGTAGAGGCAATAGGCCAATTCGGCCTCTGGCCAATCATGCCAGTGTAATAGACCGCAATGGCCTAGGACGGCGTCGTCTGAGCGGCGATGGAGGGTCCACAGCCCGTAGCCGCGCAATGACCAATGACCGATCATATTTGAGATAGCCGCCCATGCTTGAAACATTTTGAAATCAGAGATCCCGCCGCCCACGTATGTGGCGCGCGCCGACGCGTAGAATGCGTGGAACGGTGCAATGGCGGCCTGCGAGGGCGCGGTGAGGATTAGGCGATCTGTTTCAAGCGTTGGGATATTATGCATAGCCAAGCGCCTCGCGAGAGGGGTGGCGGAAGATTTGATCGAGCCCCATGTGCGGATTTTCATAGGTGCCCTCAAGGGTGCAGCCCATACGTTTGGCCAAAGCCTCGGACCGTGTGTTTCCCGGAACGATCATCGAGGTGATCGTGTCCCATTTGTGATCCTCATAGACGTGTTGACGCACACGTTGCGCGGCCTCGAAGGCGATGGATTTGCCTTCGAACCCAGCAAAGACGGACCATCCGATTTCAGGCTCGGGCCACCCTTCGGGCATCCAAATGCCGCTGATGCCAGCGGTTTTGCCTGTGGCGCGCTCTTGGATAAAGAAGTAGCCAAAGCGTTTGATATGCCAATGTCCGATATTCATCCCAAACCATCGCCACGCGTCATCGCGGGGCATGGTCCCACCAAAGCCATTTGCGCGCGGATCGGCGGCAAATGCGATGAACGGCTCAATATCGCGAGGCTCGGGGCCGCGCAGGATGAGGCGCTCTGTCTCTAGGGTGGGGGCAAAGGGGACGAGGGTGCTCATTTTTTCTTGCCAAAGCCTCCGAGGCCGCCAAGCCCGGGGGGCAGACCGCCCATGCCTGGCAGGCCGCCTATGCCAGATTTGCCGATGTGTTTTGCGGCCTCTTGCATCATGGAGGGATCCATTTGGCTGGGGTCCATGCCTGCGGGCATTTGGGGCATATCGCCGCCTTTGCCGAACATGCCTTTCATCATTTGTTTGAGCATGCCGCCTTTGCCCATTTTCTTCATCATATCGGCCATTTGGCGCTGTGATTTCAAAAGCTTGTTCAGCTCGGATACTTCGAGGCCTGCGCCTGCGGCGATCCGCTTTTTGCGGCTGGCTTGGAGGATTTGGGGATTGGCGCGCTCTTTTTTCGTCATGGAGCTGATCAACGCGATTTGGCGTTTGATGACGCTATCGTCCATGCCCGCGCCGGCCATTTGCTTGGCGGCTTTGCCCATGCCGGGCATCATCGACAGCACGCTTTCCATGCCGCCCATTTTTTCCATTTGCTCAAGCTGCATCTTGAGGTCGTTCATATTGAACATGCCCTTTTGGAAACGCTTCATCATCCGTTCGGATTGTTCGGCCTCAAAGGTCGCTTGGGCCTTTTCCACCAAAGACACGATATCGCCCATGCCCAAAATACGGCCGGCGATCCGATCCGCCTCGAAGGTTTCGAGCGCATCCATTTTCTCGCCCAAACCGACGTATTTAATCGGTTTGCCCGTGATGGATTTCATCGAGAGGGCCGCACCGCCGCGGCCATCGCCATCCATACGCGTGAGAACAACGCCGGACACGCCGATTTTATCGTCAAATTCCGTGGCCACGTTCACGGCATCTTGGCCGGTCAAACCATCGACAACCAACAGAGTTTCGCGTGGGTTGGCCACATCGTGCACGGCGGCCGCTTGGGCGATCAGCTCGTGATCGATGTGCAGCCGGCCCGCGGTATCCAAGAGGTATACGTCATACCCGCCCAGCGACGCCTGCATTTTGGCGCGTTTGGCGATGGTGACGGGATCCTCGCCCTTGACGATCGGTAGAGTGTCGACCCCGATTTGTTGGCCCAAAATGGCCAATTGTTCCAT
>JBDNBY010000157.1:0-3514 GCA_039767595.1 Paracoccaceae bacterium | reverse complement strand
GCTTTGCGTTCGTCGCGGCCGGCATCGCCTGCTGTGTCAGTGAGTTGGTTCAAAATGCCTGTGGCCACTTTGGCGGCATCGCCGACAATACCAACGGACACTTTTTTCGTCAGGCCAATGCGGTCGGGGTTGATGTCAACTTGGATAATCTTGGCATCTGCGGGCCAATATTCCATGCCATAGCCTGGAAGTGTTGAGAATGGGTTCAACCGCGTTCCAAGGCAGAGGACAACGTCTGCGCTTTTGATCAATTCCATTCCCGCCTTGGAGCCATTGTAGCCCAACGGACCGGCAAAGAGGGGATGTGATCCTGGGAAGGCATCGTTATGCTGATATCCCACACAAACCGGCGCATCGAGACGCTCGGCCAGTTCGATCGACGCGTCAATGCCACCTTTGGACAGCACAACACCGGCACCATTGAGGATCACAGGGTTCTTGGCCGTGCTCAACAAAGCGGCGGCATCAGCTACGGCATTCTCGCCGCCTGAGCTGCGTTCAAATTCGATTGGCTCGGGGATTTCAATGTCGATGATCTGGGTCCACATGTCGCGTGGAATGTTCAATTGCGCTGGCGCACTGGCGCGTTTGGCTTGGGCGATGACGCGTGCAAGCACTTCGGCCACACGAGAAGGGTCGCGCACTTCTTCTTGATAGGCGACCATGTCTTCGAACAATTTCATTTGCTCAACTTCTTGGAAGCCGCCTTGGCCAATCGTCTTGTTCGCCGCTTGCGGGGTCACCAACAAGAGGGGTGTGTGGTTCCAATAGGCCGTTTTCACGGCGGTGACGAAATTCGTAATACCTGGGCCGTTTTGCGCGATCATCATTGACATTTTGCCTGTGGCGCGCGTGTAGCCATCGGCCATCATGCCTGCGCTGCCTTCGTGGGCGCAGTCCCAAAAATTGATGCCCGCCGTCGGGAACAAATCTGAAATCGGCATCATCGCAGAGCCGATAATACCAAAGGCGTGTTCAATTCCGTGCATTTGCAGTGTTTTTACAAATGCTTCTTCTGTTGTCATTTTCATGGGATGCTCCTCAGATCCTGTAATGCGGGTAGATATTGTTGGCAATATACGGTTGCGGCTCGCTTCGTTCTAGGGCCAGTTTTTACGGTGATTTAAGTCCAAAACGTGTGATCTCTTGGGCGATCAGGGCGATGCCTTGGTCGATTTTCTCCGCAGAGATAGACGAATAAGCCAATCGAAAGAAATTCCGCGGCCCATCGTGTTGATAAAAGAAAAGATGCCCCGGCTCGATCACGACGCCATGGGGCAATAAGTTTTGCGCAAGGCGCTTGGTATCAATATGTGCGGGCACTTCCATCCAAAAGCTGGTGCCACCAAAAACGGCCTTGCCGGCCAGAATCAACTTATGCTTTTCAATAGCGGCCTCAAGGATTTCGCGGCGTTTTTGAAAGGTCTTAGAGAGGCGGCGAATAAGGGCATCGTAATGCCCCAGACCCAGAAAGTAGGCAGCGGTGCGTTGAATATGGCCGGGGGGGTGGCGCAAGACGCTGGCCCGCAGGGCGCGCGCCTCGCGAATAAACGGCTCTGACCCCACAAGATAGCCAAGACGCAACCCCGGAAAAAGTGATTTCGAAAAGGATCCAATATAAATCACCCGTCCATCCCGGTCGAGGGATTTGAGAGAGGGGGAGGGCGGCGCAAGGTAGGACATTTCGAATTCGTAATCATCCTCAACAATCAGCGCATCCAATTCGGCCGCCCGATCCAGCAAGGCGCGCCGCCGCTCGAGCGGCATGGTGGCCGCGGTGGGGCAGTGGTGGCTTGGGGTCGTGAAAATCACATGGCTTTCGTTTGGTAACTGCCCAGGGTCCAGCCCTTTGTCATCGACGGGGACAGCCTCAACACGGCAGCGCGATTGTTGCAAGATATCGAGCAAGGGCGGATAGCACGGGTTTTCAATCGTCGCGGTGCGCCGCTGAGTCAGAAGGACTTGCGCCGCAAGCCAGAGCGCATTTTGCGCCCCCATGGTTACAAGGATTTCATTTGAATTGGCAATAATGCCTCGCCTCGGCAGGCTATGGCGCGCAATAAATTCAACGAGTTGCGGGTCATCTTGGTCATAATAGTCGCTGGTGAGCGCTGCAAAATCCTTGCCGCCCAACGCCTTGAGCGCGCACAATCGCCAATTGGCGTGATCAAACAATGTGCTATCGGTTTGCCCATAGACAAATGGATAGGGCAGCTTGGACCAATTGAGGTTTTTCTGCTCAAAAAAGCCGCCCGAATAGCGTTGGCCAATGGCGCGCGACCAATCAATTGTGTCATTGCGCGGGGTAGGGGTGTCAAACTTGGGCGCAATGGGCGCCGTTTGCGAGACGTAATAGCCCGATCGCCCGCGCGAGGTGATGTAATCACTGGCCAAAAGTTCCGTGTAGGCCAAGGTGACCGTGATCCGCGAGACGCCTAAATGCACGGCCAATTTGCGCGTCGAGGGCAGCTTGTCCCCCTTTTGATAGCGGCCCGTGAGGATCCCTTGGGCAATCATCTGCTGAATTTTAGATTGCAGCGTGCCTTGCGTGTCTGGATCTAGAAAAAAGTTTTGAATTGGAATGGGCATTGGACTGATTTCGCCTTTCAACTGGTAGTATGATGCGGCGCATTCAGATTGCAACATATAAAAAAGCCGGCCACAAAATGACCGGCTTTGATATTGATTTTAAACTGTTCTATCAGCCAAACACTTTGGTCAGCGCTTTATCGACGGCCTCAGTGATTTCGTTGATATCGTCCTTGGTGGCGATAAGAGCCGGGCTAAAGCACAGCGTGTTGTTAAATCCAGGTAACGAGCGGTTCGTTGCCCCGATGACCACACCTTGGGCCATACAATCGGCGACCACCGCTTGGACCATTTTCTCTGCTGCGGGCTCTTTGCTTGTGCGATCTGCCACAAGCTCGGCCCCGCAAAAGAGACCTTTGCCGCGTACTTGGCCAATCACGGCGTGTTTCTCGGCCAAGGCATTGAGGTTCTCCACCATATGCGCGCCCATCGCGACGGTGTTGTCCAACAGGCCTTCATCTTCGATGATGCGCATGTTTTCAATCGCTGCCGCAGGGCCCGCCGTGCAGCCGCCAAAGGTCGAGATGTCGCGGAAATATCCCATGGGGTCCGTGTCATCTTTGAATTTGTCAAACACCTCTTCGGTGGTGACAAGGCAGGCAATCGCCGCGTAGCCGGATGCAACGCCCTTGGCCATTGTGACCATGTCAGGCTTGACCCCGTAATGTTGATAGCCGAACCACGTGCCCGTGCGCCCAACGCCGCAGACCACTTCGTCGATGTGCAGCAAAATATCGTATTTCTTACAGATTTCTTGCACGCGTTCCCAATACCCCGGGGGCGGGGTGATGACACCGCCACCCGCCGTCACTGGCTCGAGGCATAGCGCGCCCACGGTCTCTGGCCCTTCGGCGAGAATGACCTCTTCGATCGCGTTGGCGGCGGCGATGCCGTATGCCTCGCCCGATAGATCCCACTGTGAGCG
>JBDNBY010000156.1:0-3174 GCA_039767595.1 Paracoccaceae bacterium | reverse complement strand
ATGCCAGTGATCACGGTAGGGCATGATATGATGTCGGATCTCCATATTCAGGGCCAAAGATATGATGCCACTGGGCAAACTGTGCTCTTTTCTTATGCCGGTACGCGTTATCAAAAACGCCTCCCCCTTGTGGGCGGGTTCCAAGCGCATAATGCCCTCGTGGCTGCGGGGCTTGCCTTGGCAACCGGCGAACCGGCGGATGAGGTTTTTGGCGCGCTAGAGCATCTGAACGGCGTGCGCGGGCGGATGGAATTGGCCGCCACGCGCGATAACGGCGGGGCTGTGTTCGTCGATTATGCTCATACGCCAGATGCGGTATCGACCGCGATCACGGCGCTACGGCCGCATGTGATGGGGCGCGTTGTGGCCATTATTGGCGCGGGCGGCGATCGGGATCGCAGCAAGCGGCCATTGATGGGCGCGGCGGCGGCTCAGGCTGCCGATATTGTGATTATCACAGATGATAATCCGCGCAGTGAAGATCCGGACACCATCCGCGCCGCGGTCGCCGAAGGCGCCCCCGAAGCGATGGTGGTCGGTGATCGAGCCGAGGCCATTTTGCGCGGCGTTGATCTGGTCGGGGCAGGAGACGCACTGATCATTTGCGGCAAAGGTCACGAGACGACGCAGATCGTCGGCGATGTCACCTATCCCTTTGATGATGTGGAGCAAGCCTCGGTCGCCGTGGCGGCATTGGAGGGACGGTTATGAGCCTATGGACATCGCGCGACGCTGCCGCGGCAACAGGTGGAACACCGCGTCAAGTGTGGACGGCCTCTGGCGTCTCGATTGATACGCGCACACTCGAGCGCGGTGATCTTTTCGTCGCCTTGAGCGCGGCGCGCGACGGGCATGAATTTGTCGCTGAGGCGTTGGCCAAAGGGGCCGCCGCGGCGCTCGTCTCGCATGTGCCAGAGGGGCTTGATGAGACGGCCCCGCTTTTGCTCGTTGAGGATGTTTTAACGGCGCTTGAGGGGTTGGCGCGCCATGCCCGCGCGCGCATGTCAGGCAGGGTCATCGCTGTGACGGGCTCTGTTGGGAAAACGACGTGCAAAGAGATGCTGCGCACGCTCCTTGAGGGGCGGGTGCATGCCTCGGCCGCCTCATATAACAATCATTGGGGCGTGCCGCTCACCTTGGCGCGGATGCCCGCGGATACGGACTTTGCCGTAATCGAAATGGGCATGAACCATATGGGCGAGATTGCGCCGCTCTCAAATTTGGCGCGTCCGCATGTGGCGGTCGTTACGACTGTGGCCGAAGCGCATGTCGAGGGCTTTGCCGATCAGGCCGCCTTTGGCGCGCCGCGCAGTTTGATTGCCCTTGAAAAAGCGCAAGTGTTCGCGGGGCTGGAATCCAACGGTACGGCGATCGTGGGCGCGGCCCTTGCCGATAATGTGATCTTAATGAGCGCGGCCAAAGCGATGGGCGCGCAGGTGATTGACGCAGGGCCCCATGCCGCGCACTGGCCCGAAGGTCTACCAGTGGTTGACGCGGCGCTTGAGACCCTTCGGGATCATGTACTGGTTGCGCGAGGGGCGCAGGCCCATGGAGAGAATGTTGATGTCGCTCTCGAGTGGGATGGAACGCCGGCAACATTTACAATGACCTCGGCCCAAGAGCATCATCATTTCAATATGCGCCTTGCCTATGCCGCTGCGTGCGCCGCTGGGGCAGATCCGGCGCGTGCCGCCGCCCGCGCGGTGCTCTGGCACGCCGGTGCAGGGCGCGGTGCCGTCCATGCGTGGCACACTCAAACCGCCACAGGCCTTTTGATCGATGAAAGCTATAACGCAAATCCGGCCTCAATGCGCGCCGCGCTGCGCGGGCTACGGCAGTACCAAGAGACGCATCAGCCCATCGCCATTTTGGGCGATATGAAAGAGCTGGGCACGGCAAGTGCCGCGGCCCATGCGGCGGTGATGGACGAAGTGGCGCATTTGTTTGGCGCACAGATCACAGTGTGGACACTGGGGGAAAGTATGCGGCAGGCCAGCGGCAGCCTTGATCATCGCCAGACGCGCCATTTTGAAACTGTGGATGACATCAGTACGGCGATCGGGGATCTGACGGGCCGCCACGCCATTATGGTCAAAGGGTCAAATTCGATGGGTCTGTCAAAGCTCGTTCAATCAATCATCTTAGGCAACACAGTTTAGAAAAGCACCTCTTCTTTTGGGGAAACGCGTTGACCGGCCGGCGATCATCGGTCATTGCGGCGCAAAGATAAAAAGGATCAAGCAATGCTCTATTGGCTAACTGCGCTCAGTGACGGGGGGGATTTCTTCAACCTCTTTCGCTATATTACATTCCGCGCGGGCGGTGCCTTTATGACATCGTTGATTTTTGGCTTTGTGTTTGGGCGTCCGTTGATCAATTTTTTGCGCGTGCGCCAAGGCAAAGGCCAGCCGATCCGCGAGGACGGCCCAGAGGGACATTTTGCCAAAGCGGGCACGCCCACAATGGGCGGGTTGCTGATCGTGGGCGCCTTGCTCTTCTCGACTTTGGTCTGGGCGCGCTGGGATAACGTGTATGTCTGGCTCGTCCTTGGCGTGACGCTGGGCTATGGCGCGATTGGCTTTTGGGATGATTATGCCAAAGTGTCCAAAGGTAACACCAAAGGCGTGCCTGCGCGGATCCGCCTATTGGTCGGCGCGGTGCTCTCCGTGGTGGTGGCTGTGGTGGCGAGCGCCTTGCATACAGATGAATTGCGCAATCAACTGGCAATCCCAGTGTTCAAAGATGTTCTGGTCAATTTAGGGTGGTTCTTTATTCCCTTTACCATAGTGGTGATCGTCGGCTCGGCCAATGCGGTGAATTTAACCGATGGTTTGGACGGCTTGGCGATCATGCCAGTGATGATCGCGGCAGGGGCATTGGGCGTGATTGCCTATGTCGTGGGCCGCGTGGATGTGACCGAGTATTTAGATGTGCATTACGTGCCGGGTACTGGCGAGATTTTGATTTTCTGCGCGGCTCTTATTGGCGCGGGGCTCGGCTTTCTATGGTATAATGCGCCGCCTGCTGCGGTCTTTATGGGTGATACGGGATCGCTGGCATTGGGCGGGGCGCTTGGCACAATTGCTGTGGCGACCAAGCACGAGATTGTCTGGGCCATCATAGGCGGTCTGTTTGTGGCTGAGGCGCTCTCGGTGATCATTCAAGTGGCGTATT
>JBDNBY010000155.1:0-18129 GCA_039767595.1 Paracoccaceae bacterium | reverse complement strand
GGCGATGCACGGGGTGATCAGCTTGACCCGCCCGTCAAGGGTTTTGCGCATAAACTCTGGGTCCGCCAACATGGGACGCGCCATTGAGATCAGATCGGCCGCGCCCGAGGCCAGCACCTCCTCGGCCACCTCGGGGGTATTGATCCGATTGGATGTCATTACAGGCAGGCTAACATGCTCTTTGACCTGCTGCGTCACCCAAGCAAAGGCCGCCCGCGGCACAGAGGTCGCGATCGTCGGGATGCGCGCCTCGTGCCATCCAATGCCGGTGTTCAAAATAGTGGCGCCTTCGGCTTCAACAGCCTTGGCAAGCGTGAGCACTTCGTCAAAGCTGGATCCCTCTGGGATCAAATCGATCATGGACAGGCGGAAAATAATGATAAAATCATCCCCCACCGCGGCCCGCACCGCGCGCAACGCCTCAATCGCAAATCGCATGCGGTTCTCGTAGGATCCCCCCCATGCGTCCGTGCGTTTGTTAGTATGCGTGACGAGGAACTGATTGATCAAATACCCCTCGGACCCCATTAATTCGATCCCGTCATACCCCGCGTCACGCGCCCGCGCGCCTGCAGTTGCGATATCGCGGATTTGCTTGAGGATCTCCTCTTCGGTCATTTCTTTGGGGGTAAACGGGGAAATCGGAGATTTAATCGCCGAGGGCGCCATGCAGTGCGGGCTATAGGCATATCGTCCCGCGTGCAGGATTTGCATCGCGATCTGACCACCCGCGTCATGCACACGCTCGGTCACATGTTGGTGGTTCTTAATGTCCTGATCGGTAAATAACCCAGCTGCCCCTTGAAATACGCCGCCTTCGGCATTGGGCGACATCCCTCCCGTGACCATCAAGCCCGCGCCGCCGCGCGCACGGGCCGCGTAAAATTCGGCCACACGATCCCAATCGCCCAACTCTTCAAGGTTCGTGTGCATGGATCCCATCACCAACCGATTGCGCAGTTGCGTGAACCCAAGATCTAGGGGTGCCGTAAAATGGGGGAATTCAGACATGTGCATACCTCGCTTGATCCTCAAACGATAGCATGTGCCCCAGATTTGTCACGCAGAACGCAACGTAAAAAGCCGCCCTCAAATGAGAGCGGCTTTTGAATGATCTAGGTCGCGGTATGGCTTAGCCGTTGACGCTATCTTTCAAAGCTTTTGCGATTGTCATTTTGACAACTTTATCCGCTTCTTTTTTCATTTGCTCACCCGTTGATGGGTTGCGCACCATACGCTCTGGGCGTTCGCGGCAATAAATTTTGCCGATACCTGGAAGCGTAACAGCACCGCCGCCGCTCACTTCGTCAGTGATTACGCCGCATACGGCGTCAAGCGCTGCTGTTGCGGATTTCTTGTCTGTGCCCATGCGCTCTGCAAGAGTTGCAACGAGCTGCGTCTTGGTCATAGGTTTTGTCATTAGGTACTCCTATAAAATTGCCCGCTGCGGGGCGATGCACTATTTCTGCCCTATATTGTGTGCAAACACAACAATTAGTGGTCAAAAGGATGTAATTTTCGCATATTTTGTTGGATTTTTTTGATCTAAAGGAAGGCAGTTTCGTCAAAACTGCGTAATTTTCGGCTATGAAGCCGTGCCAAAGGCATCTCGCGCAGCCGTTCCATCGTTTTCATCCCAATTTGCAAATGCCGCGAAACCTGCGTTTTGTAGAATTCAGACGCCATTCCAGGGAGTTTTAGCTCTCCATGCAATGGCTTGTCTGACACGCATAACAATGTCCCATAAGGCACGCGAAAGCGGTAGCCATTGGCCGCAACCGTCGCGCTTTCCATATCGAGGGCAATCGCGCGCGACTGGCTGAGGCGGTGAATTGGGCCCGCATGCTCGCGCAGCTCCCAGTTGCGATTGTCAACCGAGGCCACAGTGCCAGTGCGCATAACCTTTTTCAAATCATAACCGGTGATCTGTGCAACATCGCCCACCGCTTGCTCGAGGGCCACTTGGATTTCGGCCAAAGCGGGGATCGGCACCCATGGCGGTAAATCCGCATCGAGCACTTGATCTTCGCGCACATAGGCATGCGCCAAAACGAAATCCCCCAATGCCTGAGAATTACGAAGCCCTGCGCAATGCCCGACCATGATCCAAGCATGCGGTCGCAAAACCGCAATATGATCCGTGGCGGTTTTTGCATTCGATGGCCCCACGCCAATATTGACCAATGTAATGCCATTCCCATCGGCCCGTTTAAGATGATACGACGGCATTTGCGGCGCTTTGGCCAAATCAGGCAGTACGCCATCGGCTGTGGTGATCTCATGATTGCCCGGCGCGACAAAGCTTGTGTAGCCGGAATTGGGATCCGCAAAGGCGGCGCGCGCAATCTGTTCGAACTCATCAATATAAAATTGATAATTCGTAAAGAGGACGAAATTTTGAAAATGATCCGGCCGCGTCGCTGTATAATGGCTCAGCCGCGCTAAGGAATAATCGATCCGCAACGCTGAAAAGAGCGCCAGCGGTTTGGGAATATCGGGGCCCTTCTCATGCACCCCGTTTACAATATCATCATTGATATGATCCAAATCAGGCACATCAAACATATCGCGCATTGAGAAATCCGCAGGCCCAGAGGCTGAGACATCCTCACCCGACGCGCCCAGCGCAAAGTGAATTGGGATCGGCGTTGAGGACAGCTCGATCACAATGGGCACATTATGATTTTGCACCAAGAGATCAATCTGATCTGTCAAATAATTTCCAAACAAGGTGGGCTGTGTGATGGTGGTCGCATAAGAGCCGGGCAAAGTGACATGACCAAAACTCAGCCGACTGTCGACAGTGCTATGATGTTCCGTGGTTAATCGAATTTGCGGATAATAGGCGCGATATTTGCCCGCTTGCGCCGCGCCGGCCAGTGCCTCGGCAAAGGCCGCGTTCAAGAATGCTGTTTGCTGGTGATACAACTCTTGGAGATAGGCCACGGCCTGCACCGCATCCGTAAACTCTTGGGGCGAGGGGCATGGGGCACTATGTAAATTCATGTTGGCGTCTTTCTAATTGCAGGCCAGTCTCCTTATGCTACCTTATCTTGCAAAACATACAAGATGAGCAATGGCATGAATGACGCAACGATATCCCCCGCCGATTTTGGCAAGCAGCTTGGCGGCTTTGGCATAAATTTGTTAGTGCCGCATCTCGCCGCTGAAATAAAATTTATGACCGACTGCTTGGGCTTTGCCGCCTCGCGGGTAGATGAGGGGTTCGCGATTCTGCGGCGGCCCGGTATGGTGATGATGCTCCATCATGATCGCACATATCACGGGCATCCTTTGATCAACATGCTCCCCGAGACGGGGGCACGCGGGGCAGGGTGCGAACTACATCTCTATGATGTCGACCCCGATCAGGCCCAAGCCACGGCCGAGGCCGCCGGCGGGGCATGCCTCAAAAAGGCGGCAAATAAACCCCATGGGTTACGAGAGGCTTTCATTTTATCACCTGCGGGTTATCTATGGGTTCCTAGTCGACCTCTCTCACAATAGGACTGCCTCTTGCATCTTTTGAACTTAGGACACGGATACACCGCGCAAGCGTTATCGGATATCGTCACAGCCCACGGTGGGCGCGTCACCGCCGCCACCCGCTCGGATGAGAAATGGGATCAGCTCAACGCCAAAGGGTACACGGCAAAACGCTGGTCGGACATCACCGCCCAAGATATCCAAAGCGCGACATGCGTTTTACTCTCAGCCGCGCCGAAATCCACGGGCGATCCAGTCTTCAACGCCTTGCCCGACGTGTTTCGAGGGCCGCTGCCCAATATGACGTGGATGGGATACCTCTCGACCATCGCAGTTTATGGCGATCAAGACGGTGGATGGGTCGATGAAAGCGCGCCCTTAACCCCCTCCTCCGCGCGTGGGCGCCACCGTGTAGAGGCAGAGGCAACTTGGCTCGGCCTCGATCATTTGCCGATGCATGTGTTCCGCTTGGGCGGCATCTATGGCCCAAATCGCGGCCCCTTTGAGAAAGTCAGCGCCGGCAAAGCCCGCCGTATCATCAAGCCTGGGCAAGTGTTCAATCGCGCACATGTCGAGGATATCGCCGAGGCGCTTTGGGCCTCAATCCAACTGCCCACTGAAGGCGAGGCATTTAACATTGTCGATAATGAACCCGCCCCGCCCCAAGATGTGCTGAGCTATGCCGCGGATCTGTTGAACCTGCCGCCGCTTGCGGATGTGGATTTCGCCACCGCTGATATGTCACCCATGGCACGTGCGTTTTATGATGAAAACAAACGCGTGCGAAACACCAAGCTAAAAACCCTTCTGGGCTGGCAACCCCGCTATCCGACGTATCGCGAGGGGCTAAAGGCGATCTTAGCCCAATCCGAATAGCGCAAGTCGCCTATGCGCGCGCTGTATCTACGGTCTGCGCGCCGTATTTCAATCGGTAATACAACCGGCCCAGCATTTCGCGTGCGGCCCAATTGACATGCATCACGGCGCGGCCGCTGGGCAAAAAGTCAATCACCGTCAGGTCGTGATGCTCGCGCCAATGATCAACCGGAACAGGGACGGCCGTGACGCCCTTGGCCTGAAATACCGCCATGGCACGTGGCATATGAAAACTGGAGGTAACCAGCGCGATCCGCTCAGACGCGGGGATCATTTGGGCGATGGCGGCGGCCTCTGCCTCGGTATTTGCAACGATCGGGGTGAGTGTGATCAGATCTGCGGGGATGCCACGCTCAATCGCCATGTCACGCAGCCACTCCCCTTCGGGCACGCCGCGATCCCACGGCAGCAATCCGCGCGTCAAAATCAAGCGGTCAGATTGACCCTTTTGGATCAGACGAAGCCCCGCTTCAAATCGATCAACAGAGTGGTTGAATTCATATTTATAGACACCTTCGGCCAAGGGAATGGTCGCGCGGGCCCCGCCCAAAACAACAACTGCGTCCACCCGTTGCACCTGCGCGAGATCAATGGGGGGATAGTCCCGCTCAATCACGCCCAGCGCCCAATTCCCCACACTGGGCATGCTGATGACCCATAACAAGACCAAAGCCATGACCGACGGCCACCGCCGCCGCGATATCATCGACCAGAGGATCAAATATAACACCAAAGCCAGCAGGCTGATCAGGGCAGGTAGGATCTTATGCACATAGATCAGCACGAAACCCTCATAGTTTTTCGGCGATCTCATGCAGTTTTTGCGCAATGTCTGCGGCGCTCAAGCCTGCGTCATCATACATTTGATCGGGGCTGCCTTGATCAATAAACCTGTCCGGCAAAATCATAGAACGGTAGATCAGCCCATCGTCAAAGACACCCTCATCCGAAAAGAGCTGCGCCACATGGCTGCCAAAGCCGCCAACGGCACCCTCTTCGATTGTCAAAATGGCGCGATGCGATGCGGCCAATTCTAAAAATCGTGTGCGATCAAGGGGCTTGGCAAAACGCGCGTCGACAACGGTCGGTGTGATGCCTGTATCGCGCAGCTCTTCAATCGCGCGCTCGACATGCGAGAGCCGCGTGCCAAAAGAGATCACCGCAATATCACGGCCCGTTTGGATGGTCCGCGATTGGCCTATGGGGATCACCTCGGGCTGCGCCGGCAGGTCAACACCTGTGCCCTCGCCGCGCGGATAGCGAAAGGCGATCGGACCGGCATCATAGGCCGCCGCTGTGGCCACCATATGGCGCAGTTCCGCTTCATCTGCGGCGGCCATGACAACCATATTGGGAACGGTCGCTAAATAAGTAATGTCAAAGCTGCCCGCATGGGTCGCGCCATCCGCCCCGACCAATCCCGCGCGGTCAATGGCAAAGCGAACAGGCAAGTTTTGCAATGCGACATCATGAATGATTTGATCGTAGCCGCGCTGTAAAAACGTCGAGTAAATCGCACAAAATGGCCGCATGCCCCCTGCGGCCAGCGCCGCAGCAAAGGTCACGCCATGCTGTTCGGCAATGCCCACGTCAAACACACGGCTAGGATAGCGTGTTTGCATCAGGTTTAGCCCCGTGCCATCGGGCATTGCCGCTGTCACAGCACAGATTTTGTCATCTTGCGCGGCCAATTCAGTCAATGTCTCGCCAAAAACTTTGGTATAATTTAGGGCATTAGACGCCGACTTGCTCTGGGCGCCCGTGATCATATCGAATTTCGCTGTGGCATGGCCACCATCGCGGGCGGCCTCTGCGGGGGCATAGCCTTTGCCCTTTTTCGTCACGACGTGAATGAGCATTGGGCCCGTCGCCCGCGCTTGAACGGTGCGGAGTACAGGTAGCAGCTGATCTAAATCATGCCCATCAATCGGCCCGACATAGGACATGCCCAGCGCCTCGAACATCGTGCCGCCAACGGCCATTGATTTGAGCGCATCCTTGGCGCGCTTGGCCCCCTCGCGAAACGGCTCTGGGAGGAAAGAGACGGCCCCTTTGGCCACGTCCTTTAGATCCTGAAGCGGCGTCTCGGCATAAAGCTTAGATAGATAATTAGACAGGCCCCCAACTGGCGGCGCGATCGACATTTCGTTATCATTGAGGATAACAAACACTCGCTTTTTCAAATGGCCAGCATGGTTCATCGCCTCAAACGCCATGCCGCCTGTCATGGCCCCATCGCCGATCACGGCAATCGCGTCGCCGCTGCCTTCGTCGAGAGAGCCGCCCAAATCATGCGCCGTGCGAAAACCCAAAGCCGCCGAGATCGAAGTCGAGCTATGCGCCGTGCCGAAGGGATCAAAAACGCTCTCGGTGCGTTTGGTAAAGCCTGATAGGCCGTCTTTTTGGCGCAAGCTGCTCATTTGCGTGCGGCGACCCGTGAGGATTTTATGGGGATAGGCCTGATGCGAGACGTCCCAGATCACTTTGTCCTTGGGCGTATTGAATACGGCATGTAGCGCAACGGTTAACTCAACCACACCAAGCCCCGCGCCCAAATGACCGCCCGTCTTTGACACCGCTGCGATGGTATCGTGGCGCAGCTCATCACTGAGCTGGCGCAGTTGGACATCAGACAGCGATTTAATGTGCGAAAAATCTTCGCAAACACGGTCAAGGAGGGGCGTCTGTGTGGGTTGGTCCATGTGATGGTTAACTTTCACGCTCAATAATAAATCTAGCCACGTCGCACAGGGGGGCCGCCGCAGCGCCAAATTCATCTAACGCAGAACAGGCCTCATCAACAAGATCCCGTGCCCGCGTTTTCGCCGCCTCTAGCCCCAGATGCGAGACGAATGTTCCCTTGCCGGCACCAGCATCTTTGCCCACGCGCTTGCCCGTGACCGCTGCATCGCCCTCAACGTCCAAAATATCATCGGCCACTTGAAAGGCCAAGCCGATCGCCGCTGCGTATGTCCTGAGGGCCTGAGGATCCTGCCCCGCAAGCCGTGCGCCCGCGCAACTCGACCATTCGATCAACGCGCCCGTCTTGCCGCGCTGCATGGTGATGATATCATCAAGGCTGGCATTTTGGCGTGTTTCCATCGCAATATCGCGCATTTGGCCCAACACCATCTGCGTCGAGGCCTGCGCCAAGCTCTGCGCCAAATCAACCACGCGCGCTGCCGGAATGGCCCCTTGTGGATCCAGTAGAATTTCATAGGCCGTCGATTGCAATGCATCGCCGACTAAAATGGCACTGGCTTCATCCCATGCCTTGTGCACAGTGGGGCGGCCGCGGCGTAGATCATCATCATCCATCGCAGGCAAATCGTCATGGACCAATGAATAGGCATGGATTGCCTCAACCGCCATCGCAGGATAAAGCGCCTGCGCGCGCGGCACATCATAAAGCTGTGCCGAGAGTAACACCAAATGCCCACGGATCGCCTTGCCACCGTCGAGCGCATAGGCCATCGCCGGATAGAGCGGCACATCGCGCGGCCCATCCAAATAAGGGGCAAAGCCGTGCTTGAGCGCCTCAACGCTCTGCGCAAGATCAGCGCGCAGCGTCATAGGCCAGTCGCTGGGCTCTCGCCGGTCACGGCACCGTCACGATCTAATGTGAGCGCTGTCACTTTTTCTTCGGCGGCTTTCAGCTTGGCTTCGCAATGCTTTTTCAACTCAGCGCCGCGCTCATAGAGCGTGATTGATTCCTCAAGTGCGACTTCTCCGCGCTCGATCTTGGTGACGACCTGCTCTAATTCGGCCATGGCCGCCTCAAAGCTGAGCTCTGCTATAGGTGTTTGTGTCATTGTCCCGCCTTTATCAATTCTTCAACATGGGTCCGCGCGCACGAGGCCAATGCCTCAAGATGATAGCCCCCTTCTAACGTGGATACAACGCGTCCGCTACAATGCGCCGCTGCCAATGCGCAAATCTCTTGCGTCAGCCATGCAAAATCATCCTCATCCCATTTCAGTTGTGCCAATGGGTCATCGCGATGCGCATCAAATCCTGCGGAAATTAAAATCAACTCAGGGTCAAAATCGGCAAGGCGCGGAAAGACGTCTTTGATATACCTCTCACGCATCACGGCCCCATCCGACTCAGGGGGCAAGGCGACGTTCAACACGTTATTATATCGGCCCGTCTCACGCGGATCACCCGAGCCCGGCCATAAAGGCATTTGCTGCGATGTAATGAGCAAGGCGCGACTTTCTTCCTCGAGCAAATCTTGCGTGCCATTGCCGTGATGCACATCAAAATCGACAATCGCCACCCGTTTCAGATCGTGCCGCTCCATCGCGTGTTTAGCCGCCAATGCGACCGTACCAAAGAGGCAAAACCCCATTGTTTTCGCATATTCCGCGTGATGCCCAGGCGGCCGTGTCGCGCAAAAGGCATTTTGCACCACATCCGCAAGAACCATATCCACCCCGCGCAGCACAGCGCCCACGGCGCGATAAGCCGCATTCAAAGATCCAGGCGAGACAAAAGTGTCATCGTCCATCTGCACATTTCCATGCTTTGGAATATTTGTTTTGATCTCGTTCACATACCCCTGCGGATGCAGCAGGTGGATATCTTCATCTTGGGCCATCGGGGCCATGACTTGCTCTAAGGATAGCCCCTCGAACGCATCAAGAACGCTGCGCAGCCGCGCCACTTGCTCGGGATGGCCGTGGGGCGTGACATGGGTCAAGCAATCGGGATGAGTGATCAATGCCGTTGTCATTGAGAAATCCTATTCCGTGGAAAGTAAATATCCCTCACCGCGCACAGTCTGTAGGTGGCGTGGCTCTTTGGGATCGTTTTCAATTTTGCGCCGCAAGCGCGTGATCTGAACATCAATCGTCCGGTCAGACATATTTTCAGGCGAGCGCCCCAACCGCATAGCAAGATCAGTGCGCGCAATCACTTGGTTCGGGGTCTGCGCCAAGGCTGCGAGAATGTCGGCCTCAACCCCCGTTAAATGCACAGTGTGATCCCCAGCCCAAAGCTCTTTGGTTTTCATGTCAAACCGCATGGCGCCAAAACTGACGATCAGGCCCTTTTCGGCGCGCGGACTATGTTGATCGATCCGGCGAAAAATGGCCGCCATGCGCAACAGTAATTCTTTTGGCTCAAAGGGTTTCGAAATGAAATCATCACACCCCGCCTCGAGCCCCGCAATACGATCCTCAGCCTCGCTTTTGGCGGTCAACAAAATGATCGGCGTATCCAACTGCGCACGGATGTCGCGTGTCAGAGAAATCCCGTCTTTGCCTGGCATCATAACGTCCAAGATCATCAAATCAAAGCTCAACCCAGTGATCAATCTCTCGACATGATCCCCATCGCGCGCGGCGGTCACGCGATAGCCTGCACGGATTAGAAATTCCTTGAGCAAGGTTCGGATGCGCTCATCATCATCCGCAAGTAAGATATGCCGATCATCACCACTAGTCATGCGGGGACTGTAGCGCATCGAAATGCGCTTTGACATCCGTATACATCATCGCCTCACACACTGCGCGGAACCCCGCCACAGCCTCAGGGCCCGCCGTGCGAAAGGCGGCGCGCACGCGCTCTTGTTGCACTTGGGCCAACTGCGCCTCGAGCGCGGCCCCTTTATCAGTCAGTGACAAATGCCGCTCGCGCCGATCAACGGTGCCCACGTCACTTTGCACCATGCCATCCTCAATCAACGTGCGCAAAACACGGTTCAGCGATTGCTTGGTCACACCCAAGATGGACAACAGATTATTCACCGTCGTATTCGGCGCATCTTTAATAAAATGCAGTGCCCTGTGATGCGCCCGCCCATACCCATAATCGGCCAAAAGGCGATCAGGATCCGCAGTAAAACTGCGATAGGCAAAAAACATCGCCTCAATCCCGCTGCGCAGCTGCTCGTCCGTTAAGAACAGCAAGGAGGCGGGGCCAGATGGGCTATTCATGACGCATTCCTCGTTTTTCAAAAACCATATCAAATTATATGTCAGCATTGTTGACATTAATCAAGGTCACTGCTACCTCTTGCAAACTCTGCGCAAGAATACAAACGAATCTGCACAGAAATTGAAAGAATTGACAACACTTAAGAAGGAATAGCGCAATGGCAGGCTCATACGCAGATCGTGACGGAAAAATCTGGCTCGACGGCCAGATGGTGGATTGGCGCGATGCCAACGTCCATATTTTAACGCATGCCATGCACTATGCTTCATCCGTTTTTGAAGGCGAGCGCGCGTATAATGGCAAGATTTTTAAATCCGTTGAGCATAGCGAACGCCTCATCACATCTGGGCAATTGATCGACTTTGAAATCCCCTTCACTGTGGAAGAGATTGAGGCCGCTAAATACGCCGCCCTTGAGGCCAACGGCCTCTCTGATGCCTATGTGCGCGCCCTCGCGTGGCGCGGCGCCGGCGAAGATATGGGCGTCGCCTCTGCGAAAAACCCCGTTCACCTTGCTGTCGCCGTCTGGGGCTGGGGCAACTATTATGGCGATGCGAAAACCAAAGGCGCGAAACTCGACATTGCAAAATGGCGTCGCCCTGACCCCGCCACAGCGCCGTCGCAGGCCAAAGCCGCCGGCCTCTATATGATCGCCACAATGTCCAAACATGCGGCCGAGGCCAAAGGCTGCTCAGACGCGATGATGATGGATTACCGCGGCTATGTGGCCGAGGCGACAGGCGCCAACATCTTCTTTGTCAAAGATGGCGAAGTGCACACCCCCGCCCCCGATGCATTCCTCAATGGGATCACACGGCAAACGGTGATCACGATGCTCAAGGAAAAAGGCATCGCGGTACACGAGCGCCACATCCAACCAGATGAGCTCGAAGGGTTCGAGCAATGCTGGCTCACCGGAACCGCCGCCGAAGTCACCCCCGTCGGCCAAATCGGCGAGTTTTCCTTCGAAGTCGGCGCCCTCGCCCGCGACATCTCAGACAGCTATGAGAAGCTCGTCCGCAGCTAAAGCGATCGATCCCCACCATCGAACATACCCCTTGTGCGCACGCCCAAAGGGTGTGTTTCTGACAGAACCGCCCCCCGCCACAAACACAGAACCAAGGCCTGCTCGGGCTTGTTTTTCTGGCCTTCTTGGGTTTAGGCTTGCGTACACGGTTTCAATGGCGATAGGGGGGCAATATGCCTTCGGGAATTTTGAGCTTGGGGATCTTGGCGCTATGCGGCTGCGCGGATCCTGTTCTGTGGTACAGAAACGGAAACACCTTAGATCAACGCGACCGCGATAGCCTGCGCTGCAAAGTGGCCGCCACGCGCGATGCGCCTGTGGCACTCCACACAACCCAAGGCGCAGGGCAGTTTATCCCCGCAACAACATCGTGCACGATGGAAACACTCGGCGGGTTGCCTCACAAAGAAACTTGCATCACGACACCCGCGCGATGGGCCCCCGGCCCCACAGTCACACATGACGCAAACTCGGTTCTGCGCGGCAAAGTCTATCGTCAGTGCATGACCGACCTCGGCTATCAAAAAATTAGCCTTCCTCGCTGCGCCACCCCGCCGCGAACTGTCACGGCCAAGATGGGCCGACTGACGCACAACAGCTGTGCCGTCCCTTTGGCCAATGGGATCGCCATCTCGCCCTAGCGCATGACCTTAATCACATCATCCTTATGCACACGGCCATCTTGCACAATGCGGCACAACACACCGCGTAGACGAAGCTTTACATGATCCTCTTGCGTGATCCACGCTTTGGCCGCCGCACCATAGCGCGCCTTCCACTTGACACACCCATCATTGAACGCATCGCTTACCTCAACCACTGCCGTTCCCAACGCCAGCCGCGTCCCAACAGCGAGCACCTCTTCAGATGTGTTCAAATCGGCCACAACCGTATCCCCAGGATGGACTGTGTCCTCGCGGTTACGCCAAACCGTATCCATCACCCGTTTCGATAAAATCGACACTTGGATCCTTGGGTCAGGCGCCCCATCGGGTAGCGTCATCCACGGCGCGGTCAGCCACCGCTCATGGGGGATCCCACGCTCAACGGTCAAATCCAAATGCTCGCGAAACGCGCGCTGATTATACCCCGCGCGAAAGCACAAGCTCTCGATTGGCGCATGATCATGCGGAGCGGCGCTAATCCAGCCCATCGCGCTGTCCAACTCTTGTTGGGTTACAAATTCGGCCATATCGTCAACTTTGTTTTCCAAATACTCATGCACACCCTCTCTATGAAGGGATCAGTAATCGACGCCGCGCTGCGCTTTGATCCCCGCTTTGAAGGGATGCTTCACTTCGGTCATTTCAGTGACCAAATCGGCGTAATCGCAGATCTCCGGCTTGGCATCGCGCCCCGTGAGGACAACGCCCGTCTTGGCATCTCGTCCATCGAGGGCCGCCAACATTTGATCCACGGTGACATAGTCATAGCGCATGGCGATATTGATCTCATCAAGGACAATCAAATCATACTCGCCCGAGGCCATCATATCTGATGCCTTGGCCAAGGCCGCTTGGGCCGCGCGCGTGTCTTGATCTTTGTCTTGGGTGTCCCACGTAAAGCCATCGCCCATCGTGTGCCAGGTCACGCCAGTGTCGAATTTATCGAAAAACAAACGCTCACCAGTTTTCCACTTGCCTTTAATGAACTGCACGACACCCACTTTGTGCCCCCAGCCCAGCGCGCGGATCACAACACCAAAGGCCGAGGATGACTTGCCCTTGCCCTTGCCAGTATGCACGAGGACAAGCCCCTTTTCAGGGTCTTGCAGGTCCGAGACTGTTTTGCGGTGCTCTTTTTGCCGCTCTTTCATTTTCGCCTTGTGATCGGTGGTATCGGTCATAGGATGTCCTTGAAATAAGATGTCACTTGTCCCTATCGTAGGGCAGCAGACCACGGACGAAAAGAGGGAAACGACCATGAGGGATCACCCCCCGAAGACCTAACGCACATTCCGCTATTTGACGGGCGCGACGACCGCCCCGCGACGTAATCTAAGCGCATCGCGTCCCGCCTCAGGGGTATTAATAGTAGCTAGAGCACCCAATCAGGCCGGGTAAAATGACAGGTATACCCATTGGGATAGCGCTCTAGATAATCTTGATGATCCGGTTCAGCCACCCAAAACTCTGATGCAGGGGTGACTTTGGTCACCACGGTGCCAGGCCATTTTCCACTGGCATTTACGTCTTGAATAATCGCCTGCGCCTCGCTCTTTTGCGCGTCATCAAGGTAAAATATTTCTGATCGATAGCTGTCGCCAATGTCATTTCCTTGGCGGTTCAGCGTTGTGGGATCGTGTATTTGAAAAAACACTTCCAAGAGCCGGCGATAGCTGATGTGATCGGGATCATATTCGATCCGGATCGCCTCGGCATGGCCAGTGCCGCCGGACTTGACCAATGGGTAGGTCGCGTTGGGCACATGCCCACCGGTATAGCCCACTTCGGTGTCTTGAACCCCTTCGAGACGGCGGATCAAATCCTCCATCCCCCAAAAACATCCACCTGCAAAAATCGCAACTGCCATGACGTGATCCTTTTATTTGACTTATGCCGTATATAGGGCGGCCCATATGGTATGGGAAGGAATGAGATCGCGCGCTCTTTTATGAGTTCTAGAGCGTGTGAACATATGCCCAAGGGGATCAATTGACGGCACTGCACCATGGTGTTGCAGCAAGAGGGCCTAGTGATCCTCAACTTGATCGAGATAGGCGCCATAGCCTTCGGCCTCCATCTCGGCCTTGGGAATAAAGCGTAACGCGGCAGAGTTGATACAATAACGAAGACCTCCACGATCCATCGGGCCATCGGGGAAAACATGGCCCAAATGGCTATCGCCATAAGCAGAGCGCACTTCAGTCCGGATCATGCCATGCGTGACATCGCGCAGCTCTGTGACATGCGCCGGCTCGATCGGTTTGGTAAAGCTCGGCCAACCACAACCCGACTCGTATTTGTCAGCCGAGGCAAACAGCGGCTCGCCCGAGACGATATCAACATAGAGCCCCGCCTCTTTGGTATGCAAATACTGGCCCGAGCCTGGGCGCTCAGTGCCGTTTTCTTGGGTGACATAGTAGCTTTGGGGATCAAGCGCGGCGATCACACGGCTGTCTTTGCTATATTTAGTCATTGAATTCTCCTGTTATCCATCAATATATAGGAAACTCCGCCCGCAGGTCGATGACTCAATAGACATGGGCCCAGAATAAATGTAGCACTTCACCTCATGGCCAAAAAAGACGACAATAAAAATTACAAAGTCATCGCAGAAAATCGCCGCGCCCGGTTTGATTATGCGATCGAGGATGATATCGAAGTCGGTATTATCCTTCAGGGCTCTGAAGTGAAATCGTTGCGGGTCAATCACTCAAACATTGCCGAAAGCTATGCCGAGGTCAAAGAGAGTGAGCTGTGGCTGGTCAACTCCTATATCGCCCCCTATGAGCAAGCCAAAACTTGGGGCCATGAAGAGCGGCGGCGCCGCAAGCTGTTGGTCTCAAAACGCGAGCTGGGCAAACTGTGGAGTGCCACGCAACGCGACGGGATGACGTTGGTGCCTATGGTGCTGTATTTCAATCACAAAGGCTTTGTGAAAATGAAGCTCGGCATCGCCAAAGGTAAGAAAAACCACGACAAACGCGCCACCGAGGCCAAGCGCGATTGGGGCCGCCAAAAGCAACGCCTTTTGCGCCACGGCGGCTAATGCGGTCTTTTTCTAATTATTTTTCCCCATGTAACCCCTCATCCCCCCCTTAAGTTAGGTTTAATCAAATAATGTGTGGGGGATAAACACATGGAACTACTACTTCTTATTCATGCAAGCGTTCTGGCGCGGTTGTGGCAGAGATGTACACACAAACCCATCGCAAGATACCGTTTTACAGCGGCTCCATCGCTGCAGTGGCATTGCCCTATCTCTTTGGGTTTGAAGCCACATCCGCATTTTTGGACGCAGGCGCCGTCTCGCAAAGCTCGGCAATCACCTCCGTGGTTATTGTGCTGATCTATGGTGTCTGTGCCGGGTTTCTCGCCACATACCTGTGCCATATGTTTCTAGGGGCACCGCAACAGGCAGCACGCCATTCGCTACAAAGTGCAACGTAACGACACTGTCGTCTAACGATCTATAGGGGGTTTTATGGAACAACTACTTATCAGCCTTGCCTCGGGGGCCATTGGTGGCAATGCCGCCGGCATGGCATCAAGCAAGCTCAATCAAGGCACACTCATCAATTCTATCGCGGGCATCATCGGCGGCGGCTTGGGCGGCTCTGCTCTGAGCAACCTGATATCCCCCGATGCGCTGGTTGGATTGGCCGAGGCGGGTGGCTTCGATCTAGGTGCGATTGCAACGGACGTTGCCAGTGGAGGCATTGGCGGCGCGGCGCTTTTGGCAATCGTTGCCGTGGCAAAGCGTGTCCTGAGCGGGCAAAGTTAAACCATAGACCATCGTCTTTGATCATTCGCGGCTCAGTGCATCCTCACTGGGCCACTTTTTCTATAACAAGAACCAAAAACGGCGATGTTTCGAAGGTTGTCTCAGGCAGCAAGGCGTTGTATGTCACAGAAAGTTTGAGTGAACAGGCGTGATCATGACCCAAGACGATCCCAAAACACTAGTTTCCACACAGTGGCTGGCCCAGCATTTGGAGGATCCAGACCTTCGGATTTTAGATGCCTCTTGGTATCTTCCGACGTCTGACCGCAACGGCCGTGCCGAATTCGAGGCCGAGCATATCCCAAATGCGCGGTTCTTTGACATTGATGATATCTCGGATCAGCGCTCTGATCTGCCGCATATGGTGCCGCCGATCGAAAAATTCATGAGCCGCGTGCGCGCCTTAGGCGTGGGCGATGGGCATCAAGTGGTCGTCTATGATGGCGCCGGCCTGTTTTCTGCCGCCCGTGTGTGGTGGCTCTTTAAACTCATGGGGCAAAATAACATTGCCGTTCTCGATGGCGGGCTGCCCAAATGGAAGGCCGACGGCTATGCCACAGAGGACACGACCCCCATTATTCGCGATCGACATATGACCGTTCGTGCGCAAAAACACTTGGTCAAAGATGTCACGCAGGTCAGCCACGCCAGCAAATTGCGCGATCACAACATCATTGACGCCCGCGCCGCCGACCGTTTTCGCGGCGAGGCCCCAGAGCCGCGCCCCGGCATGCGCGCAGGACACATTCCCAGCGCCCTCAACGTGCCGTTTTCCACTGTGCTCAATGCCGACAAAACACTCAAAGACAGCGCAACCCTGCGCGAGATTTTTGATGACGCGGGCATGGATTGGAACAAACCGGTCATCACGACCTGCGGATCGGGTGTGACGGCAGCGGTTCTATGCCTCGCACTTGAGCGTATTGGAAAAACCGATTACGCCCTCTATGACGGATCATGGACAGAGTGGGGACAATTCCCCACCTTGCCTATCGAAACTGGCCCTTCGGCCGCTTAACCCCCACACGATATAAGAAGGAAACGTCTCGTGTTTGAAAACCTCACACCGCAACCCGCCGATAAAATCCTTGCCCTGATGCAAGAGTATAAATCGGACACGCGCGAGACGAAAATCGACCTTGGCGTCGGGGTCTATAAAAACGCCCAAGGCCAGACCCCTGTTATGCGCGCGATCAAAGCGGCAGAGCGTAACATTTGGGAAAAGCAACAATCGAAATCCTACGTCGGCCTTGCCGGCGATGCGGTCTTTGGCGAGACAATGGTATCATTGGTCTTAGGCCAAGCGGTGGCGCACGATGCCGTGGCACGGGTCGCCACACCAGGGGGCACGGGCGCTGTGCGGCAGGCCTTTGAACTTGCGCGACTGATGAACCCCGATGTGCGGGTCTTTGTGTCAAACCCGACATGGCCCAACCATGTGTCGATCTTGAAATATCTTGGCATCGAAATGGTGCCCTATCGCTATTTTAGTGATGACACCTGTGTCGTGGATTTCGACGCGATGATGACCGATATTTCCACCGCTCAAAAAGGCGATATCGTGTTGCTCCATGGCTGCTGTCACAATCCGACGGGTGCGAACTTATCGATGGATCAGTGGAATGCCGTGGTGGCTCAGCTGCAAAAATCCGGTGCCACGCCCATGGTTGATATCGCCTATCAAGGCTTTGGTGACGGCCTCGACGAGGATGCAGCGGCCACACGCCTGATGGCGGCCGAACTGCCCGAGGTGCTGATTGCCGCCAGCTGTTCTAAAAACTTTGGCATCTACCGCGAACGCACAGGGTTGCTCATGGCCGTTGGTCAAGAGAGCGCACGCAAAGATATTTTGCAAGCCAACCTTGAGTTCCTCAACCGTCAGAACTATTCCTTCCCGCCCGATCATGGCGAGGCATTGGTGGCCGAAGTCCTCACGAACGAAGCTCTGCGCGCCGATTGGATGGCCGAGCTAGAAGAGGTGCGTATTGGCATGCTGGCCTTGCGCGAACACCTTAGCCACGCTCTGAGCCGTGCCACAGGGAGCGACCGGTTTGGCTTTGTTGCCGAGCATCGCGGCATGTTCTCGCGCCTAGGTGTGTCACCTGAGCAAGTCGAGCGCCTCAAAACGGATCACGCCATCTATATGGTCGGCGACAGTCGCATGAATATCGCAGGTCTGAACGAGACATCCGTCGTCACCTTGGCAAACGCAGTTGCCGCAACGATGTAGGCAAGGGCGTTCACGCCCCTGTCAAAGGGCCCCATTTGGGGCCTTTTTTCATGCCTTATTGAAACCGAACGTCTCGGCTAAAGTCTGGCCGCTTGGCATAGACGGGCTGATGGCGGTCTAACTC
>JBDNBY010000154.1:0-3176 GCA_039767595.1 Paracoccaceae bacterium | reverse complement strand
GGGCCGCGCATTTCAACCATTGGCCTTGGGGCAATGAGCTTTGCCGGTGCGTTCGGCGCGACCGATCTTGAGACGAGTTTAGAGTGTCTGGATGCGGCGTATGCGTCGGGCATCAATTTTATCGACACAGCGAATATCTATGGCATGGGCCGCTCTGAAGAGGTGATTGCCACATGGCTGCGCACGCGCAAGGCCGATGTCGTGATTGCGTCCAAATGTGGTATCCAACGTAATTCAGACCGCCCTGTGAACAATGATCCTGCCTATATTCGCCAAGAGTTAGAGGGCTCTTTGCGCCGCTTGGGCGTCGAGCGGATTGATCTGTATTATTTGCACCGCGTTGACCCCAATGTGCCGCTCGAGGCATCCATCGGGACAATGGCCGAATTGCAAGCCGAGGGGAAAATTGGCGGCTATGGCCTGTCGGAAGCGGCGCCATATACTGTGCGGCGGGCCCATGACATTGCGCCGTGCACAGCGGTGCAAAATGAATACTCGCTTTGGACGCGGCTACCTGAATTGGGGTTGATCCAGACCTGCAGCGCGCTTGGGATCACCTTTGTGCCCTTCTCGCCGCTGGCACGGGGGGTGCTCACGGATCGCTACCCCGATATCACGCAGATGGCCGCGACGGATTTCAGACGGGGATTGCCGCGTTTTCAACCTGACAATTATCGGCGCAACTTGGCGATGGTCGATGAGTTTCGCCAGTTGGCGGCCCAGATGGAGGTCACGACCAGTGCACTGGCTATGGCATGGGTACTTAGCCGCGGGGCGCATTTGGTCCCGATCCCGGGCACGCGCACGGCGGCCCATGTGAAGGACTGGGTCACTGCGGATCAGATCACGCTAAGCGCCGCCGATCTCGATGAGATTGAGCGCTGCTTGCCCGTTGGTTTTGCCTATGGCGATCGATACTCTGATGCCCTATCGCGCACGCCTGAGCGGTATTGCTAAGTATAAAATGTGCCGACTAATCGATCACTGCTGCGATCGTCTTGGTGATCTCGACGAGATGCTTGTATGATGCCATTCGCCCACATCCCTCGATGGGATGAAGGGTCCCGTGGCCAAATTTTGTGGTCAAATTCTGCACCTCTTGGATCGTGGTCACGCCGTCCAAGGTGCCGTGAATGAAATGAAGGGGTATCGACATTTGCGCCGCCGACTCCCACCAAGGTTCGGTAATAAATCGAAAGTCATGGACCATCGCGTGAAACGAATGGCGCACTGAGAATTTGAGGCGTTCGCCAAAATCAGGGGGGCCAAATTCGGCCATAACGTGCTCTAAATCTTGTGGACTGTTTTTGAATGTACGGGCGAACATCTCTTTGGCAAATTTGGGATCGTTCAGCTTGCGATCAATAAAGCGGAACATAAGGTTCAACGTTATCGGGTTCTTGGCGGCCAGTGCCCCAATGGCCGACGTGACCTTATGACTTGAAAAAAGTTGTGTCGCGCTCTGAGATCCCGCACTTTGTAGGATGATCCGTTGAACATGTTCGGGATGCCGGCGCGCGTACTCGATGGCCAAAAATGCGCTTGTTCCCGCGCCATGCAACGAGAGTGTGTGTGATCCGAGGAACTCACGCGCCGCATCGATCCCCGCCATTGCGTGATCAATATGTTCGGCGTAGCCCAACAGCGGATCGTTTGGGTTGAGCACACCGTTTCGAACGGGCCATAACACGCGCAAATTATTGGCATAGAGCGCATCGACGAACTCATCTGTGACAACCCCAACAGTTGATGGGATCATACTGACCAGTGGCGCCCCGTCTAAGGGGCCCATATCCACAATTTCAAAGCTGTGGCCCTGTGGGCCATTGATTTTTTGCAATCGCGTTTGGCGCGGGGCGTATCGTGTGACATATGTTTGCACTAAACTTTAGGTTTTTGGCGTATCGGAGGCGGCAATTATTTCTAACAATAACCCTGTGAGAATGTCCGCGATCATATCGGTTTGGCGCGTATAGCCCAGTTTTGCGTGGATTATTTTCGCCTGAGTGCGCTTGGTTTCATAAGAAACGCCATCCTCACTGGCCGCGTCGCGCAAAGCGCAGCCCGAGAGGAGCTGCGCCAATGTCCGCAACTCCCGCGGGGTGAGGGGCTCAGCGTCACTTTTCCCACTACAAAAGGCGGCCAGTGCACGCAGGGGAAAGGCAACGACCAGATATTTGGGGGTTTGCCTGTTGCTGGGCACGCGTAGGAATAACATGTCGTGTGTAAATACTCGATTTTCATATGGAGCATTTGAATAATATGCGTTGAGCGCTCTGTCGTGATCAGGTTGGATCAACTCGATGTGCGGTGGGGCGGCACTGCTCTCATCATCAACGTGCAACACATAATAGGGATGCCCAAACAGCATGCGCCGGTGCACCCCCTCGAATTCATCTTGATCTCGGGACCAGCGAAAAAACTCTTTTCTCTCATCGTCTGAAAAGACGTTGAGAGCATCAAGCAGCGCAGGAGAGTTTTTTGAAATCGCATCCATGAAACAACTGTAAGATAATACTTTTGTACATACATACACCAATTGGGTGATTTTTTAAATATTCCTTTGATTTACCCTAAGTCCGCAGACATCGCACACAGACTGTGTGCTGTCCCAAATAAACGTTGAAAGGATCAAGATTTTGAAAATTATTCACATGTTTTCCATTGCGGCATTGCCTCTGATGGGGGCGTGCACGACGTCTTCGATGACCACAGGCGAAATTACGGCGCTCTATGCGGATACAACAAATTTATCGAACGATAAGTCCAGCTCTAATTATTACGGTGCTGATGGCCTTTTTAAATCGACAAAGCTTGAGACAGGCGTCGCAACAGAAGGCAAATGGTATGCGAAAGAGCCGGATCAAATCTGTGTTCACTTCAACGAAGAGCGGTGCTGGAGCATGTCAAAATCTGGCTCATCCGTGTCCTTTAAAGGCAGTAACGGACAAACAGGCAGCCGGAGCGTGGATGAATACCTACCAGGTGACCAAACCGCAGAGTTGATGGCGGCGGCTGGTTAGTAGGGCACGGTGTTGTCTGGCCCAGTGTGGTCAGACGCAGCGTGGACGGGCACGGTTTGTCCCATTTCCCGTGCCCGTCCTGTGCGTCTTGGGCTTTTCGAGCGTAGAGATAGTTGCGATCGTTCGTCTTGTCGCGGCGATCGGGCCTCGTTC
>JBDNBY010000153.1:0-3561 GCA_039767595.1 Paracoccaceae bacterium | reverse complement strand
GCGAGCAAGGCATGACCTATGATATTGTGATTTGCGATCCGCCCGCCTTTGCCGCATCGAAACCAGCGCTAGAGGCAGGATTGCGCGCCTATGAACGCGTGGCGCGATTGGCGGCGCCCTTGGTCAAAGAAGGGGGCGTATTGGTTTTATGTTCGTGCTCTCATGCTGCGGATTTGCATAAATTTCGCACGTCCTGTGTGCGCGGAATTGGGCGTGCAGGACGCGCGGGTGCGTTGTTTCACACAGGGTACGCTGGCATGGATCACCCCCTGCATCCGCAATTGGCGGAAAGTGGATATTTGAAGTCGCTCTTTTTCCGACTATGAAAATTCTGTTTGATACCTGCGTTTTATACCCCACTGTGATGCGACATGCCCTGATGGGGGCGTGCCGTGTTATGGCGTGGGAACCGTTGTGGTCTGAGCGGATATTAGAAGAATGGGCGCGATCCACGCGAAAATTGGGCACTGAGGGCGAGATGCAAGCGCGCGCGGAAATTGCGCTGCTGCGCGCGGACTGGCCCAAGGCCTGTGTTGCCTATTCGCAAAAGGTTGAGCAGCGATTGGCATTGCCCGACCTAGCGGACCGGCATGTTTTGGCGGCAGCGATTGCGGGATCTGCGGATGTGGTGGTTACCCTGAATAACAAAGATTTTCCAAAGCATATTTTATGGGAAGAGGGTGTGGATCGATTGGATCCGGACCGTTTGTTGTATCAGGCTTGGTTAGAGAGGCCAGATGCGATGGTCGCAGTTGGCGATGATATTCTGCGCGAGGCGCGGGTCATGTCGGATAATGATTGGACCCTGCGAGGATTATTTAAAAAGGCCCGTTTGCCAAAATTTGCGAAAGCTATCGCCAGCGGATAGGTCGGATGCCTGCGGCGCGAGTATTTATGCAAAAATGAAAGTATATGCGCCCCCGAAGCCGAGGGCGCATTTTTTGTTATTTGCGCAAGATTGAGGTGCCTGCATAGATGGCGGTTTCGCCCAGTTCTTCTTCGATGCGGATCAATTGGTTGTATTTTGCCAACCGGTCTGAGCGGGCCAGTGATCCTGTTTTGATTTGACCGCAGTTTGTGGCAACCGCAAGATCGGCGATCGTCGTATCCTCGGTTTCGCCAGAGCGGTGGGACATAACATTGGTATAGCGCGCGCGGTGGGCCATTTCGACGGCGCGCAGTGTTTCGGACAGGGTGCCGATTTGATTGACCTTGACCAGCATAGAGTTTGCGCAGCCCTGTTCAATGCCATCGGAAAGGCGCGTGGGATTGGTCACGAAAAGATCGTCGCCAACCAGTTGAACGCGGTCGCCCAAGGCATCCGTCAAAGCGCGCCAGCCGTCCCAGTCATCCTCGGCCATGCCATCTTCGATTGAGATGATGGGGTAGTCGTTGACCAATTCCGTTAGGTAGGTGACGTTTTCGGCTGACGTGAGGGATTTGCCTTCGCCCGCCAATTCGTATTTGCCGTTTTTATAGTATTCGGTTGAGGCGCAATCGAGGGCAAGGTAGATGTCTTGGCCGGCTTTATAGCCCGCTTTCTCGATCGATTTGATGATGAAATCTAGCGCGTCACGGGTAGAAGAAAGGTTTGGCGCAAAGCCGCCTTCGTCACCGATGCCGGTTGAAAGGCCTGCGGCGGAGAGTTCCTTTTTCAAGGTGTGGAATACTTCGGAGCCCATGCGGACTGCGTCGCGGATATTGGTCGCGGAGACGGGCATGATCATGAATTCCTGGATGTCGATGGGGTTATCGGCATGTTCACCGCCATTGATAATGTTCATCATCGGTACGGGTAAAACGCGGGCAGATGTGCCGCCGACATAACGATAGAGTGGTTGGCCCAAGGCATCAGCCGCAGCGCGGGCCACGGCCATGGATACGCCCAAGATCGCATTTGCGCCCAGGCGCCCTTTGTTTGCGGTGCCGTCCAATTCGATCATTGCGGCGTCGATGGATTCTTGGTCGGTGGCGTCAAAGCCGACCAGCGTGTCGGCGATTTCACCGTTGACTGCGGCGACGGCCTCAAGCACGCCTTTGCCCATATAGCGGGTTTTGTCACCATCGCGTTTTTCCACGGCTTCGTGTGCGCCGGTTGATGCGCCAGAGGGAACCGCCGCACGGCCCATTGTGCCGTCCTCTAGGATAACATCAACCTCGACGGTCGGATTACCGCGGCTGTCCAGAATTTCGCGTGCGTGAATATCGATGATGGTTGTCATAATCGTGCCTTTGCTGATGATAGACGTGTTACTGCGGGTCGTTTAGCATGGGATTGCCAGAAAGGAAATGTTTTTGTTACCGCTAACATTGGGTTTGGGGCAATGTTTGCGCCACCTGTTTGCGCAAACCTATTTGGATTGTGATTTGCGCAATCTCGCTTCGCGCCAAAAGGTATAGAGGCCTGAGGTAATCACAATGAAAATGCCCAGCCCCGTGATGGGATCAATGGTTTCACCCAAAAAGACAAACGACAACATAACCGCAAAGTCCAAGCGCGAATAGCGAAAGGGGGCCACGACGGATGCATCGCCAATGCGAGTTGAAATCACGATCATATAGTAGCCAATCACGGCAAACAGGATCGCCAAAGCCAGCCAGAGCGTTTCTGTGGTCGTTGGCCAAGCATAGGGTGTTGAGAAGGGGGCAATGACAATCCCTGCGGTGCCCATAGCGACAAAGCCATAGATTGAAATCGTGACCGAGGGCAGTTTGGTTCGGATTTGACGGGTCACAAGATCGCGTACAGCCAGTGCCGCAACAAAGATCAGCGCCAGGAGGGCACCGATGTTGACCCCTTGGGTGGTGGGGCGGATGATGATCAGAACACCGATGAACCCGATGGCAATAGCCGTCCACCGTTTGACGCCCACGCGTTCACCCAATATCAGCGCGGCCCCTGCGGTCACGGCCAAGGGAATCGCCTGAATGATTGAACTTAGGATGGTCAGCGGCAGCAGGACAATCGACCAGATAAAGAAGATCGCCCCGACCAAATCCGCCAAAGTTCGGATGATGATCGGGCGTTCCCACAGTTGATTTGAATATATTGGTGCACCTTGTAGCTTGGCAATGGCGGCAAGGACAGCGGCTGCGCCAAATCCAGTTAGCACCAACAGCTGTGATGCGGGGATTGTATCGCTGAGCAGTTTCAGAAACACATCCTCAATCGCGAATCCCAGCATGGATAGGATCATCAATAAAATGCCGCGCAGGTTATAGGTTTGCATGCTGTCCCAATCTTGATCACAAATCCATTCAACTAGCATAAGCCTGCGAAATTCACTGCGGTCAAGGCCATGAATGTGCCAAGGGTGGCTAGGTTCCGCAAAATGTGGCTTGGACCACCTGATCCGGCTTGGGGGGCGCTGTAAAGGCCAGCGTTTTATCCGTTAGGTCATATGGGGTCTGTACAGCTTGCAGCAGGGTGTGAAACGGCGTCATATCGCCTGCAACGGCGGCTACGATTGCCGCCTCAATCTGGTGATTGCGGGGGATGATGACTGGATTGCACTGGGCCATAATGGATGCATAATCTGCATCGCGGCGCGCGCGCCATGT
>JBDNBY010000152.1:0-12367 GCA_039767595.1 Paracoccaceae bacterium | reverse complement strand
GGGCATGGGCGATTTTGAGCATGAGCTGCACTCAATCGATGACGGCTATCGCCGTGACACAGCGGACACTGTCGCCGCTCAGTTGCGCGATGCGGGCATCAAAGTGAAGCGGACATTGCTGCCAGGTTCAACATTCTGGAACGACTGGGTGAAATATCCGTTCTCGATCACCAACTGGAACCACCGCCCCCTTGGCGTACAAGTTCTATCATTGGCGTATCGCTCAGGTGAGGCATGGAACGAATTTGGTTGGTCAAATGCAGAGTTCGACGCCCTCTTGAACCAAGCGAATGGTATTGCAGACGCAGACAAGCGTCGCGAAATCATGAGCAAAATTCAGTCGATCGTTGTCGACGAAGGGGTGACGATCCAACCATACTGGCGCTCGCTCTATCGCTTCTCAGCACCAGGATTTGTTGATGTAGATATGCACATTGCCTATCTGCCACAAATCTATAAGTGGGCGAAAGCAGCTTAAGCTACATTCAAACGTAGGGCCGAGAGGAAATTCCTCTCGGCCTTTTTTTCGATCGAATGAAACTTAGCAAAATCAAATCAAGGGGCTAAGATGGGATTATTTATCCTTAGACGACTAGGCGTCATGCTCTTAACGGCACTGTGTCTTACATTTATCGTGTTCGTTATGACCAACCTATTTCCAAATTTGGAAAAGCTTGCGAAAACAGAAGTTAACCAACGTATGTCCGATGAGGCCGTTCTCTCATGGCTCGACAATCGCGGCTATGCTCAGCCCGCCATGGTAAAGTATGGCCAGTGGCTTGGTGTGTTGCCCGGCTACGTGATCGAAGGACAAGATGGCATCACCAGAGGCCGCTGTTTTGGCCAAGGAAATGATCCAACAGACGCTCCGAAATACTGCGGTATCCTCCAAGGCGATTGGGGAACATCGACAGTATTCAAAGACAGTGTCAGTAATATTTTATCTGTGCGCGGCTATCAAACGCTTAAACTGATCGCATGGGTGTTCCCAATCATGGTAATCTCCGCTTTGATTATTGGTGTTCTCGCTGGGATGCGCGAAGGCAGTCGCACGGACCGCTCTTTGTCAACCTTTTCGATTTTGAGCACAGCGACACCTGAATATGTGTCTGGCGTTATTTTGATCGTTATTTTTGCCTCTCGGGCTGGTGGATTGCAGTGGTTCAAAGGCACGGCGACCTCTGCGATGGAAAACATCACTTTTGAGAACTTCACTTTGCCCGTTGTGACCATTGCCCTTTATGGCATGGGGTACATCGCACGGATGACACGCGCCTCGATGGCCGAAGTGATGACCGCGCAATACATTCGAACAGCGCGCCTGAAGGGTGTGAAATTCTCAAATATCGTGATGCGGCACGCTTTGCGCAACGCTTTGATCGCACCCTTTACTGTGATCATGCTACAAATTCCGTGGCTCTTGAACGGTGTCGTGATTGTTGAAACTTTGTTTAACTACAAAGGGTTTGGCTGGACCTTGGTCCAAGCGGCCAGCAATAACGACATCGAAATGCTCTTAGGGGTATCGGTGGTATCTGTGTTTGTCGTCCTGTTGACGCAGTTGATATCAGATATCGGCTATGTGTATCTCAATCCACGCATCAAAGTAAGCTAGGGGGCAATCATGGAAGCGCTGTCATGGGGCGAGATTATTGCCCGTATTCTGTATCAATTTCTACCTGTTTGGATTTCGCTTGTCGTTCTCTTTACAGTGTCCTTCACGTACAAACGCAGCCTCGGCATGTATGGCAAGCTATTTGATAGCACCGTCGGCATGATCGGTTTTGGCCTTGTGATGTTTTGGGTCTTCACTGGCTTTTATTTCGGGATATTTGGATGGATCGTCACGCACGAACCCCTTCAAATCATGTCCGGCATGAAAAACAAAGTGCCCGGAACGCCGATTGCATCGGCCGAAGATGGGATTTACCCCTATTACCTATTGGGCGGTGATAAGCTCTCGCGAGATGTGTTTAGTCGCATGATCGCCGGCAGCTGGATTGTCGTGCGCATTGCGCCGCTTGCCACGCTCTTTGCGTTTATGGTGGGCATCACGCTGGGTCTACCCGCGGGATATTTCGGCAAGGCGTTGGACACAGTCCTATCGTTCTTGGCCAACTTGATCCTCGCTTTCCCTGTGATCTTGTTGTTTTACCTCTTGGTCACGCCCGAAATCGTGCAAAGCGGATTGCCGCAATATATGGCGGTTGTGTTGTTCATCTTCCCAATTGCCTTTGTGATTGTGCTCTTCAACTCGCGCTATCGGACACGCCCGCCCCTACGGAATGCACTTGTGGGCACAAGCTTGTTTATCATGGGCTGGGTGTACCTGTCGCTGATCAACATGTCCGGATCCAAGATCTCGATGTTCACGCCGATTGACCTCTTTGACATTCCTCCGGGCGTGTTGGTGGTGTTCGTCTCTGTGGTTTTTGTCAACTCCCCAACGGTCTTTCGGATTGTGCGCGGTCTGACGATGGACATTCAGACGCGCGATTATGTAGCAGCGGCGCAAACCCGCGGCGAAGGCCCGTGGTACATCATGCTATGGGAAATTCTGCCCAACGCGCGGGGTCCACTGATCGTCGATTTCTGTTTGCGCATTGGGTATACGACCATCTTGCTTGGAACGCTGGGCTTTTTCGGCCTTGGCCTACCACCAGAGAGCCCAGATTGGGGCACAACCATCAACGAAGGGCGCAAGCTGTTGTCGGTCTATCCTCACCCACCTTTGCCGCCGGCGCTTGCCTTGCTGTCATTGGTGCTGGGCCTCAACTTGTTGGCCGACGGGCTTCGTGAAGAAAGCCTCAGAGATTAACATCCGGTCGCGCCCTTGGGCGCGCCCCTGCCCCCAGAGGGCAATAGGGAGTGAAAGGATACGAATATGTCGAAAATTGAAAATTACGACGGGCCGATTTTAGAAATTGACAACCTCTCGATTTCATTCTTCACCCGCTTGCGTGAAATTCCAGCGGTGATGGATTTCTCTGTCTCAATCCAACCGGGCGAGGCAGTCGGCCTTGTTGGCGAGTCGGGCTGTGGCAAATCCACTGTGGCGCTTGGCGTCATGCAGGATTTGGGTAAAAACGGTAAAATCGTTGGCGGCTCGATCAAGTTCAAAGGCCGCGATTTGGGCCAAATGAGCGCTGACGAGCTGCGCGATATTCGCGGCAATGAAATCGCGATGATCTACCAAGAGCCGATGGCCTCTCTTAACCCTGCGATGAAGATCGGTAAGCAGTTGATGGAAGTGCCGATGATCCACGAGGGCATCAGCAAAGAGGCCGCCTATCAGCGCGCCCTCGAGGTGGTCAACGATGTAAAACTGCCCGACCCTGAGCGGATTTTGAAATCCTTCCCGCACCAACTCTCTGGTGGACAACAGCAGCGTATCGTGATCGCGATGGCGCTAATGTCCAAGCCGTCGCTGCTCATTCTTGATGAGCCGACCACCGCGCTTGACGTGACCGTTGAGGCCGCCGTCGTCGAATTGGTCAAAGATTTGGGTCGCAAGTACGGCACATCCATGCTCTTTATTTCGCATAACCTTGGCCTTGTTATGGAAACCTGTGATCGCCTGTGCGTCATGTATTCCGGCGAGGCGGTCGAGCGTGGCTCGATCAAGGATGTGTTTGACGAAATGCAGCACCCTTATACACAGGCTCTCTTTCGTTCCATCCCATTGCCCGGCGCGGATAAAAACTCGCGCCCCCTCGTGGCGATCCCTGGTAATTTCCCTTTACCGCATGAGCGCCCAAATGGCTGTAACTTTGGTCCGCGCTGCGATTATTTTGAGGCCGGTCGCTGTGATGCAGACGCCATCCCAATGTTTGATATCGAGGGCAATGACCGCCATCAAACACGCTGTTTAAAGTTCAAAGACATTGATTGGAACGCGCCCATCGCCGCCGCGATCACCAGCGAGAAAACCGAGCCGGGCCGCGTTGTTTTGAAAATGGAGAACTTGCGCAAATATTACAAAGTGGCGGCCAATGCGCTCTTTGGTTCATCCGGTGCGATCAAAACGGTCAAAGCAAATGAAACGCTCTCGTTTGAGGCGCGCGAATCTGAAACTTTGGCAATTGTTGGCGAATCTGGCTGCGGTAAATCCACCTTTGCCAAAGTGTTGATGGGGCTAGAGACCGCCACAGATGGCAAAATTTTGCTTGATGGGAAAGAGATCCAGAACACCCCGATTGAGTCGCGCAAAACCCAAGACATCGCCGATATTCAGATGGTCTTCCAAAACCCATTTGATACGCTCAACCCATCCATGAGCGTCGGGCGCCAGATTATGCGCGCGCTGGAAATCTTTAAGATCGGCAAAACAGAGGCAGATCGCCGTCAGCGGATGCTTGAACTCTTAGATCTGGTAAAACTCCCGCGCGCCTTTGCCGAGCGGATGCCAAGACAGCTCTCGGGCGGCCAAAAACAGCGTGTCGGCATCGCCCGCGCCTTTGCCGGCGGCGCACGGATTGTTGTCGCGGACGAGCCTGTGTCGGCGCTAGACGTGTCCGTTCAGGCCGCTGTTACGGATCTTTTGATGGAAATTCAGCGCAATGAAAAAACGACATTGCTGTTTATTTCCCACGACTTGTCTATCGTCCGCTATCTATCGGATCGTGTGATGGTGATGTATCTTGGCCATGTGGTCGAGCTGGGCACAACGGACCAAGTGTTTGCCCCGCCCTATCACCCGTATACCGAGGCGCTGTTGTCTGCCGTGCCAATCGCGGATACGAGAATCGAGAAACAGCATATCGTCCTTGAGGGGGATGTGCCCTCTGCGATGAACCCACCGTCAGGGTGCCCCTTCCAAACGCGGTGCCGTTGGAAGGCACAAGCCGACAGCGCACTGTGCGAGAGTGAAATCCCCCCCATCCGCGATCTAGGCGATGGCCATCAGGTGAAATGCCATTTGGCCGAGGATATCCTCAAACGGATGGAGCCGGTGATCAAAATCGCTGCAGAATAGGAACCTAAAGGCCCCATCGTGGGCCTTTAGTCTTTTTTAAGGTTGTTGTGCGAAACTAATGACGGCGCGGTGAACTGAGAACTTTTCATCTTTGACCGAATTGGGTAGAGGATGGGTAGACATATGCAGGAGGCCCAACATGGCAGGTTCAGTTAATAAAGTGATTATCGTCGGCAATCTTGGCCGCGACCCCGAAGTGCGCAGCTTTGCCAATGGCGGCAAAGTGTGCAATTTGCGCATCGCAACATCGGAATCGTGGAAAGACCGCAACACAGGCGAGCGCCGCGAACGTACAGAATGGCACAGCGTGGCCATTTTCTCAGAGCCCGTTGCAAAAATCGCTGAGCAGTACCTGCGCAAAGGTTCAAAAGTCTATATCGAAGGCCAGTTAGAGACACGCAAATGGCAAGATCAATCCGGCCAAGATCGATATACAACAGAAGTCGTCTTGCGCCCCTACACAGGTACATTGACCTTGCTCGATGGACGCAGCAACGACCAAGGTGGCGGCGGCTACGGTGGTGGTTCTGGCGGTGGATATGGCGGCGGCGCTGACAATAACAGCCCTGCGCCCTATGATGACGGCTATAATCAACCCAGCGCTGCAGCACCTGCCCCGTCGCGTGATTTAGACGACGAAATTCCGTTTTAAGGGAAATCAATCCAAATTGGGGCGGCTCCGAAAAGTGTTAGAGTTTTCTCTAAATCGGTGCCGCTCATCACAATGCTGCGCGTGTTGATCAACGGATGCATGTAGACAGCACACGCCGCGCGCATGCGGCGATCAAGATATGCGGTGACCCCAGTGGCGGCACCCGTCACCATCGTTAAAGGTGACACGGCCCCTGGCAAAACACCCAAATATTCCATCAATCGATCAGCAGAGCCAAACGACAGTTTGCCTGTTTCAATCTGTTTGGCCAATGCCTTGAGATCAACACTTTGGTCTTGCTCTAAACTGACAAGAACATTTCGTTTTTTCGCGTCGCGTAAATACAGATTTTTAATATGAAACCCTGTCCCGTTGGGGTCCATATGAGATTGAACAAGCTTGGCATCCTCCACGGTGCGCAGCGGCTCGTGCTCGAACAGATTAAAGGAAATCCCATGATCGCGCAGCCGCGTTAAAAGATCATCTGAAGAGACCGGCATATCTGTAAGTGTGAGCGTCATGACAGATCTCGTTCCGCTAAAGCATCGCTCAACACATGTTCAACAACAGCCATATCAACATCTTTGGTGACAAACGCCTGTCCAATATCGCGCGCCATAATGAACTTAATCGCGCCGCCCGACACTTTTTTATCTTGGTACATCAGTTCAACCAAGGCACTGGCGGACGGTAAATCCCCTTCGATATCCCGAAGATCGTTCTTTTGTCCCATTTGCGCAAAATGCGCGCGCACGCGGCTTGGCGTCTCTTGTGAACATAGGCCCAACCGCGCCGAGGTTTCAAAGGCTAAAGCACAGCCAATCGCAACGCCCTCTCCGTGAAGAAGGCGATCCGAATACCCCGTTGCCGCCTCAAGCGCATGACAAAACGTATGCCCCAAATTCAACAGGGCGCGATCCCCTTGTTCGGTTTCGTCGCGCATCACAATGTCGGCTTTCATCTGGCATGAGCGCGTGATCGCCTCAATGCGCAGCGCCTCATCCCCATCCCGCAAGGCTGGCCCATTGCGTTCAAGCCATTCAAAAAACGCTTCATCCCCCAAGAGGCCATACTTCGCCACTTCGCCATAGCCGGCGAGAAAATCGCGGATCTCCAACGTTTGCAACACGGACACATCCGCCAAAACAAGGCTTGGCTGATGAAAGGCGCCAATGAGGTTTTTGCCATGACGCGTGTTGATCCCCGTCTTACCGCCAACCGAGCTATCGACCTGAGCCAAAAGCGTCGTTGGAATTTGAATAAATCGCAAACCCCGCCGCACAATCGCCGCCGCAAAGCCCACCAAATCCCCAATCACACCGCCGCCAAAGGCCACCACAATCGATTGCCGTTCCAACCGTTCGGATAAGAGAAAGTCGCAGACATCTTGTAGCTGCTCGAATGATTTGCTCGTCTCACCAGAGGGAATTGTTTTAAGAACAACTTCCAGCCCCGCCGCCGCGCAACTCTCGAGTAAAACCTGTCCATGCAAGTCCGCCACGGTTTCATCGGCGATCACAGCAATCTTTTGCGCGGTAAAGCCACGAATATAGCCGCCCGCTTGGCTCAGGAGGCCTGCGCCGATATGAATATCATAGCTGCGTTCGCCCAAATCAACGTGGACCGTTTCCATTCGCTATCCTTTCGCTGGCCTTAGGGCCAATGTGCCATTCTCAACCAGCACATCGCAAACACGCTGGGTCATGGTCTCAATACTATCCTCAGCCGTGCTTTGAACCGTAACATCGGCCATGGCATAGTAATTTTCACGGCCCGCATAAAGCGTCTCTAATTTAACACGCGGTTCCGGCTCATTGAGCAGTGGCCGCGTGCTGCGCCCTTGAACACGTGACCAGAGCAAATCAATATCCGCCTTGAGCCATACTGACGTCGCGCTGTGCGCAATCAAATCGCGGTTTTGTGGCTGAATAAACGCCCCGCCTCCGGTCGAGACGATGCACGGCGCCCGCTCTAATAAACGCCCCAGAACGCGGCTTTCTTTGTCGCGGAAAAACGTTTCGCCAAATTTTGAGAATATCTCGGGAATTTCCATATTGGCCGCGGTGACAATTTCTTCGTCACAATCCAAAAATGGCACGCCCAGTTTTTGGGCCAAGCTGCGCCCAATGGCCGTTTTACCGGCGCCCATCATGCCAACCATGACGATCGTATTCTTTAATGCTATTTTCATATCAATGTCATGCCATTATTTTAAAACCAATGACAAGACGTCCAAAGTTTTCTATGTTAGGAAAAGGGACAAAAATATAGGTCAATGATGAAAACCATCTTCAAGATATTTGTTTTTCTCAGTGTTGCAGGCTTTATCGGGCTTGTCGGGTTTTCCTATATTGGCCCTTACTTTGGCTATACTATGGCGCCAGAGCAAACTGCGCAAATTCTGACGGTGACATTCACCCAATGAGTTTGAATCGGCCCCGCACCGCTTGGCTTCAATTGGGCGTTGGCCTCGCAATATTTTGGGCGAGCGCCGCCCAATCCGCAGAACCGCTGGCCGCCATCGATTGGCTTATAGAACCCCCGACACGTCAGATCGCAAATGAGGACGAAGAGAGCGGCGCACTTGGGGCAAAGAGTGGCTTTGCCTTGCCGATCGCGGTCACGACAGGCGCACTGACGGATTATAACATTAACGCCGCGGGTCTCATCACCGCACAAACGGCACGATTGCCCTCTGATTTGTGGCCCTCCACACAGATTGCGCACGCGGCGAGAATTCTGCCACGTGTTCCAAAGCTGAAGTCGAAAGAGGCAAATCTGTTACTCGCGGCTCTATTGATGGCGGAAAATGACGCCGATCGAGTGTTCGATACAGTCCCTCTGTTCATCGCGCGCATTGAGAAGTTGGTGGATCTGGGGGCACTCGAGGCGGCGGCCGCTCTGATATCATTGGCGTCCGAATACAACGATGACCGATTGATCCGGCTCGCGCTTGACATTGCATTGATCCGCGGCCCCGCACCACGCGAGTGTACGGCGGCGATCACGGCCGATGCCTTAGGGCACGAAGAGGATCGATTGGTTGAAATCTATTGTCACGCTGTGACGAAAAATTGGCACGAGGCCGAGCTGCTCTTAATCACCTCTGAGGCGCTTGATCTCTTGTCTGATGTGGATCTTGAATTGATGTGGCAATTCATGGATCCCGAATACGCCGATACCGCGCCTGCGCCCACGCTTGGCATTGATCAACTCACACCTATTCGTTTTCAATTGGTCGCAAGCCTTGGCGCCACGCCATTTCTTGCGGATGCACCGACACCGTATCAATGGCCATATCTCAATGGTCGCACAGGCTGGAAGCTTCAGATTGAGGCGGCCGAAAAACTGGCCCATGCAGGTGTGGTCAGCGGCAACGCTTTGTTACAACACTACACAGCGCGCAAACCATCGGCATCGGGCGGCGTTTGGGATCGGGCGGCTGCGGTGCAACGCTTAGACGCCGCGATCGGCGGCAATCGCGTCGACGCTCTGCACGATGCGCATGCGATATTTGCACGCACGGGCGATCGGCTGTTACTTGCTGAAGTCGCCTACGCTTTGGATTTGAGCCGCGACGCACGTATTGCGCGCGATCCGTTATGGATCGAATTGATGCTTTTGGCCCACCCTCAAACGGTTGATCGCGCGGCCATCCCCTCGACGCAACAGCCGCGCCTTGCCTTTGCCGTTGCCGTTCTCGCGCAAAATATCCAAGCCGCAGCCCCCTTTCAGGCATCTGATCCACTGGCCGCAGCCATTTGGCACGCCCTGAGCACCCCAGTCTTACCCCAAGCTGCAACAGGTCCAGAAATTGCCCAAGCGCTCATTCAATTGTCCAACGGGGAAAATGGTGACATTTACGCACTTAACCAAAGCCTCAGACAGCTCCGGGCCATGGGCCTCTCGGATCATGCATCGCGCATTGCCGCGCAGCTGACGATATTGGACGCGCGCTAAATGGCCCTATCTGATTTGCACCACGTTAGTCACTTCTTAGATGCCTGTGCCGCAGAACTGGGTAGCAGCCGCAATACACTCGAGGCATATGCGCGCGATCTGAAGGATTACACCGCCTATTTGAGTACGCGATCCTTTGGGCTCATGACCGCAGAGCGCGACGATATCATGGCCTATATCAAAGGCCTTGACGCTCAAGGCCTCGCGGCCAGTACGCAGGCGCGGCGCCTGTCTGCGATCAAGCAATTCTATCGCTTTGTCTTTGACGAGGGCATCCTTGATCACAACCCCAGCCTCAAAATCAAGGCTGTGCGCCAAAAGCCCTCGACGCCCAAAGCGCTGCGCATCGAAGAGGTTGAAAGACTTTTTGAGACCGCCCGCACATTAGGCCGCAGCGAGCGGGAGCAGCTACGAAACTTAACTGTGCTGCATCTGCTTTACGCCACAGGCATGCGGATCAGTGAGCTGGTCACCTTGCCCCTGTCGGCACTCAAGGCGCATCCAGATATGATCATGGTGCGCGGTAAGGGCGGCAAAGATCGACTGGTCCCCTTGTCCGAACCCGCGCAACAGGCGATCCGCGCATGGGTCGCCATCGCCCATCCCGCGCAAAGCGATCAGAAATTCTTTTTTCCCTCATCCGCCAAGCAGGGCCACATAACACGGCAATCTGTCTTTTTGTTTTTAAAAAAGCTCGCTCTGGCCGCAGGGCTTGATCCCGATGCGGTCAGCCCGCACGCTCTTCGTCATTCCTTTGCTACGCATTTATTGGCCGGCGGCGCGGATTTACGTGCTATACAAATGATGCTGGGTCATGCAGATATTGCGACAACGGAAATCTACACCAAAGTGTTAGACGAACATTTGCGCGAGCTTGTCTTTAAACATCATCCGCTCGCGCACACATAAGACAACACGATACTACACGAGGACACGGCATCCATGGACACAGCATTTATGATATCAGCAGGCGCGATTGCGTGTCTTGTTGTGCTCTCTGCATTCTTTTCTGGATCTGAAACGGCCCTCACGGCGGCCTCGCGCGGTAAACTACGCACGATGGCCGATAAAGGCAGTCGCAACGCACAGCGCGCCCTTGATATTACAGAAGATAGCGAACGGTTGATCGGCTCAGTTCTATTGGGCAATAACATGGTCAACATCTTGGCGACCTCACTGGCCACCGCCCTCTTTACCCGCCTCTTTGGCGAAAGCGGCGTGGCCTTGGCGACGCTTGTGATGACCTTTTTGGTTTTGATCTTTGCCGAAGTTTTACCAAAAACCTACGCCATCACCAATGCCGAGACGGCCGCTGCCCGAGTGTCGGCGCCAATCAAATTGATCATTTTGATCTTTGCCCCGATTGTGGGGGCCGTGCGGGCCTTTGTGCGGCTTTTGTTGCGGATGTTTGGCGTGGATACAAATCCAGATGCCCATATCCTTGCCTTCAAAGAGGAAATCGCTGGCGCCCTCTCTCTTGGTCATTCCGAAGGCATCGTTGAAAAAGAAGATCGCGATCGGATCATGGGCGCCTTGGATTTGAGCGAACGCACGGTCGAGGAAATTATGCTTCACCGCTCGAATATTGAGATGATCAACGCGCAGGACACACCCGAAACCGTGCTGCGCCAATGCCTCAATAGCAATCACACCCGGATGCCTGTGTTCCAAGGCAACGCAGAAAACATCATTGGCGTCATCCATGCCAAGGACTTGCTGCGCCACATTCACCGCACTTGGGAAGAGGCCGACATGTCAGCCACAAGCCTAGATCACTTTGACATCAACGACGTGATCAAGCCCGCCTATTTCATCCCAGATACGACGATGCTGGATGATCAAATGCGCGAATTCCTCAAACGACGGGCGCATTTTGCCTTGGTTGTTGATGAATATGGCGCCTTACAAGGGCTGATCACTCTCGAGGATATCCTCGAGGAAATCGTCGGCGAAATCACCGATGAATTTGATCCCGACCTGCCCAAGCCCCTTAATGCGGATCCCGATGGCACGATAAAAATCGATGGGGCCATGACAATCCGTGATGTGAACCGCGCGATGGAGTGGACTTTGCCCGACGATCTTGCCAATACCATGGCCGGCCTCGTCATCCACGAAGCGCAAGCGATCCCAAGCGAAGGGCAGATTTTCGTCTTCCATGGAATGCGCTTCCAAGTGTTAGAACGAGACGGCAACCGCATCACGCAACTGGGCATTCGCCCCCTGAAATAACGCGCTATCGCGGCTCAAATGTTAAATAAATCCCATCGCGGCTGCGCACTGTGAGATGCGCCATGGGGATCGGCGGATCCCCCACGGCAGTGACGCGATAGGCTTTCAAAACGCCGGCAAGCATAACAACCCCTTCGGTCATTGCAAAATGAGCCCCGGGGCACACGCGCGGCCCTTTTGAAAATAGGACATAGGCTTTGCGCTGCGCCTCTTTTGTCTCGGGCGTCAAAAACCGTTTGGGATCAAAGTGATGCGGATCTTTCCAAATGCGATCATGACGATGGAGATGCCATGGGCTGATCACAATTTGCGCCCCCACATTGACCGACCTTTTACGAAAAATTTGCGGGGCTTGCACCGTACGCACCATCATCGGCACAGGGGGATAAAGGCGCAAGGTCTCTTTGAAATGCGCGGTGATCTGCAGGGCTTTGGGCGAGCGTCCCGCCTCTAGATGTTGCGCGTCTTGCGCCAATTGATCCTGCCACTCGGGATCAAGGGTCGCGAGATAGAGCGCCCAACCAAGCGCCGCAGCGCTGGTTTCATGG
>JBDNBY010000151.1:0-5460 GCA_039767595.1 Paracoccaceae bacterium | reverse complement strand
TAGTCTCATTTATGAATTGAAATTGCAATCACCTTTCTCTTAACCTCACCTTTAACGAAGCGAAGTTGAGGGATATCACATGTCACACCGTGCTGCAGATTATGTCATCGTTGGCGGAGGGTCGGCGGGATGTGTTTTGGCCAATCGTTTGTCACAAGATCCCAAAAACTCTGTGATTTTGCTCGAGGCGGGCGGGCGTGATTGGAACCCTTGGATCCATATTCCTGTTGGCTATTTCAAAACGATGCACAACCCCTCTGTCGATTGGTGCTATGAGACAGAGCCGGACCCGGGCCTCAATGGTCGCCGTCTGGCATGGCCGCGTGGCAAGGTGCTGGGGGGATCGTCTTCGCTCAATGGATTGCTCTATGTTCGGGGGCAGGCGCAGGATTATGATCGCTGGGCACAAATGGGCAACACAGGCTGGTCATGGGAGGATGTCTTGCCCTTGTTCAAACGCTCCGAAGATCAAGAGCGCGGTGCAGATGACCATCATGGCGCAGGCGGGCCGCTGGCGGTGTCGGATATGCGGCTAAGTCGGCCGATTTGTGATGCATGGGTCGAGGCGGCGCAGGCCGCCGGCTATCCATTTAATCCCGATTACAACGGCGCCACGCAAGAAGGCGTTGGCTATTTCCAACTGACCGCGCGCAATGGGCGGCGCTGCTCATCGGCGGCAGCGTTTCTAAAGCCGGCGCGCGGGCGCAAAAACTTGACGATCATCACACGGGCGCAGGCCCAAGAGATCACCTTTGACGGAACGCGTGCCACAGGTATTCGGTATATCGACCGCTCAGGCCAATCTCTTCATGTCAGCGCGCATCGCGAAGTGATTTTATCCTCGGGCGCGATTGGATCACCGCATCTGATGATGCTCTCGGGCCTTGGGGAAGCCGCGCAGCTCAAAGCGCATGGGATTGAGGTGCGCCGCGATCTGACCTCGGTGGGGAAAAACCTCCAAGATCACCTGCAGGCGCGCTTGGTCTTCAAATGCAACGAAGCGACCCTAAATGACGAAGTGCGCAATCTTGTTCACAAGGCAAAGATCGCCGTGCAATACGCGGCGACCCGATCTGGGCCAATGGCGATGGCCGCCAGTTTGGCCACGGGATTTATGCGCACAGGGCCGCATGTGGATACGCCAGACATTCAATTTCACGTTCAACCATGGTCGGCTGATAGTCCCGGCGAGGGCGTGCATCCCTTTTCGGCCTTTACAATGTCCGTTTGCCAGTTGCGCCCCGAAAGCCGCGGCGAGATCCGCCTAAACAGTGCCGAGGCAGGGCAGTATCCAACGATCCATCCTAATTACCTCGCGACCCAAACCGATTGCCACACCATTGTCGAAGGGATCAAAATCGCACGCCGGATCGCCACCTATGCGCCGCTCAAGGATAAAATATCCCAAGAGTTTCGCCCCGATGCCAGCCTCGACCTCAATGATGACGCCGGCACGCTCGAGTGGGCGCGCAACAATTCCACAACGATTTACCACCCCACGGGCACTTGTAAAATGGGCACTGGCCCAGATGCCGTCGTGGACCCACGGCTGCGCGTTCATGGGATATCAGGGCTGCGCATTGCAGATTGTTCTATTATGCCTGAAATCGTGTCGGGCAACACCAATGCGCCCGCGATCATGATCGGGGAAAAGGCGGCAGCGATGATTTTAGAGGATCACGCTGTGCAGGGGTGATCCCCTGAGCCTCGGGATATACAAGATCCATGTCCGACAGGGGATGTTTTGCCCAAAACGTTTACGTTTGCACAAACGGGTCTAGATCGAGTGACATCATAGATGTGCACATGGAGGATGGTTTATGAAACTTTCGACAATTTTCTCAGCTTTGACAATCTCGTTGGGGATGGCAACCGCGGCGTCGGCCTGCGAGACGTCCTACCTGCGTCAACATGTGACCGCGGAGGATCGATTAAATAGCCGGGGCGCGCCTTTGTCGGATCCTGCAGCGTTTTTACAACAAGATCGCTATTGGGTGCATGCCAAAGGGCGCTTAGATGCCATGGACATGCGCGATTCTATCACCACAACCAAAGAGGCACGGGCTTGGTATGGCACGGCGGTGCGCGAACAGATCGATCCAGATGCACAATACGTTATGATGCAAGGTGATTTCGTTGCGGTTGTCAGCTATGATGTGTGTTCCTTTATCAACGAACAAGGCGAGCGTGATCGCTCTGCATTTATCAACACCGTTGATGTGATGGCATATGAAAACGGCGCATATCAAATGTCATTTCGATATGTCGATGCTGCGCGCGCCTCGCAATACACTGGCCTAGACGAATATCAAGCGGACCCCAAAGCGACGGCCCTCTATCAAGATTATGCCGCGCGCAATGGCATTGCAGTTGAGCCGCAATTTGCCGCGATTGGGTTTGTTCCGAATGCTGAGGCGTATGTGATGCAAATGGGCCCATGTGGCCAAGCGACATGCCCCTTTGTCGTTACCGATTTTTACGGCAACGCCCTTGGCCAGTTTGATGCGGAATTTGGATATACCTATGCCGAGGTGGCGAATATGAAAATGCTCGTCACGCGGGGCGGTGAACTGCTGCATCAATTCTAGTGGACCGCAAGGGGCACAAACCGTGCCCCTCAACGTTATATCCTACGGTTAGCCGGTGATGATGGCCTGAATTTTTGCGATTGTGGCATTTGACACATTGATCCCTTGATCTGCGACGGCGCGTTTGCCGGCGCGCCCTTGGCCAGGTAAATGCGCACCCTCTTGATCCGTGATCGAGGCGACCAAAGTGGCGATGCGCCCTTCAAATCCGTCGCGGCCCGTGCTGGGATCAATCGCGATAAAGACTTGTCCCGTGGCCGGCGGGCCGCCTACAGGGCCAGAAAAGGGTGAGGCTTGCGTGCCTAAGTTGCCACCCGATAGCGCCGCTGCCAGCACTTCGACAAGGATCGCAACGCCCACGCCTTTGTAGCCGCCCGAGGGCATCATCGAGCCTTTGAGTGCGCGATGCGGGTCTATTGTCGGGTGTCCATCTGCGTCCAAGGCCCAACCGACGGGGATCGGCTTGTCCTCGCGGGCATGTTTCATGATTTCGCTTTTGGCGATTGCACTGGCGCTTTGATCGATCAAAATGGCGGGCTCGGCTTGGCCAGAGCTGTCTGCGGGCACGGCAATTGAAAATGGGTTGGTCCCGACAACGGGCGTGCGCCCGCCAGACGGCGCGATCGAGGCGGGCGCGTTGGTGAATCCAATGCCAATCAAGCCCGCTTTGGCCATGCGATAGGTGTGATATCCCAGAACGCCGCAGTTATAGCTTTGGTCAATGGCGAGGACGGCGATGCCGTTTTCGCGCGCCGCCTCGAACAGCGGGTCAAAGCCGGCGTCGATCGCGGTATGGGCAAAGCCATTTTGCGCATCCACTTGAATAAACGCGGGTTTTGGACGTGTCACAATCGGTTTGGCCGCGCCGTTGACTTTGCCGCAGGTCACATGCTCGGCATAAATTGGGATATAGGCCAACCCATGCGAGGCGACGCCATCGGCCTCGGTTGCGGCAGTGGCTGTGGCCATGGCGCGGGCGGCCGTGTCATCGGTGCCGACGGCCTTAAGGGCATCATAGGCCAAGGTTTCAATCTCGCGAAGGCTCATAAGGGCGGTGTCGCTCATCTGTCTCTCCTGAAATGGTCAGTCATTATCGTTTAACCCTGCACCGGCGCCGGCAAGGCGCGAGGCCTCGGTCGCGGGGGCATAGGTGCGGTGGGCATAGCTATTGAGGTCATCCAAGTGCTGTTGCGTTAGATCGACGCGCGTGCGCAGTGGGGGCGATTTTGGGGCAGGTTGCGCAACACGGCTGAGGGTCAGCTGTTGCATCTGATGGGGGGGCGTGCCCGTGACATGGAAATCTTGGCCATCGCTCCACGCTTGCCACTCGGTGGATTGCACGTGGATGCAGAGCGATTTAAGGGCGGCGTATTGATGAATGTACGGCAGCATCAAAAGAGGGGCGATCACCCCGTCATACGTGTCATTGAACCATAAATCTGGCGCTAAATCAGTTAGTTTACAGCCTAACGCGATGGGGCCACTGTCGGCCAACAGGGCACCAGATTGGCTATTGTGACGGCCTCGGGTGTGCAGCAAGGTACACAGCGCATCGATCCCCGCGCAGCCGCGCTCTTCGAGCCAAATCGCGGCATAGGCGGCCTCTTGTGCATAGCCCCATGTCATGCCAGAACCGCGCGCCGCCTTGAGGCACAGCGCCGTTGCCTCCGAGAGGGAATAGCTCATGCCGCCCCCGACGGGTACACCCATAGGTCAGAATTTTCCTCATGTAAATCAGAAGGATAGGGCGCGCCTGCGAACATCGTAATACGCAGCCAACGATCCGAGCGCGGGTCAAATTTCGTCGCTCCAAAAAACGACAACTTGGCGCGCAGCATATCAATCGGTAAGAGATCTGCCCCAATGGTATTGTCATGAATTTCCGCATATTCATGCCCAGCACAGCTTTGAAGGCGGCGGATCATGTGGCGATGCTCGGGATAGTCTTGGGCAAATTGCCCGACGCGGGCCTTGGGATCATAGGCCTTGAGCGCCATGCACATATGCGCGACGTCGCGGGCGGGGGCCAAGGGCTGCTCATAAGGGGTGATCGGCTCGTCATATCGCTCGCCCAAGCGCGGTTCGAGTTTTTCCTCAGAGATATACCATGCGCGCGAGGTCTCGGCGCGCGATGTCCAATCCACTTCAAAGGCCCAGTCGAACCGTTGCTGCGCAAGGTCCAACACCTCTTCGCACAGCATGGCACCGTCGATGGGCCGAAATTCTGGGGCGGTGTGCATCTGCGTGGTTAAGTCGTCGACCAACGGCCCGTAAGGCTCAAGCAAAAGGGAGGCAAGGCATTCTTGCCCCTCGATACTCAGCGCATGTTCGGCCCAGATCATCATGTGATCCCATGGCCGATTGGGCATGAGGTGTTCGTGAAGGTACTGCTCAATTTTCAGCAGATCCGCGCGCAGTGCGGCGCATTTCTCTTGCTGAATTGGGTGATCCGACGCCCATGTGGCGCACAGGGTTTTGGCCCCGACAAAGGCGCGGTTGAGGGCGGCGATCTCGCCCTCGTTGGCCTGTTCGATCAGACGCACGCGCGAGATGGCCTCTTCGCGCGCAGCGATCCATTTGTGCAGTAAAATGGGGTGATTGATCAAAAACGGCGCCATGCCGAGGCCCGTTGAATTGCCAATCCCGAGGGACTGCGCAATCTGCGGATCCAAGGGGATCGCCTGTTCATGGCTGGCTTTGGCCATGGCGTTGATCAAATCGCGGACGAACCACCGGATCAAATAGACAGTGAGCATTTCGACTTGAAACGGCGCAGTGAATTCGGGGCGTGCAGCGATTTGTTCGCGATCTGATGCGCCAAATTTTCCGGATCCATAGACCGCGGTCGTGCGCATTAAATAGCCAACTTTGG
>JBDNBY010000150.1:0-3120 GCA_039767595.1 Paracoccaceae bacterium | reverse complement strand
TCACTCAAAGCGCAACACTATTACCACATATAGTAGCACACACTGGGCGCAACACGCAATAGATGGTCATTTTCTATATTCTGGATCACCAAGACTCTTTGAACCAACCAACTGCGCGGCGGAACAGCGTCTTTTGATCATGATCCGCAGGCAATTCGAAATCCCAAATATCATCTTGGGGGTTACCAACGGCCAAACAGGCCCCCAAAGCCGCCGAACCTGTGGGCACTTCGTAATCGCGTGCGGCATTTCGAATGCAAACAGGGCGCCCAATCCGCACGTTATCCCCCAGCAAAGAGCGCGCCGCCTCTTCTGCGCCAGTCAATTGGCTGACACCACCTGTCAGAACAATTTTTTGGCTCGGCAATTGGTCGTATCCGGCATGTTGCAAATGAAGGCGGGCATGCTCAAAAATCTGCAAAACCCGCGGCTGCATGGCAAAAATCAACTCGTGCCGCGAAATCGTCGCATTGCCCAGATCGCCGTCCAAACGATTAATGCGGATCTTGTCGGCGCCATCTGCACCCGTTGAATAGACGCCGCCATGGCGCACTTTGAGTTGATCTGCATCGCGGCGCGAAATCCCAAAGGCATCTGCGATATCATCGCGAATGTTATTTCCACCCACAGGCTCAGTGCCGGCGTAAACCAAATGCCCTTTGTAGAAAATAGACACGCTCGTGGTGCCTGCCCCGACGTCCACACAAACGACGCCATGCTCCATCTCTTCTTCGTGCAAGCACGACAGACCAGAGGTGTAGGAGCTGGGCAAAATGCCTGCAACTTTGAGACCGCAATGCCGCACAACATTACAAGCCCCCTCTATCGCACGGCTATCGCCATGCAGGACATGGACGTCAACACTCAGATGGCGCCCTGTGAGACCGACAGGATTTTGCAATTCGCGGTGATGATCCAGACCATAGATCACAGGCTGCGCCAAAATCGTGGTGCGCCCCTCTGGCAGGGGCGGCAACTCAACGGCAGCCATCAAACGCGCGACATCCGTTTGCGTGATTTCATGTTCATCTAAATCAATCTCACCGCGACCAGAGGCACTTTGGACATCGGCGCCAGAGGTACAAATCACCGCCTCTTGCACAGAGATTTGCGCCACTTTTTGCGCCTTATCCACGGCGCAGCTGATCGCGCGCTCGGCCTCGCGGGCATCGGTAATTTCGCCCATTTGAATACCCAGCGACATATGCGTTCCGCTGCCCAGCACAGTGTAGGAAGCACGCTGCAATCTCGCTTCGACGCCTTCTTTGATTTGATGGCTGTGCCGAGAGAACAAGCGCAAGATATGACAGGTGACTTTGAACGTCCCCAGTTCAATGACGGCAATCGCGCCGCGCTGTTGCGCCGTCTTAAAGGCTATTTTGCGCGCCCGCTGATCCTGAAATTCGAGTGTCATCTCAGTCTACTCCACCTGTGCCTGACCATGTACCAATTGCTCACCTTCAAAGTTGCGCGCGCGGATCGTCGGACGATGCGCCAATCGCAAATCTAAATGTGCAAAATCACGCGAAAGCAGGTCATCGCTTTGCGTCATGTTAACGAATGTATCGACGGCCGTCTCTGGGTCGTCTGCCGGCAGATAAACTTGCCGGCCGTGCGACAACAAAACATTCCAGCGCCGCTCGCCAATGCGGCGCAAACCTGTGACGTCAGAGCCGATATGCGCCAAACGATCCAAGATCATTTGCGCCTCAAACACTGCGCTTGGTGCGCCGTCGTCAATCAACAGGGGCAAATGCGGCATATCATGGCGTGAGCCAACAGTGCCAAGGACCTCGCCCTCTTGGTCAACAATCAAAAAACCATCACGCGCAAGCCAGACAAAGGCAGGAACGCGCTCGGCCAAAATGACCTGTAGCACGCCTTTGGGCGTGATTTGAACTGCCACATCATGCACAGCGCTATAGCCCTTGACTTGCGCAGCCACGACATCAAGATCAACATCCAAGCGGCTGATGGGAAAGTCTAAATTTAGATCGCGCACGAGTTCCGCTGCCAAATCATCAGAGCCGCCTGACACGTCCATACCATGGATCATCAACTCTGGGCGGGCCTTAATTTGGGCCACGACGTCATTTTTCACATCACCCAATTGCCGCCACAGCTCGGGCTGCGCAATGGCAATCGCCCCTCCCAAAAAGAGCACGGATATAGCACTCAGTTTGATCACTTTTTGCCGCGTATCCGCGACCAACATATGCCGGCGCCACCGCGCAGAGAGCGCTTTGACCATTATTTTGGGATGCTGCGGGTTTCTCATCTGCGACATGAAGCATCCTCCACAATCCATGTGCACAGCTCACCAAAGGAAATGCCGCAATGCTGTGCCTGCTCTGGGGCCAGCGAAGTTGCGGTCATGCCCGGCTGTGTATTCGTCTCGAGGATAAAAAGCCCATCGGCCCCGCGCGTCTCGTCCCAACGAAAATCGCTCCGGCTCACCCCGCGACAGCCAAGTGCCTCATGCGCCAACACTGCGTAGGATTTTGCCAAATCTTCAATCTGCTGCGGAATATCCGCGGGGATCACATGCTGCGATCCGCCCGCCTCGTATTTTGCGGCGTAATCATACCAGCCTTGGGTCGTGATCTCGGTCACGCCTAGTGGGCGATCCCCCATCACAGTCACTGTCAATTCGCGCCCTGAAATATATTGCTCGGCCATCATAAGTTGCCCGCGCGAGGCTACATCATTGGGCAGTCTATCGCCCTCACCATGGACAAAATAAATCCCAACAGAAGAGCCATCGGCATTTGGCTTCACGACATATGGGGGCGTCATCGGATGCCCACCCACCAGATCCTCTACGCTGATCAACACAGACGGCACAATCGGAATACCGACGCGGGCATAGACGTCCTTTGAGCGGGTCTTATCCATGGCCAAGGCCGAGGCCAACACGCCGCTATGGGTATAGGGCAGGCCCAGCCATTCAAGAACGCCTTGCACACAGCCATCCTCGCCGTAATGCCCATGCATCGCATTGAACACGACGTCGGGCGATAGGGCGATCAAATCTTGGGCCAAGGTGGGCGCGGCCTCTAACGTGCTGACAGTAAATCCAGCTGTATCGAGTGCCGCAGCGCAGGCCGCAGCTGTGGCGCG
>JBDNBY010000149.1:0-3054 GCA_039767595.1 Paracoccaceae bacterium | reverse complement strand
GGTATCGCACCGCCTATGGCTTTGCCCGCGCCACGGCCGATTGGCGGGCCTTGGTCAATGATCCCAAAGTTGAGGCGATCGTCATTGCATTGCCCCCGAGCTATCACCGCGAGATTGTCGAGGCCGCCTGTGCCTTGGGCAAGCCTGTGTTTTGTGAAAAGCCGTTGGGCGGGTCTCTCGAGGATGCAATTGCGATGACCCAAGCGGCGCAAGACGCGGGCGTGTCTAACATGATCGGCTTTAACTATATCCGTACCCCCGCCAGTCAGTTTGCGCGCAAATTGATCGCAGATGGAGCAATTGGCGATGTCACGTGGTTCCGCGGGGAACATACCGAAGATTTTTATGCCGATCCCAAGTCGCCCTTTACTTGGCGCGCTGTGGGGCAGGCGAATGGCACGATGGGGGATTTGGCCCCGCATATGATCAACGCGGCCCTTGCCTTGATTGGTCCGATCACTGAGGTGATGGGCGATGTGGAAACGGTCATTCGAGATCGCGAAGGCGGCCAAGTCACCAATGACGATCATGCTCAGATGATGTGCCGCTTTGACAGTGGTGTGATGGGGCATATGTACTTTAGCCGTGTCGCCACGGGGCGCAAAATGGGCTATGCCTATGAAATCACAGGGACCAAAGGTGCGATCCGTTTCGATCAAGAGGATCAAAATGCGATTTGGATCTATAAAATGGACGACCCCGAAGAGATCCGCGGATTTCGCAAAGTGCTCACAGGGCCCGCCCATCCGGATTATGAGCCGTTCTGCCAAGGGCCAGGTCATGGAACGGGCTACCAAGATCAGATTATCATCGAGGCGCGCGATTTTTTGCAGGCCATTGAAACAGGCCAACCTGTCTGGCCGACGTTTCAAGATGGGCTGGACGTGTCCAAAGTGGTCTATGCCGCGTTGGCCTCGGCGCAAGAAAAACGATGGATGTCCGTCAGCTAGCGCGCTAAACATCTGTGATCAAAGACATCCGTGTAAGGTAAGAGGATAGTATGACCAAACTCAAATGGGGTATGATTGGCGGCGGTGAGGGGAGTCAAATTGGCCCTGCGCACCGCTTGGGTGCACAGGCTGATGGCCGGTTTGACTTCACGGCGGGGGCCTTGGATCACCGCCCGGATGTGGGCCGCGCCTATGCCCAAAGCCTTGGGGTCGCGCCTGAGCGCGCCTATGGCGATTGGCAAGAGATGCTGGCCGGCGAGCGTGACCGCGACGACCGGATTGATCTCGTGACGGTGGCGACACCCAATGCCACGCATTTTGAGATCACCAAAGCCTTTCTTGAGGCGGGTTTTAATGTCTTGTGCGAAAAGCCAATGACGATGACCGTCGAAGAGGGCGAAGAGATTGTGCGCATTGCCGCGCGTAGCGGTAAACTATGTGCCGTGAATTACTGCTATTCGGCCTATCCCATGGTTCGCCAAGCGCGCGCCATGGTTGCCAATGGCGAGTTGGGTTCGATCCGCCTCGTTGTGACGAATTTCAGCCATGGGCATCATGGTGATGCCACCGATGCCGATAACCCGCGCGTGCGCTGGCGCTACGATCCGGCGATGGCGGGGATCTCTGGTCAATTTGCGGATTGTGGCATCCATGCGATGCATATGGCAGGCTTTATTTGCAATGATACCGTGACGGATCTATCAGCTGATTTCGCCTCAACCATTTCAAGCCGTGTGCTTGAGGATGATGCGATGGTGAATTTCCGGATGTCCAAAGGCACAGTTGGGCGTCTGTGGACCTCGTCTGTAGCCATCGGGCGGCAGCATGGCTTTGATATTCAAATCTTTGGCGAAACGGGTGGCCTGCGCTGGGCCTCTGAGCAGCCCAATCAATTGATTTATACGCCAGTGGGCGGCCGCACGCAGATCATTGAAAAAGGCGAGGGCGGCCTCTGCGAGGATGCGACGCGCCTGTCGCGGGTGGCAATTGCCCATCCCGAAGGGTTCCCCTTGGCAGTCGCGAATATCTATTGTGATTTGGCCGATGCGATCGCTGGCGCGCTCCGCCCCGCCCTTCCCAATGCCGAAGATGGGGTGCGCTCAATGGCGGCGGTCAGCGCGGCTGTGGCCTCGGCCAAAGATAATGGCACATGGCGCGATGCCCGTCCGCCGATGTTTCAGTGATTATGGTCTGGGGCGCAGTGTGCTGCGCTCCACCACGCGGCACGGGAAAATACGCGCCTGCGGTAGGTGATCGGGCGTGTCCAACATCGATTGAACGAGGCCGACCGAGGCTGTGATAATCTCATTGATCGGTTGGGCAATCGTGGTCAAATCGACCAATTCCCAGCGTGCCATTTTCATATCATTGAGCCCAATGATCCCCACATCCACCCCAGGGGTGAGGCCGTGATCCCGTAGGGCCGAAATGGCCCCGATGGACAAAACGTCATCCCCGCAAAAATAGGCCTCGGCCCGTTGGTCGCCCAGAGCCTCGAGCATGGCCGCGCGCCCCGCCTCAAAGGAATAGCGCGTTGCATAGGTGATGGTGGTTTCGATATGTGGATGCTGCTGCAACTCTTGGGTAAATCCGGCATGGCGGTCTTGGGCCGATGTGGCGGTGGTCGGCCCGCCTAAATATCCAATGCGGCGATAGCCACGGGCCACGAGCTCTCGGGCGGCCATGCGTCCGCATTCCACATTATCAATGCCAACGACATGCACCTCGGGCGTTGGCGCAAACCGGCCAAAGGTATGAACAACGGGCACGCCCGCCTCGTGAAACGCCTTGGCGAAACTGGGGGGCAACGTGGAGGACGCAACGATCACCGCATCCACAGAATATTGCCGCAACATCCGCACCGAATTTGATGGGTCGGTTTCGTCGGTCAAATTAACGATTAACGGCCTGAGGCCGCTCTCTTGTAAAATACGCGTGAACTGGTCAAACACCTCCAGAAAGATCGGGTTGTGGAAGTTGTCAGACACTAGACCGATCAGCTTTGTGCGCCCCGTTGTCAGTGACGAGGCCAGAGCATTGGGGCTATAGCCGAGCTGCTGTGCAGCCCGTTCGACTTTGACACGCATTTTTTCAGAGACCGACG
>JBDNBY010000148.1:0-5546 GCA_039767595.1 Paracoccaceae bacterium | reverse complement strand
TTGCAGACCAGCGCGTGCTGCAACGCCGGACGTTTCGGCAATTCCAATCGGCCCAGAGATGTTGCACGTACTGATTTCCCCGAAAATCATCGAAATCAGCCCCGAGACGGAAGAGTTTACAATATACCACGTCTGCTCAACCCCACGAGACAGGGACTGGCCCAGAGGGGCGAATTGCGTATCAGGGGTTAAAGCAGAACCACTGACAATCCCAATGCGCCAATGCGTGATGAAGTTTCCATTTTCATCTGGAGTGTCAATCTTCTTTGGGACAAGCGTGACGGCCAATTCCGCATCATCACGCCAGAGCACCAATTCTTGGGGCGTGCCTTGTGAGCTTTCAACAACATCCTTGAGGGATTGAAAGTCATAAACATCTTGCCCCCCAAGCTGTAAAATAACGTCCCCCTTTTGAACCCGCGCATCCGACGCCGCCGTCCGCGGTATCACAGCCGAGACGACAGGCAGCAATGGATTAGGCCCATCGACTGTCATCCGCTCGCCAGAGCGCTCAACTGTATAGGGCACAATGCGCGTATCTTTGGGGAATTCGATGTCGAGCGGCCACTCCACGGTTGCATCTTGCCCCATGATTTCAAGGATTTTGTCACCGGCCCCAAGGGTAATTGTTTCAGGCAAGCTAACCGTCTCTTTGACCACGACGGGGCGACTAGGCACACCAGACCACATGATGATCATGGCAAACACAAGAATAGACAGGATAAAATTAAACACAGGCCCCGCCGCGACGGTCAAACTGCGCGCCCAAATCGGAGCGCCCAGCATGGTTTGGCGCGCACTCACCCCTTGGGGCAACTCACTGTCCTCGGGCATCGGGCCAGAGGCGGCGTTGCTATCACCGGCGAATTTCACATAGCCACCCAAGGGAATAGCCGCAATTTGCCACCGCGTGCCGCGGCGATCCATTCGCGCAAAAATCACAGGCCCAAAACCTAATGAGAAAACATCTGCTTTAATCCCGCACCAGCGACCGACGATGTAATGCCCATACTCATGGATGCCGACGATGATAGACAACGCCATCACAAAGGCAAATATAGTGAAAATCGTTGATCCGAATTCAGGTAATAGCGACATGTGCTCTCCGATTTAATCTATGCATAGTGCTCCAGATGCGATCACCCGTTGCGCCGTTTGGCGCGCACGGTCATTCACTTCTAAAACACTTTTGACATCCAAAATGTCATTTGTGATCTCAGCTTGTCTCGACATAATCTCTAATGTCTGGGCCACAACCTCTGACATCGTTAAAAATGGAATTTCTTTTGCTATAAAAGCATCCAAAGCCACTTCTTTCGCGGCATTGAACACGGCACCGCAATGGCCGCCTTGCTCCATCACCGCATAAGCTAATGGGATCGCAGGATATTTTTGCACATCAGGGGCAAAGAAATTTAAATCTCCAAGTTCAATCAATGACGCATGCCCAAGGCCAATATCGCGCCGCTCTCCACGGCGCAGCGCATAGGAAATCGCATGGCGCATATCAGGCAGGCCCATGTGCAGCATAGATCCCCCATCGACCAAATGAACGGCGGCGTGGATAATGGACTGCGGGTGGACAACGACATTGATCTGCGACGGCGTTAAGTCAAATAACTCTTTGGCTTCAATAATTTCCAGCGCTTTGTTAAATAGAGATGCGCTATCGATTGTGATCCGTTGCCCCATATCCCAATTGGGATGCGTGGCCGCTTGCTCCGGCGTGACATGGCGCATCTCATCGAGTGTGAGGTTCAAAAACGCCCCGCCCGAGGCGGTGATATCAACATGATGCACATCCCGGAGTGCACAGTCTTTGAGCAGCTGCGCCAAGGCTGAATGCTCGCTATCGACGGGTAAAATCTGTATTCCAGATGCCGCAGCGATCCGTTTGGCCAAGGCGCCAGCGCAGACCATCGTCTCTTTGTTGGCCAGTGCAACGTCATTTCCAGCCTTGAGCGCCGCCAAACTCGGGGCAACCCCCGGTGCGCCAACAATGGCAGAGACGACCATATCAACATCATATGCCGCGATATCCAATATGGCCTGAGCACCGGCATGCACGGTTATATCAGTATCGGCCAAGGCCTCTTTGAGGGCGCCGTAGTGCAGTGGGTCAGAGGTGACGACATGGGCCGCTCGAAATTCTCGTGCATCAGCCACAGCCTGAGCAATGTTATTCGCGCAGGTCAACGCGAAAACTCGCAAATCACCATCGCTGCGGCGCACTAAATCAAGAGTGGATTGCCCAATAGATCCTGTTGCGCCGAGTATGGTAAGTTTCATGCTACACTCGCAAATAAATACACAATTGGACTGGCCACGACCCCTGCCCCAATGAGCCCATCGCAGCGATCGAAATAACCGCCGTGCCCTGGCAAGAGGGACGAGCTGTCCTTCACGCCATAGCGGCGCTTTAACGCGCTTTGGCTAAAATCGCCGACTTGAGAAAAGACAGACACTATAAGTGTCGCGATCGCAACCTGCCCCAATGACATGATCGGGAGCGAAAAGAGCATCGAAACCGCAATCGCCGCGCCCCACCCGCCAATTACACCGGCCCATGTCTTTTTGGGGCTCAGCTTTGGTGCCACTTTGGGCCCGCCAATAAAGCGCCCACAGAAATACCCGCCAATATCCGTCGCGACAACAGTGGTCACAATCCACAAGAACACCATCGGGTCGGACCGCAGTGCAGTCGCATACGTATAGACAGTCAATCCAATCGCGAGGAGGCACACACTTAAAACGGAACTAAAGCGCACAGCAGCCACAGCGCCCAAAACAAGGGCAGCCCACGCCGCAAGCGGAAATTCCATCACACCCGACATGAACACGACCGCGCCAAACACCGCCGACCAAATGAGCGGCGCAGGCACGCGCACCATTGTGGCCACTTCCCATAAAATGATGCTTGAAAACACGCTCATCAAAACCAAGACGCCCATATCGCCCAAGGCCATGGCCACCGCCACAAGCGTCACAAGGCCAAGCGCCGTCACAATGCGCATCGTAAGGTCAGAATAGGTTGCCTGCGTGCTCATGGACGCACCGCGCCAAATCGGCGGTCACGATTATGAAATTTATCGGTGAGGGTTTCGAACTCTTGCGCCGAGAAATCTGGCCAGAGCGTATTGACAAATTCATATTCTGAATAGGCCGATTGCCAGAGCAAGAAATTTGAAATCCGAGCCTCCCCGCTGGTCCGAATGACCAAATCCGGATCGGGCAAGAGATGCGTATCCAAATACCGAGTGAGCGTTTGCTCATTCACCGTCTCTGCATCCAGCTCGCCTTTGGCGACGTCCTGCGCCATGCGTTTAACCGCGCGCGCCACCTCATCGCGGCCCCCATAATTAAGCGCAATCGTCAAGTTGAGCGTTTCGCAATGTGCGGTGGCGGCCTCCAACTTATCCATCAACTTTGTAAGGCTGTTATCAAGGCGCACGCGGTCCCCAATAAACCGCACCCGCACATCGTTTTGGACCATGGCGTTCGTTTGGCGCTGAATATAGTTTGAAAACAGTGCCATAAGACCCGACACTTCAATTTGAGTGCGCTTCCAGTTCTCTGTCGAGAAGGCAAAGATCGTGAGGTATTTGATCCCTAGCTTGGGACAGCTTTCAACGATCTCGCGCAACCGGCGCGCGCCGGCATGATGACCAAAAAGACGTGGCTTACCGCGCATTTGCGCCCACCGGCCATTGCCATCCATGATCAGAGCGACGTGCGTCGGCCCATTTGGGGGGATATCGCCGCTCTGGTCTTTCATGTGCTAAACCTGCATGATCTCGGATTGTTTATTCTCAAGCGCGGCATCAACTTTTTTGATGTACTCATCAGTGAGGCTTTGCACTTCGCCTTCCCAGAATTTTTGATCATCTTCCGAGAGGCCATCTGCTTTGGCCTTTTTCACTTGGTCCATGCCATCACGGCGCAAGTTGCGGATCGAGACGCGCGCATGCTCTGCATATTGTGCGGCAACGCGTGTCAGCTCTCTGCGGCGTTCTTCGTTCAACTCGGGGATCGGCAACATGATGATTGTGCCATTGAGCTGCGGGTTGATGCCTAGACCGCTTTCGCGAATGGCCTTTTCGACCATGTTGACTTGGGATTTATCCCAAACGTTGATCGTCACCATCCGCGGCTCGGGCACATTGACCGTGCCCAATTGATTGATCGGCGTCATTTGCCCGTAGGCTTCGACTTGAATCGGATCAAGCATAGAGGCCGAGCCGCGCCCTGTGCGCAAGGATGCGAATTCTGTTTTAAGATTGCTCATCGCGCCGTCCATACGGCGCGTGAGGTCATCTGTGTCTAGCTCAAAATCGTCTGACATGTTTGCTCCTTCTGGATCACGTTTGCGGGGCCAATCAACTGTGCACTTTAGTGTATGTGCCCTGACCTGCTAAGATTCCCTTAAAGCCACCGGCTTCGTCGAGAGAGAATACAATGATTGGTAAGCTATTGTCACGCGCGAGTGCAATCGCGCTCGCATCCATAACGGCGAGATGCTTTTGTAACACATCATCATAAGAGATCGTATCAAAGCGTACGGCGTCGGAATGCTTTACCGGATCTTTATCATAAACACCGTCGACTTTTGTCCCTTTGAAAATCGCCTCGCAGGCCATTTCATTGGCGCGCAGCGTGGCCGCGGTGTCCGTAGTGAAATACGGGTTGCCTGTGCCCGCGGCAAAGATGCACACCCGCTGTTTCTCAAGGTGGCGCACGGCGCGGCGGCGAATGTACGGCTCGCAGACTTGATCCATGGGGATCGCGCTGATCACACGGGTGAAAACGCCTAGTTTTTCAAGTGAGCTTTGCATCGCCAGCGCGTTCATCACTGTAGCGAGCATACCCATATAGTCGGCGGTCGTCCGCTCCATTCCCTGAGCGCTGCCTTGTAGGCCGCGAAAGACATTGCCGCCGCCAATCACCATACAAATTTCGACCCCCATGTCATGCACGGATTTCACTTCTTGAGCGATCCGCTCAACCGTCGGCGGATGCAGCCCGTAGCCTTGATCCCCCATCAGTGCTTCGCCAGAGATTTTCAACATTACCCGTTTATATTTGGTGATATTTTCAGTCATGCGATGCTCCTGCACTATATTTGGATTGGGGCGTTCCATCCTCAATGCCCAAAAAGCGTGACAAAAGACAAGCCCCCGGCATAGAAAAAACAAAATTTTAAGCGTATAAGCCTGTTATGAATTTAAATACTCTCTCTCGTGAAAAACACATTTTAATCGCTGGGGCGACGGCCTCTGGTAAATCTGCTTTGGCGCTTGAGATCGCGCAACGCTTTGGCGGCGTGATCGTCAATGCAGATGCCATTCAAGTCTACGACAACTGGCGCATTCTTACGGCCCGCCCGTCATCTGAGGATGAGAGAGCCGCAGACCACAGGCTCTACGGTCACCAAGATAAAGAAGCGGAGTATTCCGTCGGGCATTGGCTACGAGACGTGACCCCATTGCTGGACGGGCCAGAGCGCCTCATCATTGTGGGCGGCACGGGGCTTTATTTCACGGCGTTGA
>JBDNBY010000147.1:0-3512 GCA_039767595.1 Paracoccaceae bacterium | reverse complement strand
TTTCGATTAATGCATGACCAGGTGTACCAAGCCTAGGTGCCATACCTGCAGATCCATAAGTCTCTAAGTCGATAGGTGCAACACCTCCGTCACCAGTTCAGGGACGGCAGACCACATATCAAACCGGACCGTATGCGGCACAGCCTCGACCGGGGATTTACGATAGCCTCGGGTGAAAAGCATGAACGGCACTTGAGCCGCCTGTGCGGTTTGAGCATCAACTTCGCTATCACCGACGTAAATCTTTGGGCCATCCCCGAGCGCGTCAAAGCACGCACGTAACGGGGCTGGATCAGGTTTCCGCTTTGGCAGGCTATCGCCGCCCAAAACAATTTTGAAATACGGATCCAATCCCATATGCGCCAAAACGCGGCGCGTTGGCGAGGTCGGCTTGTTGGTGCATAGGCCCAAAACATGCCCTTGGGCCACAAGATGATCCAACACATCCCGAACCCCCTCATAGAGCACCGTCAAATGCACAGCATCCTCATAGCGCGCCATGAACATGTCTAACAGGCGCGCATGATCGGCATCAGGGATATCGCGAATGGCTCGCATTTGATCGATAAACACACTCGCGCCATTGCCGATAAAGCGACGCGTGTCGGCCAATGTGATGGGATCGTACCCTTCGGCCCCAAGCACAGCATTCGCAACGCCGTGAATATCAGGCGCAGAATCGATCAGGGTCCCATCGAGATCAAAGACAATGCGCGCCATCAGCTGGCTTTCCATTTGATCGAACAGCCCATCGACGGCGTCTGATCGCGGGGGCCTTGGCCCGTTTGAGCAATCTGCGTCATCGCGTCATAGAGGTCACGGCGGGCCTGTGGGTCACGCGCTGTCCCACGATTGGCATCCAATCGGCCCCGATACTGAAGGCCCCCAGCAGCATTAAACCCAAAAAAATCTGGCGTGCACACGGCATCATAGGCGCGCGCCACCTCTTGCGTCGCATCATAAAGGTAGGGAAACGAAAACCCATGCTCTTGGGCAAGGGCCTTCATATGCTCAGGGCCGTCTTGGGGGTGACTGTCCACGTCATTTGAGGAGATCGCCACAACGCCAATGCCCATGGCCTGCAATGCGGTGGCCTCGCGCAAAATCCGATCCAATACGCCCAGAACATAGGGACAATGATTGCAGATAAACATCACCAATGTGCCGTGTTCGCCTTGGACATCGCTCAGCGTCACCTGCGCCCCACTCACCACATCAGGAAGGGAAAAGGACGGCGCAGGCCAATCAAACTCACACACAGGGGGTACAGCCGCCATAATCAGCCCGCCTGCGCGGCAGAGCGGATCGCGCGAATATTCGCGCCGTAGACCTCTGGGTGATCGACGCTTCCGCCTTTAAACACAGCGGAACCTGCGACCAGCACGTCGGCCCCCGCCCCCGCAACCAGAGGCGCCGTTGCCGGATCGACCCCGCCGTCGATTTCGATATGCACAGGGCGATCGCCAATCATGTCCCGCAATCGGCGGATTTTTGACGTCATGTCAATGAACTTTTGCCCCCCAAATCCAGGGTTCACCGTCATCACACACACGAGGTCTGCAAGATCCAAAACATGCTCAATCGCCTCAGCCGGCGTGCCAGGATTGAGCGCAACCCCCGCCTTCATCCCAGCGCCGCGAATGGCCTGTAATGTGCGGTGAATATGAGGGCCGGCCTCGACATGCGCCGTGAGGATATCGGCCCCTGCCGCGGCATAGGCCTCGATATAGGGATCAACAGGGGCGATCATCAAATGAACGTCCATCACGGTTTTCACATGGGGCCGGAACGCTTTGACCGCCGGGGGGCCAAAGGTCAAATTCGGCACGAAATGACCGTCCATCACATCGATATGGACCCAATCGCAGCCTTGATCCTCAATCGCGCGGATCTCTTGGCCGAAATTGGCAAAATCCGCAGATAGAATAGAGGGGGCTATTTTAATCGACCGATCAAATGACATGGTGGCAGGCTCCTATCAGGTGGGGCGCTGCGCCACAGGACACACAGAGCAACGCCGTAGATTTAACTCGAGAGCTTGGGATCCAATGTGCCCGCGGCATATTGCCGAGCCATCTCATCCATATCAATAGGAGTGATCTTGCTGGCTTGGCCCGCGCATCCAAAACGCTCAAACCGGTCTTGGCACAGTTTTGTCATCTCGTCCATCGCTGGGATATTAAATTTACGCGGATCGAATTCGGCGCGTTTTTCTTGGGCGATCTTGCGGAACTGACCGGTGATGGCCATGCGGCAATCGGTGTCAATGTTCACCTTGCGCACGCCAAAGCGAATACCCTTTTCGATTTCCTCAATCGGGACGCCATAAGTCTGCGGCATATCCCCGCCATACTCATTGATCAAATCCTGTAGATATTGCGGCACAGACGACGAGCCGTGCATCACCAAATGCGTATTGGGGAGCTTTTTGTGGATCGCTTCGATTGTGGCAATCGACAAAATATCACCATCGGGTTTGCGGCTAAATTTATAGGCGCCGTGCGACGTTCCGCACGCAATCGCCAAGGCGTCGCATTTTGTTTTGAGCACAAAATCCACCGCTTGATTGGGATCGGTCAACAGCTGATCTTGGCTCAGCTTGCCTGAGGCGCCCGAGCCATCCTCTTCGGCCGCCTCGCCAGTTTCTAAGGAGCCCAAAACACCCAGCTCACCTTCGACCGAGGCGCCAACGGCATGGGCGGCGGCGGTCACACGCTTGGTGATCTCGACGTTATAGTCAAAGGACGCGGGTGTTTTCATATCCTCTTCGAGAGAGCCATCCATCATCACCGAAGTAAAGCCATGGCGGATCGCCGAGAGGCACGTCGCATCGTTATTGCCGTGATCTTGGTGCATCACAACGGGGATATGAGGGTTCATCTCGGCGAGGGCCTGTACCATATGGCGCAACATAATATCACCGGCATAGGATCGGGCGCCGCGGCTAGCTTGTAAAATCACAGGGGCATCGACGGCGCGCGCGGCCTTTATGATGGCAAGGCCCTGTTCCATATTGTTGATGTTAAAAGCTGGCACACCATAATCGTGTTCCGCTGCATGATCGAGAACTTGTCTCAGTGTCGTCAGGGCCATGTGTCATCCTCTGCTATTTAACGGCACGTCTGCAAAGATCTCGCACCTGTTTAAATCTCTGTGTCCTATCACGCGCTGAAATGACGCGCGGGGCATCACGGGCGATGTTCAAGATCAGAGTTACAGAACGAAATTCAAAGTGAAAAGCCCCGCAAACACTATATGTTAAAACGTTAGCGCAATCATCTAAAATAGTTTGCTCAACACAGGGATAAGCGAGGCCGCAAGACGATCCTCCCAGTCGACTTGCGGCCTCAGCCCTGCGTGCCGCATCGGCGTCGCACGCATTATAAGACGGGCACGTTAGCGAAAATATCCCATGAGTCTAGCCTTTTTCGCGTAGGCCATATTACAGTTGGTGTGTACACTGTACTCTGGCTATGAGTAGTTTCCTGACCTATGGTCACCCCACCCCAAAG
>JBDNBY010000146.1:0-4087 GCA_039767595.1 Paracoccaceae bacterium | reverse complement strand
GCGATGCCCTCAAGGCGAGCGCCTGTCTCATCCGCGCAGGTGAATTTCACATGACCGGCACCGACGGTTTTGGCAAATGTGATGCTGACTGATGGAATCGCAAAGCGTGGGCCAGACACACCAGCGCCATAGGGGCCGGCGGCGTCGAGTAACGTGATAAGTTCTGGGGTCGCTGCCGCGATATGCAAGACCGAATCAATCCGCAAATCCGCAGGGCCCATATCACCGGCCCCTTGTTTGGCCATCAGCTCGCTGAGCCGCGCCATTGCAGGCTCCAGTTGATCGCGGCTCAGTGACAGGCCCGCCGCCATTTTATGGCCGCCGCCTTTTTCAATAAGTCCCTCGGCGGCCAGCTTTTGTATAGCGGCCCCTAAATCAATGCCAGTGACCGAGCGACCCGATCCTTTACCGGCGTCTTGGTCAAAGCCAATGACGATGGCAGGGCGATTTGTCGCCTCTTTGAGGCGCGAGGCGACGATGCCCACGACGCCCGCATGCCATCCGTCATCGGCCGCCCAGACCAAAGGCGCCTCGAACCCGCGGGCCTCGGCTTGGGCAAGGGCCGCTTCGCGCACATGCGATTCTATAGTGCGGCGATCTGTATTGAGGATCTCCAATTGCTCAGCGGCGTTTTGGCAAAACCGCAGATCGTCTGAACTGAGCAATTTGGCACCTAGGTCGGCCTGTCCGACGCGGCCGCCGGCGTTGATCCGCGGCCCAAGGATATATCCAAGGTGGTAGGCCGTCGGCGCACTGTCGATTTTGGCCACATCGCTGAGGGCCACAAGGCCGGGGCGTGTGCGCCGGCCCATGACGCGCAAACCTTGGCGCACAAACGCGCGGTTCACCCCAATCAAAGGCGCCACATCAGCCACAGTCCCAAGGGCAACAAGGTCAAGGTAGTCCATCAAATTTGGCCCTTGAGCATTGGCCTCGCGCAACTGCCGGCCCGCTTCGACAAGTGTTAAGAACACTACAGCGGCAGCGCATAAATGGGCCAGATCCCCCGTTTCATCTTGGCGGTTTGGGTTCACGACGGCCAAGGCGGGGGGCAAGGTTTCACCGCCCAAATGGTGATCCAAGACGACAACATCGGCGCCCTGTGCGGCGGCAATCGGCTCATGCGAGAGAGTGCCGCAATCGACGCAAATGATCAGGTCATGGCTTTGTGCAAGCTGCTCCATCGCGGGGCGATTGGGGCCATAGCCTTCATCGATGCGATCGGGCACATAGAGCGTCGCAGTTTGCCCAAAGGATCGCAGCCACCAGATCAATTGCGCGGCTGAGGTCGCGCCATCCACGTCGTAATCGGCGAAAATCGCGATCCGCTCGTTGTGGCGCATGGCGTGGCAGATCCGTGCAGCGGCCTGTTCCATATCTCGCAAACTGCGCGGATCAGGGAGGAGGCTGCGCAGTTCGGGGGCCAGATATGCCTCGACATCATCTGCCTCAACGCCGAGCCGCGCGAGCACGGTACATAGTGCTGTGTGGCGGTCGGTCTTTTGGCTAAGCGCTTCGGCGTGCCGCACGATATGCGCGTCTGGGGCCATCCAGCGGCGCTCAGACAGGGACGCAGTTACACCGAGCATATCCATAGCGGCCTCCGACAAGGGTTAAGGCAAAAGATAGGGTGCACGCGGCCCAGCATCTTTTACGTGATATGTTCAATCCGCAGCGCGACGGGCGTATCCATCAGCACATCTGATCCCGCCAATTGATCCAGCGCGGCGCCAAGGGCGGTGCGCATGGATTTATGCGTGATGATCAACACGGATGCGGATTGGTCGCAGGTGCCGTATTGGCGCATTTGGTCAATCGATACACCATGTTGCGCGAGCGCATCGGCCACGCGCGCCAATGCGCCTGGTTTATCCACAAGCGATAGGCGCAGATAGAAGGGCGCGGTGGTTTCAAAATCGCTGTGCGGCGGGGTCTCAAGGGATGCGGCAGGCTGTCCAAAGGGCAAAAGTCGTGTGCCACGCGCCAAATCCATGACATCAGAGAGGACGGCGCTGGCTGTTGGTCCTTGGCCAGCGCCCGCACCGCGTAGGACGATGGTGCCGACTTCATCCCCTTCGAGAATGGTCATATTGGTGCCGCCTTCCAACTGGCCCAAGGGCGAGTTGGCGGGCACGAGGCACGGGCTCATGCGCTGTTCTAGGCCGCGGCCCGTACGCTGCGCCACGCCCAAAAGTTTAATCCGATACCCCAAGCGGGCTGCTTGTTTGATGTCGTCGATGGAGACGTGTTCGATGCCTTCGATCTTGATACCGTCAAAATTGACTTGTGTGCCAAACGCAATCGAGGTCAACAGCGCGAGCTTGTGTGCCGCATCAATGCCGCCGACGTCTAGCGTTGGATCCGCCTCAAGATAGCCCAGATCATCAGCCTCGGCAAAGGCCTCGGCATAGGTCAGCCCGCCATGTTCCATACGGGTGAGGATATAATTGCATGTGCCGTTCATCACACCCAAAACACGGGTCACATCGTTGCCGGCCAAGCCTTCGGTCAATGCTTTGATCACGGGGATCCCGCCGGCGACGGCGGCCTCAAAGCGGATTGTGCGGCCGTGGTGTTCCGCCAAAGCGGCCAATTCATTGCCATGTAGGGCGAGCATCGCTTTGTTGGCTGTGACCACATCTTTGCCAGTGGACAGGGCGATCTTTGTTGCCTCGAGGGCGTCTCCGGCATCGCCGCCGATCAATTCAACAAACACGTCGATGTCATCACGTGCGGCGATGGCTTGGGGGCTATCGGCCCAGTCGTAAGAGGAGATATTGACGCCGCGGTCTTTGTCCTTGGAGCGCGCATTGACAGCAACAATTTCAATTGGGCGGCCAGCGCGCTGCGCGAGCATGTTGCCCTTTTGGCGCAGGATTTTGACAACCCCCACACCAACTGTGCCAAGGCCTGCAATTCCAATGCGAAGGGGCGTGCTCATAGGTTCTATCCGTCTTGTGTTTACTTGGTCTTGGGGTGTAACGGAGCGCCGAACAAGTTGCAACATAAGCGCGGCGCCGTTGTGCGGATCACTCGTCCAAAATGGGGGTATGATCCAAAAGGTCCTGCGCCACCTCTTGGTGTTCGGTGATATCCTCTGGTGTGATCGTGGGGCGGGGCATGGCGTCGAATGTGGCTTGGGCGTGATACCCCGGTGCAGATCCTGTAACGCCCTCTTTGTCATAGAGCGCTGATTTCACAGGATCGGACATGCCGCAATTTGCCAAAGCAAGAGGTGTTACACATATCAAAAATAGGATTCGTTTCATGGGAACCTCAGTTATCGGGTCATGGTAAATCGAACCGTCCGACTTGGCGAGGGGTTATCGATCTGATGGATCCAGACGGCCGATTTTTGTGATAAATGCTGTGATGTCATTGTGTGAAAACGAAGAATTCACCGGTTTTGTGCTGGCGGGATGATGGGATAGGCCCAGGTTGCGGTCAGCGCGCCATGCTGTTTTCGGGCGTATCGGACGGGGCGTGACATTACCGCCGCATGGATGTCGGTTGTTCAGACGGATCACACGCCGAATAATGCCTTTAGCTCGGCGACTGACATCTTGCCCTTAAGGCGGGGTGTGTCGGGGAATGCATTTCGGCGGTAGAGGCGGAACACATCCCCTTGTAAGATTTGATAGTTAGGTGTGCTTTTGGTGAATGAGGGGGGCGTAGAGCATTCCCATTCCCAGCCGATCACACCTGTTGCGGGATTTGTACCGCTAGAGTGATAGCGATGACAGAGCTGTTTGTTCGGCGAGACACGCCATTGACCGGGTAAAACGCCACTGTTGCCGGGATAGACAAGCCATGCCCCGCCATCAGGATCGCGATATTCGATCTGTGTGCCGTGGAACGTGCCATACGTCACGATGGTCGTCCCTGCGACGGCGTCGGATTTTTTAAAAAGGGATGCGAGCACAGTCCAATGCTTAGCGTGTGCAACGATCTTGAAGCCTTCGCGGCGGCGATCGCTGATGGCGCCTGTCTCGTGTTTGGGGCGGGCAATCATCATATCATCCCGTGTGGCCAGCTCTTCTGGGAGGGTTTTTTTGTCAATGGTTTGACACACATCATCGTGATTGGG
>JBDNBY010000145.1:0-5840 GCA_039767595.1 Paracoccaceae bacterium | reverse complement strand
CGCAAAGTCCTCAATGGTGTGATGGAAGTGGCGGGGGTCTTGGATCCCACAGACCCAGAGAAATTCACCTCAGAGCGCGGCATTGTCCTGCGCGCCATTGATAAATTGGATCGCCTTGGTCTGGAGGGCGTGCGCGCCTTGCTCGGCGAGGGGCGCCAAGATGAGAGCGGCGATTTCACCAAAGGTGCAGGGCTGAGCGCGGAGCAGGCCGAGATTGTCATCGGCTTTATGGAGGCGCGCCGCGACACGGGGGCGGCGACGGTTGCGCGATTGCGCGACTTGGTCGGCGGCTCGGATGTGGGCCTAACGGGTGTGGGCGAATTGGAAACGATGGCAGAGCTGCTAGATGCCGGCGGCTATGGCGCGGATCGCATTATTCTTGATCCATCGGTCGTGCGCGGATTGGGCTATTACACGGGCCCCGTGTACGAGGCCGAGCTGACCTTTGAAATATTTGACGAAAAGGGCCGCAAGCGGCAATTTGGATCCGTCTCGGGCGGGGGGCGTTATGATGATTTGGTCAAACGCTTTACCGGCCAAGAAGTGCCGGCAACAGGCGTCTCGATTGGGGTTGATCGCCTCTTGGCGGCCTTGCGCGCCAAGGGCCGGATGACTGAGATCGCCCAAGGGCCAGTGATTGTCACTGTGATGGATCGCGACCGCATGGCCGATTATCAAAGCATGGTCACAGAGCTGCGCAATGCGGGCATTCGTGCCGAGGTCTATTTGGGCAATCCCAAAAACTTTGGCAACCAACTCAAATACGCAGATAAGCGCGCCGCCCCTGTGGCGGTGATCGAAGGCGGCGATGAAAAGGCCAATGGCGTTGTACAAATCAAAGATTTGATTTTGGGCGCGCAACTGGCAACGCACGCTACGTTAGAGGAATGGAAAGAGCGGCCATCGCAATATGAAGTGGCCCGCGATGATTTGGTCGCTAAAACCCGTGAGATTTTGGATTTTTACAAAAATGCAACGTAAACTCGATGTGCTCCACCTTGCCCGCAGCTTGCATCAGCGCTTTGTCGCGTTGGGGGCCCATGCGGTAGAGGCCGATGTGCTGCAAGATGCGGCACTGTTGCTAGATTTATATGGTGAGGATATCCGCGCGCGCGCCTACACGGTTCACGATCCGGCGCGCGGCGAAATGATGATGCGCCCCGATTTTACGGTGCCCGTTACACAGATGCACATGGCACATGGGGCAAATCCGGCGCGCTATACCTATTTGGGCGATGTGTTTCGACGCCTAGTAGAGTATCACGAGCGACTCTTTGAATATGTGCAAGTGGGTTATGTGATCTTTGGTCAAGAGGATCCCGCCGCCGCCGATGCCGATGTGTTTGTTGCGATGCAATCTGCCTTGGGTGAGGCGGCCTTGAAAGTATCGACAGGGGATATGCGGATTATCGCAGCCGCTGTTGCAGGGCTTGGCACCTCTGAGGCGCGGCAAGCGGCGCTCATGCGGCACCTGTGGCGACCACGCAAATTTCGCGCCTTGATCGAGCGATTTGCGCAGGTCAAGCCACTGGATCCCGCACGAGCCGAAGCATCGCGCCAACAGGTGCAGGCACAAGATGTGATCGGCAAACGCAGCGCCACCGAAATCAACATGCGCCTTGAGGCCCTCGCGCAAGATGCGCAGACGGCGCCCCTCTCGAAAGAGCAAGTTGCGTTGATGGACATGCTCTTGGGCATTCGTGAAACGTCGCATTATGCGCTGGAGCAGCTGCGCGATTTGGCCATTGATATGCCCGCGCTCGAACCCGCACTTGATCATATGGAGCGGCGGCTTGAGGCGCTGTCTCAGCGCGGCGTTGATGTTCACCGTTTGCCCTTTGAGGCCTCTTATGGGCGCACGTCGATGGAGTATTACGATGGGTTTGTCTTTGGGTTTTATGCCGATGCGCGTCCAGGCCTGCCGCCTGTGGCCACGGGCGGGCGCTATGATGCGCTGACGGCGCGCTTGGGCGAGGGGGCCTGTTTGCCCGCCGTGGGCGCCGTGATCCGTCCCGATTTATTACTTGAGATATCCGGAGAGTCCCAATGATTAAACTTGGAGTGCCCTCAAAGGGCCGGCTGATGGAGAAAACCTTTGATTGGTTTGCAAAGCACGATATCACCCTCGAGCGCACGGGGCACGAGCGCGAATATGCCGGCCGTGTCGAGGGGATTGATAGCATCGATTTGGTCTTGATGTCTGCGGGCGAAATTCCGCGCGAATTGGCCGCAGGGCGCATTCACTTTGGTGTCACGGGCAATGATTTGATCCAAGAAAAGCTTGTAGGTTGGCAAGATCTAGTGACGCCGCTCAAGCCAATGGGCTTTGGTCAGGCTGATTTGATTTTGGCCGTGCCCCAGAGTTGGGCCGATGTCGACACGCTTGAGGATTTAGACGGGGCCGCCGCCTTGTTTCGCAAAACCCATGGGCACCGTATGCGCATTGCAACGAAATATCACCGTTTGGTGCGCCAATTTCTGCGTGATCAAGGCGTGGCGGATTATCAAATTGTCGATAGCCAAGGCGCCACCGAGGGCACCGTCGCCAATCATTTGGCAGAGTTGATTGCAGATATCACATCCACGGGCGAAACATTACGCGCCAATCACCTCAAGATTTTGAGCGACGGTTTGATTCTCAAATCCCAAGCGACGTTATTTCAATGCCGCGCCTGTAGCGAGTGCTCTACTGAGCGTGACGTGATCAGTGCGTTTTTGGAAAAGCTTCAGCTGGATTAAGGCTGGATCACCCCAATATCGTCCAGCATGATGGCCATTTCTTTGGGCAGTACCTCTTCGCCACTACGCGGACGGCTGATGTCACCGGGGGCATCCTCGGGTTTGAGGTATCGCCAGCCTTGAAACGGCCGCTTGGGCGTGGGCCGCACGAGATGGATCTGCGGATCGAGGACAATCGCACAGCGGCGTATACCGTCGTCGGAGATCACTTCATCAAATCTGAGAATGGTTTGCCGTGCTTGGATTTGACGTTGAATGACCCAATATATAGAGCCCTGACCAAGGATCTCATCCGCGCGTTTTGGCCACATACGTGTGATGTGACGCGGTAGCCCATCTGGCTCTTGGGCCGCCCGGCGGGCCTGCCATGCGGCCATCGACTCGACACTATCCGATCCAACGCTGAGCTTGATGAGATGCACGTGACCCTCTCCTTTTGTCTATATGTAGTATTTATCTTGGGGGTCGGCACAAATTGTTGTTGACCTCTGCTGTGGTCTTTCCTAAGGGTAGTGTGCTGAATGTACAAGTCAAAGGATGCCCCACCATGTCGAGCTTTGCCGCCCCGATTGCTGAACAAATCTGGGATATGAAATACCGCTTTAAAGAAGCGGATGGAACACCAATCGATACAAGTGTCGAAGACACATGGCGCCGCATTGCCCGCGCCTTGTCTCAATCAGAGAAAAACCCAGAAAGCTGGGAGCCCAAATTCTATGACGCATTGGAGGATTTCAAATACCTCCCAGCAGGGCGCATCACCGCAGGCGCCGGCACCGCGCGCCGCGTGACATTGTTCAACTGCTTTGTGATGGGGACAGTGCCCGATAGCATGGAAGGCATCTTTGAAATGCTCAAAGAGGCGGCGCTGACGATGCAGCAAGGCGGCGGCATTGGCTATGACTTCTCGACAATTCGCCCCAAAGGCGCCGAAGTCAAAGGTGTCGCGGCAGATGCCTCTGGCCCGTTGACGTTCATGGACGTATGGGATTCGATGTGCCGTACGATCATGTCCGCCGGATCACGCCGCGGCGCGATGATGGCAACGATGCGCTGCGACCATCCAGATATCGAAGATTTCATCGTGGCCAAAAAAGACAGCGCACGGTTGCGGATGTTCAACCTCTCTGTCCTCGTGACCGATCCGTTCATGGACGCGGTCAAAACGGGCGGCACATGGGACTTGGTCCACAAAGGCAAAGTCTTTAAAACGGTCAAAGCGATTGATTTGTGGAACCAAATCATGAAATCAACATATGATTTCGCTGAGCCGGGTGTGATCTTTATCGACCGCATCAACAAAGCCAATAACTTGCATTATGTCGAGGATATCTGCGCGACAAACCCATGCGGCGAGCAGCCGTTGCCGCCGTACGGCGCCTGTCTCCTCGGCTCGATTAACTTGTCACGCTTGGTTGCCAATCCTTTTGAGGCCAACGCCGAACTGGATGAGGACAAGCTCAACGACCTCGTTGCCACAGCCGTACGGATGATGGACAACGTTGTGGATGTGTCAAACTTCCCACTCGAGGCACAGGCCAAAGAGGCGCAAAACAAACGCCGCATTGGTTTGGGCGTCACCGGATTGGCCGATGCGCTGTTGATGACTGGCTTGCGCTATGGCTCGGACGAGGCGGTGGCCGCGACGGATCGCTGGATGAAGATGATCGCACGGGCGTCATATTTGGCCTCTGTTGAGCTGGCCAAAGAGAAAGGCGCGTTCCCTCTGTTTGATGCTGAACAGTTCCTCAAGTCTGAGAACATGTTGAACATGGACAAAGATGTGCGCGATGCCATCAAAAAACACGGTATCCGCAACGCTCTTTTGACATCCATCGCGCCCACAGGCACGATCAGCCTTTATGCGGGCAATGTGTCGTCAGGGATCGAACCAGTGTTCGCCTATGCCTACACACGTAAAGTGTTGCAAAAAGACGGCTCTAAGACCGAAGAAGAAGTCGTTGATTACGCAGTACAAATGTGGCGCGAGAAATTTGGTGACAAAGAGCTGCCCGATTATTTCGTCAATGCACAGACTTTGGCCCCACTCGATCACGTCAAAATGCAATCTGCGGCGCAAAAATGGATCGATAGCTCGATTTCGAAAACCATTAACTGCCCCGAAGATATCAGCTTTGAAGACTTCAAGAGCGTTTACATGGAGGCGTATGAGACAGGCTGTAAAGGGTGCACGACCTATCGCCCCAACGATGTGACGGGATCTGTTTTGTCTGTATCCGAGACTTCGGAAAAGGCACCAGAGATCGACACTGGCGCAGATGTGATTTACATGGCCGAGCCGCTGGATCGTCCAAAATCCCTTGAAGGATCGACCTACAAACTCAAGTGGCCAGAAAGCGCACATGCGATTTACTTGACGGTGAATGACATCGTTGTCGATGGCCGCCGCCGTCCGTTCGAAGTGTTCGTTAACTCCAAAAACATGGAGCATTACGCCTGGACCTTGGCACTCACTCGGATGATCTCTGCGGTGTTCCGTCGGGGGGGCGATGTGTCCTTTGTGGTCGAAGAGCTGAAGGCCGTGTTTGACCCGCGTGGCGGGGCATGGGTCGATGGGAAGTATATTCCATCCATCCTTGCGGCCATTGGCGGCGCGATCGAGCATCACATGGTGGCCATCGGATTTATCGATGGCGAAGGCATGGGCGTAAAGTTTGACCCAGCATCTAACGTACAGACGTTGGAGCGCCCCAAAGGCGCCTCTTGCCCAAGCTGCGGTGAGACAATGCAAATGCAAGAGGGCTGCATGACATGCGCCTCGTGCGGGCATTCCAAATGCGGATAACCCATTGACATCATGATCAAAAGCCGCCCCTTGGGGCGGCTTTTTTTCGTGTGATGCGCGTGGGCGTACTGTGGTGTGTCTAAAGCAAAAAACAGACGAACCCGAGAACGGGGCTGCTCAATTTGGTTTTGCTGCGCGGATCACTCCATCACGACGATCGCAGATTGCGGTTTTTCGATCATATCGCCATATTTCTTTTCCAGCAGTCCGCGCTTTGTTTTGAGGGTCGGTGTCAGCAAGCCGTTCTCGACCGTCCATGGGTCTTTAGCAACGACGATGTGGCTGAGTTTTTCAT
>JBDNBY010000144.1:0-13913 GCA_039767595.1 Paracoccaceae bacterium | reverse complement strand
GCGATGAGATAGGTGATAAACAATTGCGTGGCCTCAGACAGCACCAGCGCCGAGTTGCCCTGCGGGGATTTCAAAAACTCAATCGCCGCTGCCCGATCCCCAGACAATCCAAGGATCAAGGCGTTGAAATAGCTCACAATCGCCCCAGCCCCCGGACCGGTATCGCCCCCGCTCAACTGAGCCAAGGCCGCCTTAGGGTCCGACGCCATAAAATGCGCCCACGCGGTCAAAAGAGTACGCAACAACGGCCCCTCGACCCCGCGCTCATTGATCGTCGTCAATAGGGTTTGCGGATCATCCGATTGCGCCGCCATTGCCAAGGCAACGATCGATCCAATCTCGCCATAGCCATCTTGGGCACCGTCGCGCACACGCAAATAGGGCTGCGCCGCCTTAAGATCGCCAGCCGCCACATGAGAGAGCATGACCGAGTCAATCAAAGAAAGTGATTTGTTTCCAGCGGCATAGGCCCGTGTCAACTGACGTGCCGCCTGTTCAAATTCAAAATGATTGAGGGCAAAGCGACCTTGCAAATAGGCGCCCGGATCATCGCTCTGACCTAAGGACGGCCATGCACCGGCCAAAAGAGCCATGACACACACCCGTGAAACGGTGTCTTTCCAACCTTTGCGGTGCTTGGTCACGTTTATGCTCCTTATCTAATTAAAGATAGACTAGAGCGTTGCCCCCTAGGGGGCAAGCCGTGATCGATTACATATTAGGATAGTTCGGCCCATCGCCGCCCTGAGGGCAGGTCCAATTGATGTTCTGCGAGGGGTCTTTGATGTCGCAGGTTTTGCAATGCACACAGTTTTGGAAATTGATGACAAAGCGCGGCTCTTGTCCCTCTTCCTCGACCACTTCGTACACGCCTGCGGGGCAATAGCGCTGTGCCGGCTCTGCATACTTGGGCAAGTTGACGGAGATCGGCACGTTGGCATCTTTGAGCTGTAAATGCGCCGGCTGGCTTTCTTCGTGGTTGGTCGCAGAAAAGGCAACATTCGTCAGACGATCAAAGCTTAAGGTGCCATCGGGTTTTGGATACTCGATCGGCTTGTGTTGATCTGCCGGCTCGGTCGCCTGCGCATCATTTTTGCCATGTTTGAGCGAGCCAAACAAAGATAGACCGCCAGTCAAAGTTTGCACCCACATGTCAAATCCGCCCAAGACAAGCGACGCCATCAGGCCGAATTTTGACCACAGTGGTTTGACATTGCGCACTTTTTTCAAATCTTTGCCAATGGCGCCTGTGCGCACGTCGATTTCATAATCGCTTAGCTCATCGCCCGCGCGGCCGGCTTGAATGGCGGCATGGGCCGCCTCAGCGGCAGCTTTGCCAGAGAGCATTGCGTTATGGTTGCCTTTGATCCGCGGCACGTTGACCATACCTGCAGAGCACCCCAAGAGCGCCACACCGGGCGCCACAAGTTTTGGCAAGGATTGCATCCCGCCCTCTGAGATCGCCCGCGCGCCATAGGCCACGCGGTTGCCACCCTTGAGCAGATCAGCAACCATCGGGTGATGCTTAAAGCGTTGGAATTCCATGTACGGGTAGAGATGTGGATTTTTATAGTTCAAATGAACAACAAACCCGACATAAACTTGATTGTTATCAAGGTGGTAAATGAAGGATCCGCCACCTGCATTTGAGTTGAGCGGCCAGCCCATTGTGTGCGTGACCGTGCCTTCGCGATGCTTTTCAGGGTCGATTTCCCAAATCTCTTTCATGCCAAGGCCGTATTTCTGCGGCTCATGCCCATCCGATAGATTGTATTTTTCAATCACTTCTTTTGACAGGGACCCACGCACGCCCTCGGACAAAAAGACATATTTGCCCAGCAGCTCCATTCCCGGCTCGTAGGCGGGGCCAGGTGTGCCATCTGCGCTTTTGCCAAACTCACCGGCGACAACGCCTTTGATTTCGCCATCCTCGCCATAGACCAATTCCGAACACGCCATGCCTGGGAATATCTCCACGCCCAGCGCCTCGGCCTGTTCGGCCATCCAGCGGCACACATTGCCCATCGATACGATATAATTTCCGTGATTGTTCATCAACGGCGGCATCGGGGCGTTGGGAATACGAATTTGCCCAGCCTCGCCCAGCATATAGAAATTATCTTTGGTCACCGGCACATTGAGCGGCGCACCTTTCTCTTTCCAATCCGGGATCAGCGCATCAAGGCCGCATGGATCCAGCACAGCGCCCGATAGGATATGCGCCCCCACTTCGGAACCTTTTTCCAAGACGACGACGTTAAGCTCTTCATCCAACTGTTTGAGACGGATCGCAGCCGATAGGCCTGCGGGTCCGGCTCCGACGATGACAACGTCGACTTCCATTGCTTCGCGCTCGATCTGCGACATGGGGCACTCCCTAAGAATTTTGTTCACCACTCCATACAAGACAGCCGCGCCCAAGGTCAATCAAAGCGCGGCATTTAATGTCGCAAATAAGACGAGTTTTCCTCAGATTATTGCGCAGCTGCCGTCACGTCACAGCGTGAGCGTCGCGCTCGGTGCACCTTGGATATGAGCCTATTTGATCCAAACCAGAGTGCGGCCCGCTCAATTCGAGTGCATAAACCGCGATAGATTTGCGTTTGGTCACGACAGATCGCCACAGAATGATCGAGAGACTTGCAATTCACTCTCTCATTCGCGCAATCTTATCGTAAGTAGAATCAAAATCACACAACGCGGTGGATGGCCCCCATCTGCCGCGCTTGCTATATTAAAAGCTGAAAAGAATAGAGGCGCATATGGAAAAAATTCCAATGACAAAATCGGGCTTCGTCGCATTAGAAGTTGAGCTCAAACATCTCAAAACCGTTGAACGCCCCTCGGTGATCAAAGCGATTGCCGAAGCGCGCGAACATGGCGATTTGTCTGAGAACGCCGAATATCATTCCGCGCGCGAAAAACAAAGCTTCATCGAAGGCCGCATCAAAGAGCTCGAAGGCATCATCAGCCTCGCCGAAGTGATCGACCCAAGTAAAATGTCCGGCTCGATCAAATTTGGCGCGACGGTGACCGTGGTTGACGAAGACACCGACGAAGAACGCACATGGCAAATCGTCGGCGAATACGAGGCCGACTTGGACAAGGGCAAGCTCAATATGAAATCTCCAATTGCACGCGCCTTTATCGGCAAAGAAGAGGGCGACAGCGTCGATGTCAAAACCCCTGGCGGCGTGCGCTCCTATGAAATCTTGAACGTCGTTTACAAATAATCAGCCCAGATGCCCAAGCCCCCCGCCTCAGAAAACCAGACGCCGACCGAACGTCAACATATGCGCATCACGCTTGGCGCGTGGTGCCTGACGGCGGCGTGGATCGCGATTTGGGCTGTGTCGGCATACCGCGTTGGGCAAGTGGGGCTAACGTCACAAGTGGATTGGCTGCTCCTTGCTTTGGGGCTTTTTGTGCCGCTGGGCCTGATTGCCGTGGGATGGGCGATGGGCCGCATATACGTGCAATTTCGCGAAGATATCCCGCAGTTGGTCTCATCCATTCAATCCTTGCGCTCGACCATCGCCCAGAACAAAACCCAAGACCCCGCGCAATTGATTAGCACGCTCTCGGCGCGGCTAGATCATTTGACGGCGCAGTCGCGTCAACTCAGTGTAGAAATCTCCGATATCAAGCGCCTTGTGCAATCTGCGCCGGCCACGATGGCCACGCCCCTTGACGAGGCCGCCCACACAGCACCCATCGCCTCTGAGGCCCACCAAGGGCAGCTTGACCTCCAGCATCAAGCCGATCTCAGCACGCAGCTGAGCATTCCCGACATGATCCAAGCGTTAAATTTTCCACAAAACGAAAATGACACCGACGGGTTCGACCTCTTTGCGCGGGCGATGGCCTATCATCCCACGACACAGATCCTGCGCGCCGCCCAAGACATCCTAACCCTGTTGAGCGAGGACGGCATCTTTATGGATGATCTACCCCCCAGCTATGCTCACCCCAGCCTCTGGCGCCGCTTTGCAGGGGGCGAGCGCGGCCAAAACCTTTCGGATATCGCAGGGATCACCGATAAAACGGCGCTTGGTCTCGTCACAGGGCGCATGCGCGTGGACAGTGTGTTTCGCGATGCCGCGCATCATTTTCTGCGCCAATTTGATAAAATCGTCACTCAAATGGCACCCCATTGCACGGATGAAAATTTGCACAAGCTTTCGGACACCCGCACAGCCCGCGCCTTTATGATGATTGCGCGTGTGACAGGTACGTTTGATTAATCAAATGCCGTGAATGGGATATACCGCACCAGTGTACCATGGGTGATCTCTTGGGCCTCAAATCCCAACTCCACAAGCCCCTCGGCCCATGTCAGACCATGAATGCGACCCGAGCCTTCTGATCCATACACCTCGACCTGCCCGTCGCGCAGGCGGGCGCGTAGATATTCGTGCCGGCCGTGTTTCTTGGCCTTGGCAAAGGCCGCCGGCACCATCACACCGCGCGGCGCATCAAACATGCCCCCCGCCAGATACCGCAGCGCAGGGCGCACAAAAATCAACGCACAGACAAAGGCCGCCACTGGATTCCCCGGCAGGCCCAGCACAGGCATGTGCCCCCATTGCCCCATCATCAGCGGCCGGCCAGGTTTGACCGCAATCCGCCACGCCGTCACATGCCCCGCATCGCGCAACACGGCCGAGGTGTGATCCTCATCACCGGCTGACGCGCCGCCAGTGGTGATCAACACATCAACCTCCTGCGCCGCGCGATTGTAGGCCGCGGTAATCGCATCGGGATCATCTCGGATGATCCCATAGAACGTGACATCATAGCCCCACGTGCGCAATTGCGCCGTGAGCATCGGACCATTGGCATCCGAAATGCCGCCCTTATGCACCGTTTCCCCTGCGGGGCACAGCTCATCGCCCGTCGATAGGATGCCCACGCGCAGCCGTGTGCGCACGCGAACCGCTCCATGACCCGTTGCCGCCAAAAGCGCCAGATCCTGGGCCCGCAGACAATGCCCTGCCTCAAATAGCATCGCACCTTGAACGACATCTTCGCCAGCGCTGCGGGTGTTTGCCCCGCGCTTGAGGGGGCCGTGAAAGGCGATCGCATGACCGTCTGTTGCGACATCTTCTTGTAAAATGACAGTATCGCCGCCCTCGGGTATAACCGCGCCAGTAAAAATCCGCACGGCCTGTCCTTGGGGCACAGCCCCCTCATAGGGGGTACCGGCCGCTGCGCGCCCAGTGGCTAAAATCAGCTCATTGGCGCCGGACACAATATCCTGATGGCGCATCACATAGCCATCGACGGCCGAATTGGCATAGGGTGGATGTGCCACGTTCGCATGCAGATCTTGGGCCAAAATACGCCCCTGCGCCGCCTGCAAGGAGCAGTCCTCTTCACTGGTGATCGGATGCAGCGCTGCGCGCAAGTGCTCCAAAGCCGTTGGAACTGGCATCCACGACACGCCAGCCGGCAAGGCAAAACAAGAATTTTCAAGTGGCGGCGGGACCAACTTACCTTGGCTCATACTGCACCTTTTCTATGTACGGGCTGAGCCTGCCAGACACCGGCGCCAAATGTCCATCCCTCATCTTTGACCTGCGCGGTGTCCGGCGCCGCGGCAAAGACCTCGGCCAGTGTCGCCGGCGCAAGGCCAGACACATAATCGACAAAGGATTTCACTTGCCGCGCATCCCGAATGTCATAGGGCGATCCATCGGCGGCCAAGTCTAGATTTTCAGGCACCAATCTGAAATAACTTTCCACAACCACGACCGAGGCGCGCTCGATCATTTCAGGCGCTTCAAGGGGCCATATGGCCACATGCGGGGCAAAGCTTTGCCGCAGGTGCCACAAATGCGGAAGTCCCAATAAAACTTGGCTCCCAACCGATCCCGTTGTGAAAAGTTTCCAAGCAGGCTGCGCGCCTGTTGTCAAAGTTTCGCACTGTCGCAACACGGCAAATGGATTGGGATCACACTGCGCCAATCGCATCGGCACATGTGAGAGCGCGCGCCCCACGGGCCGCCCCCAAAATGGCCCTTGCTGCCCCAGTGCGCGATTGATCTGATTGGCAATTTCAAAGCGATTGTTGCGGTTGCTGGCATCATCTTGGATGTGCTGTGAGAGCCACTCCCAAATGTGCAGCGCACCGGCCTGTCCCGTGAGAGCCTTCGCAAATCCATGTGGATAGCCCAAAGAGATATCGATACCCAAGAGCATCCGCTGACCTCGTTCAAGCGCATGCTCAATTTTCCGCTCGAGCGCCGCGCGCGCCGCATGTCGCGTCCGGAAATACTCTGGCCTTTGGCCTGCGTCACCCGCCTGCCCTGAACAGATAAATATTGCGTCGGCCTGCGGTTTGGCCGCCGAGGGGACAGAGCGTGCAGACCAATCAACCGCAACAACTTGGTCAAACTGCATCTCTAGCCTATCCCAAGATCCGCCAAGATAAAATCAACGATCCGCGCCGTATCATTCAAATCAATCTGCGGCACATCGCAGTCGACGGGCGTATCCGTGGCGACGGCATGGATGGTCTGATCCTCTGCCGCACGCAGCTGATGACCCGCTTGAGCGCGGAAACACTCGATTTTGGGATGGCTATCGCGCTTGAACCCTTCGACGATGACAATATCGACATCGCTCATCCGTGCCAAAATCGCCTCTAACTTGGGCGGGGGTGCGCCGCGATGCTCTTGCATAATCGCAAGACGCGCATCAGAGGCCAAAACCACCTCATGGGCGCCAGCCGTGCGGTGGCGATAGCTATCTTTGCCTTTGTGATCCACATCGACCGAATGATGGGCATGCTTAATCGTCGACACGCGATAACCCCGTGCCGTCAGCTCGGTGACCACACGTTCAACGCAGCCGGTCTTGCCGGCGTTCTTCCACCCTGTGATCCCGTAAACTAGCATGACATCCCCTCGTATAATGTTCGCGCGCGCTGTAAATCCTCGGGCGTGTTGACGTTGAAAAACGGATCAGGCTCGGCGGGAAACTGCGCGGATTGTGCATTGTGCTGATCCGTCCAGAGCACGACTTTGCGCACGCCTTGGCGTAGCGCCGTTCGCAGATCCTCTCGCAACGCGACGGGCCACAGGCCAAAGGTGGGATGGCGCAGCAGCCTGTCCCTGTGCGGATCGTGCGTGGCGGCTAAGGCCAGCGGATGGGGCATCCCAGCGGCGGCCGACATCAGCTGCGGTACTAAATCACTTGGGAAAAACGGGGTATCAGCGGCGGCGGTGACAATGGCATCTGCGCCGACTTCTGCGGCCCAATCAAGCCCCGCCAAAACACCTGCTAGGGGCCCCGGATAATCGGCGACACTATCTGCAATCACGGGTAGATTTAAATCCTCAAATCGAGCCTGATCGCCATTGGCATTGATCACCACATGATCCACCTGCGGCGCCAGACGCGCAATGACATGATCCAAAATAGATTGGCCGCCCAGATCAAGGCGCCCTTTGTCGCCCCCGCCCATCCGGCGTGCGAGACCGCCTGCGAGGATTACACCGATTGGCTGTTTCATAGCGCCTCGTCATATTGAATATTGGCGTTGCCGGACAGGCATTGGAACCGCTTGCCGCGCATGCGCCCAATCAATGTCATCCCCACTTGATTGGCGATATCCACACCCCAAGCCGTAAAGCCCGATCGCGAGACCAACGTGGGAATGCCCATCGCCGCACATTTGATCACCATTTCCGAGGTCAATCGCCCTGTGGTATAGAGGATTTTATCCGCGCCCGCCTCATCTTGGCGTAGCATCCAGCCGGCGACTTTATCCACGGCATTGTGGCGACCGACATCCTCCATGTAGACAAGAGGGCGATCTTCATGGCACAGCACTGTGCCGTGAATCGCACCGGCCTCCAGATACAAACTGGGCGTTTGATTGATGATATGAGACAACCGATAGAGCCAGCTGGTGCGAATTGGATTTTGCGGCAATTGCAGCGTTTCAATCCCCTCCATCATATCGCCAAACACAGTCCCCACGGCACAGCCCGAGGTGCGCGTTTTCTTCTTTAGCTTTTCCTCGTGGTTGGTTTCATGGGCCGTGCGCACGACGACAACGCCGAGATCTTCGTCATACTCTACATCGGTCACCACGTCGGCAGGGCGCAGCATGTTTTGATTGCGCAAAAACCCAAGGGCCAGATATTCGGGATAATCACGGATGGTCATCGCCGTGACGATCTCTTGGGAGTTGAGGTAGATCGTCAAAGGATGCTCTTCGATGACATTGATCTCTTCGTTTTCGCCCAAATGATTGCGGGCGGTCACAGCGCGGGCGAGGCCGGCGCACACGGTTTGAGGGGCGATGATATAGCGATGATCTTGGTCTTTGGGCATCTGCATGTCTCCCATCTGCTGATCCTGTATTAAGGCGGCAATGCGGGGCAGATGCAAGCGCGCGGCGCTCTTTTATTTGGACATCAGTGCAATCAACGCCTGCGATTCAGAGGCATCATTGGTGTGCTGCACGTCGATCTGCTCAACCCCGTCGAGCTGCGCGAAGGCATCAGCTAGTGTCACAGGATACCATGTCGAGGGTAGATATTCAAATCCATCGATGTCGCGCAAAATAGATGAGATCGTCCGCGCACAGGTGGCCGGCAGTGCAGGGCCATTGGCCAGCACTTTGTCATAGGCAGATTGTGCTTGATCTTGGCGTACCGGCAAATGCTGAACGATTGTGTAGTGCCGCTCGCCAGTGTGGACGCGCACATATTGATCGGCGGCCTGCGGCGTAATGCCAAAGAGAACATCGTGCCGTTCGACCAAGCCGGGATCCACAAGGCCAGAGGGGTCAAATAACACCCGCTCTTGGGGCACATTGACGACCAGCGCGCTATGTGCGCCGTCGCCCGTGCGTTTGTTTACCGTTGTGATCAGCGCGAGGGCCGGCGGGCCGTCATGCTGATAGCGCACAGCAGCGACGTCTTCGTCAGGGGCATAGACCACCTCAGAGCATGCCGAGAGCACGCTGAGCGCCATCACAGCGCTCGCGATCATCCCCCAAAGACGTCGCATCCTAACTTAGGAGTTAAAGATCGCGAGGAAAATCACCGCACCGATGATCACCATCGTCGAACGGATCGTATATTTGATGAAATTTTCGAACGTTTTCTCTTGTTCTGTGATGTCCATTGACCCGTGCTTGTGCTCAGCCATGCTGTCCTCCATTCGTGAATTTCGCTCTTGTTACCCGATATGATATGCCCTGTCACGAGGCAGAGTGCAATTTTATTGCACTGCAACAAAACGGCGCACCCCATCGGCATCATCACTGCGCGTGGCGCGGCCTGTGGTGTATAAATGGTTTAAATGCGCGATCGCTTCGACCAGACCGAGGCCATATTCCCCCGCGCTTAAGGTGCGTTTGAAGAGCACTTCTAGCACCTCCCCCGCGCTAAGCGGGTGGATCAACGCACCATGCAAACGATCCAGCGCTGAATGATGATTCTCAATCAATTGATCAAGCCGCGCCGGCATCCCCGTGAATGGCAATTTGTGCCCGGCAAGAACAAAGTGCCGCTCTTGGGCCAAAGCTTTGAACCGCTCGCAACTGTGCAACCAATCGCCCAGCGGGTCCGCATCTGGCTCTGTGGCATAAACCCCGATATTGGAGGAAATCGAAGCGATGATCTGATCCCCCGCGATGACAAGATCGTCCGAGCGGCTCCACAGTGTTATGTGATCTGGGGCATGGCCGCCGCCAAAATGCACGTCCCACTCACGGCCACCAAGGCGTATACTCTGCCCATCACTGATACAGGTATAGCCCAGCGGCATCGGGTACACGCAATCGGCAAAGTTAAACGGGCGCGACGATTGGCGATCGCGCAGCACATCGGCGTCCATCCCCGCGCGGCGCCAATGCCGCAGCGTTTCGGCATTAGGCACCTCTTGCTCGTCCAGCCATAGCATCCGCGCCAAGAGCCACGCTGTGCGCGATGTCAACAGCTCTGCGTTATGCTCGGTCTGGAACCAACCTGCCATGCCGATATGATCGGGGTGATGGTGCGTGACCAATACGCGGCGCACTGGGCGCCGTGCGAGTGGGCCATCCAAAAGCGTCTGCCACAAACGCACACCGCGTTTCGAATAAAACCCCGTATCAATCAAGGTCCAGCCATCATCATCCGCAAGGGCATAGACATTCACATGATCAAGGGCCATCGGCAACGGAAGCCGCATCCACAGCACGCCCGGGGCAATTTCAAGCGCCTCGCCCTCGCGCGGCGGCGTCTCAAACGGCGTGCGGATCGGCTGTGTCATAGAGCGTCAACAGCCAGATCATAAAGCGGCTCTGCCCCCAATTGCGCCTGCGCCACAAGTCCGGTGATTTCCGGCAGCAGTGCGAGAATATAGAACCGCGCCAAGGGACGGCGCACAGGATCTGCCATCGCCGCGCGCAAATGGTAATGCCCGCCCAGCGCCCGCGCAAAGGCCCGCAAGTAAGGCGCGCCGCCTGCGAAACGATCATGCATGTTTTGCTGTGCCAACATCCAGTCGGAGGCCTCTGAGAGTTGCTTGACCGCTTGCCATAGGATCGTGGCCAATTCTGTCTCGCTCTCATTGGCCTGCGTGACTGTGGCCGAGATTTCATCCAAAAGCGCCTTGATCGCTTGACCGCCGTCCATCATTTTTCGTCCGACCAAATCCATCGCTTGGATGCCATTGGTGCCCTCATAGATGGCGGTGACGCGCACATCGCGATAATATTGCGCGGCGCCTGTTTCTTCGATAAAGCCAATGCCGCCGTGGATCTGAACACCTGTTTCGGATACCATCATGCCCACATCGGTGCCAAACGCCTTGGCAAGCGGCGTCAAAAGGGCCGCGCGCGCCGCCCATGCGGGATCGCTCGTGGCGGTTTGCATGTCGATGGACACGGCGCAATCGTAACAAATCGCGCGCGCAGCAAAGAGATCAGCCTTCATCGTCATCAGCATGCGGCGCACATCGGCATGCGCAACGATGCCCGGCACATCCGTTTGGGGTGTGGGCCCTTGCTTGCGATCTGTGGCATAGGCAAGCGCCTGTTGATACGCAGCTTCGGCGGCACCAATCCCTTGGCCGCCCACGCCAAGCCGTGCGTTGTTCATCATTGTGAACATCGCTTTCATGCCAGTATGCGGCGCACCGACCAACCAGCCTGTGGCGCCTGAGAATTCCATCACACATGTGGGCGAGCCATGGAGGCCCATCTTATGCTCTAGGCTCACGACACGCAGATCATTGGCCGCACCCAATGTGCCGTCTGCGTTGGGAATGTATTTGGGCACCATAAAGAGGCTAATGCCCTTTGTGCCCGCCGCGCCATCAGGGAGGCGTGCCAACACAAGGTGGCACACATTCTCGACCAAATCACTATCGCCCCACGAAATATAGATTTTCTGCCCCGTGATCGCATAGCTGCCATCGCCGCGCGGTTCGGCCTTTGTGGTCAGGGCACCGACATCACTGCCCGCTTGGGGTTCAGTAAGGTTCATCGTGCCAGACCATTCACCGCTGATCAGCTTGGGCAGGTACGTCGCCTTCATCGCGTCATCTGCGTGATGCTCAAGCGCCTCAATTTGCCCTTGACTGAGCAAAGGCTTGAGTTGCAGCGACAAACACGCCGCCCCCATCATTTCATTGACCGCCGTTGTCACCGCCATCGGCAGGCCCATCCCCCCATATTCGGGATCCGCAGAGGTGCCGACCCAGCCGCCATCGGCAATCGCACGGTAACCAGTATCATACCCCTTGGACGTGCGCACGACACCGTTTTCCAGATGCGCGGGATCCGTATCTCCGTTGCGCTGCAAAGGGGCCAGCACCTCTTGGCACATGCGGCCTGCCTCGGTCAAAACCGCAGCCACCATATCAGAGCTGGCTTCTTCAAAGCGCGGCTGTGATTGCACACGCTCAAATGGAACGATATGCTCTAAAATAAAAAGGCTTTCCTGCGATGTCTCGGTGTATGGCATGGGTTTCCTCTTGAATAAAACTCTCGTATGGATCGAACTTACTTTGGTGCACACTCTAGCGATTGCGCCTGTCCCTGCAACATCAACCTAGCGTCAAGCCCTATGAAGACCACCCGTTTCTCAGCATCAAACGACGACATCACTACCGCTGGCGATCTGCTGTGCGCTGGGCAGCTCGTCGCCTTTCGAACGGAAACGGTCTATGGTCTGGGGGCCAATGCCCATGATCAAACTGCGGTCCAACGCATTTACACAGCCAAAGGGCGCCCCTCGTTCAATCCGCTGATCGTGCATATTCCAAGCATCGACGCCACCCACACCTTTGCCCGATGGAGCGATGAGGCCCGCGCCGTTGCAGATGCGTTTTGGCCTGGGCCGTTGACATTAGTGCTGCCTCTGGCGGCGGATCACGGGATTGCGCCTGCGGTGCTTGCCGGCAATACGACCATTGCGCTGCGCGTGCCGCAGACCGCCTCGGCGCAGGCGCTCTTGCGCGCGGCGGGTTGCCCGATTGCGGCCCCTTCGGCCAATCGTTCGGGTCAGATCAGCCCGACCACAGCCGATCATGTGATGACGGAACTCTCTGGTCGCATTGAGGCCGTGATCGATGATGGCCCGTGCCGCGTGGGCATTGAAAGCACGATCTATGATCCAGTGCAGCGCATCATCCTACGGCATGGTTCGATCACGGGCGAACAGATCGCGCAGGTCACAGGCCACAGCGTCACATATTACGACGGATCAAATGATCACAGCCCCACAGCGCCCGGGCAATTAAGCTCGCATTATGCGCCAAATGCCGCGCTTCGGCTCAACGTCACCGCGCCTGCGGCAGGGGATGTCTATATTGGATATGGCGCCTATCGCGGCGAGTTGACCCTCTCGGCCCAAGGGGATGCCCATGAGGCGGCCGCCGCGCTCTATGCGACGTTACGCAGGGCGGATGATCTTGCCATGACGCGTGGGGCCGCTATCGCGATTGCGCCAGTGCCCGACGAGGGGATTGGCCGCGCCCTCAATGATCGCCTCACACGGGCCGCGGCGCCCAAATCAGCGTGATCCCCTAGGCGCGCCCTGCGTCAGATGTGAGCGATTGAACGGAAACGCCCAAACTGGCGAGCGCCTCACTCCACAAATCGGCCGCCTCGACCTCGAACAAAAGCCGCGCATCGGCGTCCGCCACGATCCAAGCATTCTCTTTGATCTCATCCTCAAGCTGGCCATCCGACCAGCCGGAATAGCCCAGCGCCACTTTGAACCGATCTGGCCCGCGTCCTCTGGCAATCGCCTTGAGCACGTCTTGCGTGGTTGTCAGATACGCCTCTGACGTGATTTGCGCCGGATCTGTTTTAGGAATCCATGTGTCGTCATGCAGGACGAAGCCTCGCCCCATTTCCACAGGGCCGCCAAAATAGGTCAATTCGTCATGAAACCCTTCGAACATATCAATCTGAAGCTGGCGTAACAAATCAGACAGGCTTGTTTGCGAGGCGGGCTTATTGAGCATCACGCCCATCGCTCCGTCTTGGGAATAATCGCACATCAAAATCACCGAACGATGAAACCGCGGATCCGTCAGCGACGGCAAGGCGATCAATAATTTTCCAACTAAGTCCAATAGGCTATCCTCATGGTTGATCCTAGAATGACCCCTTTGCGCCCCAAGGGCAAGCACCGTTTCATATCGGCCTATCACTGAGTTGTGATCATTTTTTGCTGTACACATAGGGCGTGTTTGCTAAGGCTGTGGGCATGAAACATCTCTGTGTCTCCACCCTACTCTGGTCTTTGCCATTCACCACGCTGCCGCATGTGGCGCAGGCGATGGATACAGACGTGGTGCAGGCGCGGATCCTCTCTGGGGCGCGGATGGCCGATGGTCGTCATATCGCAGGGCTTGAGCTTAGCCTTGCCGCGGGTTGGAAGACCTATTGGCGCGCGCCG
>JBDNBY010000143.1:0-4343 GCA_039767595.1 Paracoccaceae bacterium | reverse complement strand
TGCATTTGGCCTGTCATATGAATGGGCGGCCCAGTTGGGATGAGCGCACGCAAAGCTTTGTGCCCACGCCCGATATGGTGCCCAATATGGTTGCGGTTGGGGCGGCAACTGGACATTTATCGACTCATCAGGCGCTGGTCGATGGGCATGCGGCCGCGGTGGAGGTGATCCAAGCGGTGGGGGCATCCGCGCCATCGATTGATCTGCCTCGGGCCGAAGATGCGCCTTATGATATCACGCCGCTGTGGGCCGTTTCTGGGGCCAAGCGCGCGTGGCTCGATTTCCAAAATGACGTGACAGTCAAAGATATCAAACTCGCCGCGCAGGAAAATTACCAATCGGTTGAGCATATGAAGCGCTACACCACTCAAGGCATGGCGACAGATCAAGGCAAAAGCTCGAACGTGACGGCCTTGGCGATTTTGGCCGATGCGACGGGGCGGACAATCCCCCAGACGGGCACAACGACATTTCGCCCGCCGTTTGTGCCTGTGCCTCTTGCGGCGATGGGCGCGGGGGCCGAGGGCAAAGGCTTTGCCCCAGAGCGGTTTACCACATCGCATCTCGCGGCCGTGGCTGCCAAGGCGCCGATGATCGAGGCCGGCCTATGGTATCGCCCTAGCTATTTCCCGCAAGAGGGGGAAACGCACTGGCGGCACTCGTGTGATCGCGAAGTGGGATATGTGCGCAACAGCGTCGGGATCGCGGATGTCTCAACTTTGGGTAAAATTGATATCCAAGGGCCCGATGCCGCTCAGCTGTTGGACTTTGTTTATACCAACATGTTCTCTACCTTGAAAACGGGGCGGGTGCGCTACGGTTTGATGCTGCGCGAGGATGGTCATGTGATGGATGACGGCACAACCGCGCGGTTGGGCGAGCAGCATTTCTTGATGACCACGACAACGGCCGCTGCAGGGCAAGTGATGCGCCATTTGGAATTTGTGCGCCAAGCGCTGCGTCCGCAGTGGGATGTCAAAATCCAATCGGCCACCGAGCAATGGGCGCAGTTCGCCGTGGCAGGGCCAAAATCGCGCGATCTGCTCAATTCAGTGTTAGAGACGCCGATCGATAATGACACATGGCCCTTTATGTCCTGCGGCGCGGTGCGTGTTGCGGGTGTTGCGGGGCGTTTGTTCCGGATTTCCTTTAGCGGTGAGCATGCGTATGAAATTGCAGTGCCTGCGCGCTATGGGGCAAGCTTGTATGATCTTCTGGTGTCCAAGGCCCAAGAAATGGGCGGCGGCCCCTATGGGATGGAGGCGCTCAATGTCCTGCGTATCGAAAAAGGCTTTATCACGCATTCGGAAATCCACGGTCGCGTGACGGCCTTTGATATCGGCATGGACGGCATGATCAGTGCGAAAAAAGACTGTATCGGCAAAGACGCGGCCCAACGCCCTGGCCTAAAGGAAGAGGATCGCGAGCAACTTGTGGCCATAAAGCCGACCCAAGCGTCGGGACGTTTGATCGCAGGGGCACGGATGTTCGATCTGGGCGCCGAGGCAGTGCGCGTGAATGACCAAGGCTACGTCACGTCGATGTGTTATTCGCCAACTTTAGGTCATGATTTGGCGCTGGCCTTTGTTCGGCGGGGTCCGGCGCGCGTTGGGGATCGGATGCAATTGGTTGATCATTTGCGCGATGTGCGGACGGAAGTTGAGATCCTCTCTCCTGTCGTGTTTGATCCAAAAGGAGAGCGTGCCCGTGGCTGATTTAACTGCAACATCCCCGATGAATTTACCCGCTGATATCACGATCGGTACCGTGCGATTGAGCGAAGTTGCCGTGTCCTCGATCACGTCTGTTGCGCCGTTTAAAGGGCAGGTTGAGGCCGCGTCGCACGCTATGCTCGACGCGCATGGCGTCGCCTATCCGGCGGCGAACCAAGTGGAGCGGAACGGCGAGGCCGCTGCGCTTTGGTTTGGGCATGATAGCGCGCTGTTGATTGGGCCGGATGCGGATGCATCTTTGTCGCCGGTTGCGGCGTTGGTCGATCAATCCGATGCGTGGTGCATCGCACAGATCGAGGGCGCGCAGGCCCGCGATGTTCTGGCGCGGTTGACACCGGCGGATATGCGCGCCTCAGCCTTTGGCATTGGCCAAACAATGCGCACGCAGATCAAACACATGACCGGTTCAATCACGCGCGTTGAGAGCGAGCGCTATCATGTTATGGTGTTTCGTTCGATGGCGCAGACGTTGATCCATGATGTGACACAGGCGATGGCCCGTGTCGCGGCGCGCTCAGCCTAGGGACCGTTTGCCTTTTGACACAGGTCTATCGACGCGCTACCTAGCACAGGGCAAATCAGCAAGGACGATAGAGATGCGTGGGATTGCACTATTTTTATGCTGTATATGGATCGGTGGGATCAGCTGGGCGGATGAGGGTAACAATGCCTGTGCCCTCCAAGCCGACGTGGCGCAATTGATCGTCGATGAACGTTTGACAGGGACAGCCGCGCCCGAGGCTTTGTCAGCGGTGCGCGCGGTGCTAAGCGATGCTCAGATGATTTATGCGACTGCTTTGCCGGCCTTGGTTGAGTGGATTTATGCCCTCCCCAAAGAGCAAGTTGGTGACGCATTGGCGCAAGAGTATCAAACACAGTGCGAACAGGCGGCCTTGAACTAAGCCTGTTTGTCCTTGATGTGCCAAAGAGAGACTGGACATATGCGCCCGACCTCTGGATGATGTGCGCATGAGTCTCACACCGCAATTTTTTGATGAACTGCGCAGTCGCATCTCGATCTCATCGGTCGTGGGGCGCAAAGTGACGTGGGAAAAGGGAAAAACCAACGTCAGCCGCGGCGATTATTGGGCGCCGTGCCCCTTTCATAATGAAAAGACGGCCTCATTTCATTGTACCGAAAGCACGGGGCGCTATTACTGTTTTGGCTGCCATGCCAAAGGCGATGCGATCAACTTTGTGCAGCAGCTTGAGAATGTCAGCTTTATCGAAGCTGTTGAGATTTTGGCCAGCGAGGCTGGGCTAGACATGCCCAAGCGCGACCCCAAAGCGCAGGAAAAGGCCGACAAATTCACGCAGATGACCGATCTGATGGAGCAAGCGGTGCAATTCTATCGCCTGCAATTGCGCGCCCAAGCGGCCCGACCAGCGATGGAGTATTTAAACCGCCGCGGCTTTGGCCCCGAGGTGCAAGACCGCTTTGACATTGGCTTTGCCCCCAATGGGCGCGACGCGACGTTTCAACATTTCAAAGACAAAGGCGTTTCAGAGGCGATGTTGATCGAAGTGGGCCTTGTGGCGCGCCCAGATGATGGGCGCAGCCCGTATGACCGGTTTCGAGATCGCATTATGTTCCCCATACGCGATGGCCGCGGGCGGGCGATTGGGTTTGGCGGCCGTGCCATGGATCCCAATGCCAAGGCGAAATATTATAATTCGACGCAAACGCCCATCTTCGACAAGGGCCGCAATTTGTATAATATACAAAAGGCGCGGGCCGCCACGGGCAAAGGTCAGCCTTTGATTGTGGCCGAGGGCTATGCCGATGTGATCGCCTTGTCCGAGGCTGGGTTTGAGGCCTGTGTCGCGCCGCTGGGCACAGCCGTGACCGAGGATCAGCTGGATCTTTTGTGGCGCATGACCCCAGAGCCGATCATTGCCTTGGACGGGGATACGGCCGGTTTGCGCGCTGCCTATCGAGTGATTGATTTAGCGCTGCCAAAATTGGGCGCGGGCCGTGCGCTGCGCTTTGCGCTGATGCCTCAGGGGTTGGATCCAGACGATGTTATTCGCAAACAAGGACGCGATGCGATGGCGGCCATTTTAGAGAGATCCAGCTCATTGGTGGATCTGCTGTGGCAGCGTGAAACCGAGGGTAAAAGTTTTGATAGCCCTGAACGCAAAGCCGCGGTGCACAAGGCCTTGGCCGATGCCATCGGTCAAATTCCAGATCCGGATCTGAAGAAATATTACCAAGAAGATCTGCGCCAAAAAGAGTGGCAGTTGTTTCGGGCTCGACCCGCAGGGGGCGCGCAAAAACGTCTGTGGCGCCCGCGCAAAGGTCAAGTTGAACCCGCGTTGATGCAAACGCGCAATTCGATGCTGTCCCAAGGGGATTGGGATCAGGCCAATATCATGCGCGAACGCGTGGTGATTGCAATGCTGCTGAGCGTGCCCCAGCTGCGCCGCGGGGCGCAAGAGGCGCTGGATAACATCGGGTTTCGGGATCAAACCTGTGCGCGCTGGGCAGATGCCATTTTGCGCGCCGATGATCTGATCACCTCTGATCAGTTGATCGCCCAGATCAAAGAACAATTTGATGCCGGTGCTATTGATCTTTTGTTTGCTGACCCCCATATCCGCCTATGCGCC
>JBDNBY010000142.1:0-2900 GCA_039767595.1 Paracoccaceae bacterium | reverse complement strand
TGGATCGTCTTTGCGGCGATGTTCTATGCCAACGTATCGATCTTGGTAATTGGCCTTGTTGAAACAAAAACGATTCTGAACCTACTGAAAATCCCGTTCCAGTTTCTCGCGCCGCTAATCTTGATGTTGGCAACTACCGGTGCCTATATCGGCCGCGGTTTAGTTTTAGACGTTATTGTAATGTTTCTCGCTGGCATCTTTGGCTATCTGCTGCGCCGCTCTGGGTTCTCAATCCCCGGTATCGTACTTGGCCTGATCCTTGGTAAGATCGGCGAGCAGAACTTCGCGCAAGGCATGCAGATGGTACATTACGATTTGGGTACCTATTTCTCGCGTCCAATTTGCGCATTTTTGATAGCTGCAGGGGTTTTGACACTAGCCTCTAGCCTCTACCGGGCCTTTAAATCAACCAAAGCCAGTGCGTAGAGCGCTGGCAGAGCCAAGGAATTTGTTGGCATGAATGATACCAGCATTGAAGCGATCGTGGAGCGCGCGAAAGCGGCCCAGGCTCAATATGAGGCAGAAGGCTCACAGGCGCGCTATAACCGCGCCGCGCAGGCAGTAGCTTGGGCCATTATGGAACCCGCCCGCAATCGCGATTTGGCGGAACTTGCTGTGCAAACAACCGGCCTTGGTAATGTGCCCGACAAGATCACCAAGAACCATCGCAAGACCTTTGGCTTGATGTATGACCTCAAGGATGCCGTAACCTTTGGCGTGATGTCGGATGATCCGACATCGGGCATCACGGAAATCGCGCGCGCTAAGGGAGTTGTGGCGGCTATTGTGCCCTCGACCAACCCCGCTGCCACACCTGCCAATAATATTATAAACGCGCTCAAATGCGGCAATGCAATTGTTGTGGCGCCCTCCCCTAAAGGCGTAGCCTGCGCCGAAAGGCTACTAGACTATATTTACACCGAATTTGCCAAGATCGGCGAAGATCCGAACTTGGTGCAGATGATCCCTCCTCCCGGCTCAAAGGAAAAGACGCAAGCGCTCATGGATGCATGCGACTTGATCGTTTGTACCGGTAGCCAGAACAACGTGCACCGCGCTCAAACCGCAGGAACCCCCGCAGTGGCCGTAGGCGCAGGCAACGTTACCGTGATCGTGGACGAAACCGCTGATCTGGACGAGGCCGCAAAAAAAATTCGCGCTTCAAAGTGCTTTGATAATGCCACCTCTTGCAGCTCTGAAAACTCGGCTGTTGTGATCGACGCAGTATATGACGACTTTGTCGTCGCAATGGCGCGGGCAGGCGGCGCACTAGTGGATGATGAAGATGGAGTAGTCGCAAAGCTCTGGCCAAATGGACATTTGAACCGTTCGGTAATTGCGCAAGATGCCGGAAAAATGATTGCAGCACTAGATCTCGATGTGCCCGAGGGAACCGACTATATTGTGGTCCCAACTAGTGGCATTGGCCCGGACCATCCCTTGTCTGGCGAAAAGCTGAGCCGGGTTTTGGCGCTATATCGCGCTTCCGATTTCGACGACGCCGTCACCGTGACGCGCCGCATCCAGAGATATCAAGGCGCGGGCCATTCCGTTGGTCTTCATTCCAATGATGACAGCCGTGCAAAGGCCCTCGCCACGGCGATCCCCACTAGCCGAGTGATCGTCAATCAAGCTCATACATTCGCTACCGGAGGAGCCTTCACCAACGGCATGCCATTTTCGCTATCTATGGGCTGCGGTACATGGGGCGGCAATTCGGTTGGGGAGAACGTAAACTACCGCCACTTTATGCAATCAACAAAGATCATCCGCGAAATTCCATCGCGTGAGCCAAGTTTAGACGCAATTTTTGCTGATTACTGGAGTGCAGCAGGCCGATGAAGTTTGATCCAACAACACCGCCCCGTGGGACAGTTCGTGACTGGCTCAATGAGCGGGAAAATGACTATCGTGATGCTTTTGTCTTCCCAGAAACTGGTGAAACGCTGACCTGGGCTGAACTCAAATCCCACTCAAAACAGGTGGCCGGAGATCTCACAGCGCAGGGTATCGCGAAGGGTGAAAGTGTCATCGTGATGCACCCCAATGGGCTAGAAGGTATTAGAGCTCTTTTCGCCGTCCTTTACGGCGGGTTTCGAGTGACGATGCTGAACCTTGCAGCAGGCCCAGATGCGCTTGCCTATGCAATGAAACATTCCAAGGCGCGTCTTGCTTTCGTACATGAAGACCAAATAACAACCTTTGATAAAGTGCGCCCAGACGCCCTGGAGCTTTACAGGCCAAGCGATGAGGCCGCACCACTGCATGACATAACTAATGATGACGACGCACTTTTGATGTACACCTCCGGCACCACTGGACGACCTAAAGGTGTTGTGCATTCGCAATCTAGCTTGCTTGCCGGGGGCTGGACCGTCAGCGTCTCCCACGAGTTAACACCGCAAGATCGCGGTATGGGAGTTCTGCCGTTTTATCATATCAACGGGCTTTGCGTATCGGTAATGGGCGCCTTGGTGTCCGGAGGATCGCTCGCCATGGTCTCTCGGTTCTCAGCCAGCAAGTTCTGGGATCAGGCCGCCGATGGGGGTATTACGTGGTTCTCCGTTGTACCCACAATCATCAGCCATTTGCTCCATGGAAAGGCCGAGCCCCACCCTAGCCATAAACCTCAGCTGCGCTTCGCACGCTCGGCCTCTTCGGCGCTTGCGGTCGAAACTCAGCGTGCCTTTCAGGATCGGTTTGGGCTGGCAATCGTGGAGTCTCTTGGAATGACGGAAACGGCAGCGCAGTGCCTCGTCAATCCTCTTAATCCCGAACTCCATAAAATTGGATCAGCCGGCCAAGGGATAAGTAATGAGGCGCGGATTGCGGACGATAACGGTACGGAATGCCGCCGCGGTGTCGAGGGTGAAATCCAGGTCCGAGGTCCGAATGTGATG
>JBDNBY010000141.1:0-32908 GCA_039767595.1 Paracoccaceae bacterium | reverse complement strand
GCATCGGCCCGCGGAATGCGCAAATTGCGCGCAAGACCAAAGCCTGAGATGCCATAAATCACGCCAAAGTTAATCGCCTTGGCTTGCCTGCGCACCTCTGGCGTCATTTGATCGAGTGGCACATCAAACATCTCAGACGCGGTCATCGCATGAATATCATGGCCATCGCGGAACGCCTGTTTAAGGCTATCGATATCCGCCATATGCGCCAAAATCCGCAATTCAATTTGGGAATAGTCGAGGCTGACCAATATATTGCCGGTATCTGCAACAAAGGCTTCGCGAATGCGGCGCCCCTCTTCAGTGCGAATTGGGATGTTTTGAACATTGGGATCCGACGACGCCAGTCGCCCCGTGTTGGCACCAGATATGATATACGACGTGTGCACGCGGCCCGTCTCAGGGTTGATATGCTCTTGGAGGGCATCTGTGTAGGTCGATTTCAGTTTACTCAATTGACGCCATTCCAGAACGCGGGCCGGCAAATCATGCACAATGGCCAAATCCTCTAGGATATCGGCACCGGTGGCATAGGCGCCCGTTTTCCCCTTTTGGCCGCCTTCATAACCGAGCTTATCAAACATAATCTCGCCCAGTTGTTTGGGCGATCCCACGTTAAAGCTTTCGCCCGCCAAGTCATGAATATCGGCCTCTAGGCGGGCCATTTTCTGAGCAAAGGCATTCGACATTCGGCTGAGCGTATCACGATCGACTTTGACGCCATCCATTTCCATCCGTGTTAGCACGGGCACAAGAGGCCGCTCAAGCGTTTCATAAACCCGCGTCGTGCGGGCGCTATGCAACTTGGTGCGGAACAGTTGCCATAGGCGCAAGGTGACATCAGCATCCTCAGCGGCATATTTGACCGCGTCGTCAATGGGCACATAGTCAAAGGTAATCGCCGATTTTCCCGTGCCTAATAGCGATTTAATCTCGACAGGTTTATGTGACAAATAGCGTTCGCTCAGCCCATCCATCCCATGATTATGAAGGCCCCCATGCATCGCATAGGACATCAACATCGTATCATCAATCGGGGCAATGGTGATGCCATAGCGCGCGAGGATCTTGGCATCATACTTCATATTTTGCCCGATTTTCAGGATCGAGGGATCCTCGAATACGGGTTTGAGGGCCTCAAGGCAGGCGCTCATCTCCATTTGCCCTTCGGCCAACGCCGTTTCACCAAACAGATCATCGCCACCGTTGATTTTATGCGCAAGCGGAATATAGCACGCCTGCCCCGCCTCAACACAAAGGCAAATCCCAACAAGATCTGCGCGCATATCATTCAACCCCGTGGTTTCAGTATCCACGGCGACATATCCACGCTTGTAAATTGCCTCGATCCAAGGGGTCAGCGCGTCACGGCTGCGCACGCAGGTGTAGCTATCTGGGAAGGGCGCCAATGCCGGGGCGGCACTTTGCTCACTGGGGCTGGCGGCTTGGGGCAGGGGGGTATCCGCAATCACGGGCGCCTCGGCCCCCAGCTTGTCGGCCATACGCTTGGTGAGGGAGCGGAACTCCATCTGAGCCAAAAATGCCAAGAGCACCTCCGGATCAGGATCGCGCACTTCTAAATCGTCCAATGTAAAGTCCAAAGGCGTGCTTTGGTCCAACTCAACCAAGCGGCGAGACAAGCGAATTTGGTCCGCCTTTTCAATGAGGGTCTGGCGGCGTTTGGGTTGTTTGATCTCTTCGGCGCGGGCCAACAGAGTTTCAAGATCGCCGTAATCATTGATCAATTGTGCCGCCGTTTTGATTCCAATGCCTGGCGCACCCGGAATGTTATCGACACTATCGCCGGCCAAAGACTGCACATCGACAACCCGCTCTGGATAGACCCCAAATTTTTCGAATACACCCTCTCGGTCAATGGTACGGTTCTTCATGGCGTCGAACATCTCAACGCCGCCGCCAACGAGCTGCATTAAATCCTTGTCAGAACTGATAATGGTCACCCGCCCACCAGCATCGCGGGCCTGCACGCTCAAAGTGGCGATAATATCATCGGCTTCATAGCCCTCAACTTCATGGCAGGCGATATTAAAGGCGCGCGTCGCCTCGCGCGTCAGTGGCATTTGTGGGCGTAACTCTTCGGGCATAGCATCGCGATTGGCTTTGTATTGATCGTACAAATCATTGCGAAAGGTATGACTGCCTTTGTCAAAAATCACCGCAACATGCGTCGGGGCATCGGCACCCGTGTTCCCCTCAATATAACGCTGCAACATATTACAAAACCCGCTGACGGCGCCGATGGGTAACCCATCTGATTTCCGTGTGAGCGGCGGTAACGCATGAAACGCGCGGAAGATAAACGCAGAGCCATCAATGAGATGGAGATGATGGCCTTGGCCAAAACGTGTGATCGACATGAGCGGGACAGTCCAATATGCAATTTCCCTTATCATAGATGTGTTGCCGCGGCGGACAACCCCTGTTGCATGGCCTTGCCGTCGGTGCACTATGAGTATTTGGAAAACAAAGTTGAGTTAAACGAATTTTTAATAAGTATCTGGTAGTTTTGATCCTACGGTACAGGCTGGAGAGCCGATGACCGTAAACGAAGTTGGCGCTTTGATAGAGATGTCACGGCTGCTATCAGAGCGTTCTGTTGCCAACTTTGTTTTCCAAATACTCAAAAAGGCGACGGAATATGCCAGCGATAGGCCAATTTTATCGCAAAAGGAGTGGGCGTCCACTGGCCGAAAGGCACATTTGCGGCGTATAATGCTTGGGCAACCCATGTATTGCATGTTTGAAATATGTGGAACCGCTTAGGGTGTTTAAAGAATGCATCCCTCTTCGTGTTACCCTCTGTTTGGAGTATGTCATCGGATTTCAGGTTGCTGGTCGTAAATTCTAGAAGCTTTTTAAATTGTGCCGACGTTAACTGAATTTTGTGGGTCCGATAAGATTTAGGAATATGGGACGCAGTCCAAAGGCGAACAACTGATCGATCGCCTGTGATGGCTTTTAGGGTGGGGGCTAGGCGAATGTCTTTTTATGAGCCAGCAGATGTGTAAAATGCTTCACTGCCCCACCCCGCTATGAGCCATTGAGATTGGGGGGTATTGAGGTCAATGCTGTCCGACGCAAAGGCAAAGGCCCGTCGTGTTTCATCTGTGATCGGTAGTGCGATGTCTGTATGAATCGTTCCGATGATTAGAAGAATTTCATGCGATTTACTTTGGCTTTGAGGTTGCCACGCATTGGGCAGCCGTGCGCCGATGATTGCGGCACTGAGGTATAGGGCTGCGAACACGCAACATAACTGTGCGGTGCGTTTAAGAGTTCTTTTCAAAATCTTTATGGATCAGTTTTGCGTCGCAGTAGGGGCATTCTACCCAACCATGATCCGTTGAAATTTGCAGCCAGACACGCGGGTGGCCCAACGCGCCTTCGCCGCCATCACACGAAACACGGTAGTCGGTTACAATTTTTGTCTCAGGCACAGGCGTGGTCATCTTGCGTCCCTCTATCTAGCATGGTTTAGGGTCTTATGGTGTATCTAACGCTTTGGGACAAGTCTGATGACGCAAAACGCTATTGAAATTTCTAACTTGCACAAATCGTACAAGGCGAGAAAAGGCAGTCCTGAAAAGCACGCGCTCAAAGGGGTGGACCTCAATGTGCCTGCGGGATCGATTTTTGGACTTTTGGGGCCCAATGGGGCTGGCAAGTCAACATTGATCAATGTTTTGGCGGGTTTGGTGCTGAAATCCCGAGGCAACGTAAAGATTTGGGGATTTGATCAAGATATCAATCCGCGCCAGTCCCGCGCCGCGATCGGTGTGATGCCGCAAGAGTTGAACCTTGATCCATTTTTGCCGCCGCGCAAGGCGCTTGATATGCAAGCGGGGCTTTATGGTGTGCCAAAATCTGAGCGGCGCAGTATGGAGATTTTGGAATTGGTTGGTTTGGCGGATAAGGCGGACGCTTACGCCCGCACCTTATCTGGTGGGATGCGGCGTCGTTTGTTGCTGGCCAAAGCACTGGTCCATGATCCTAAGATCCTTGTTCTTGACGAGCCGACCGCAGGGGTGGACATTGAGCTGCGTCAGATGTTGTGGGACAATGTGCGCATGCTCAATAAAGAGCGGGGCATGACGATCATTTTGACGACTCATTACCTCGAAGAAGCCGAAGAGATGTGCGATGAAATCGCGATTATCAATCAAGGCAGCAAAGTCGCCCAAGACAGTACATCGAATTTGCTGGGGCAGCTTGATGGCAAAGCGATGGTGATTGAGCCGATGGAGGCGATTGATAAAGCACCCTCGATTGCGGGTGTAGACGTGACGTTGCGCGACGATGGTGCCATCGTGTTGCGCTATTCACAAAAGACGATGGCGGCCGAGGATTTGCTCGGGGCTGTGCGATCTCATGGCATCAAGATCCGCGATGTGAAAACACAAGAAGCGGATCTTGAAGACGTCTTTTTGAGCATCACCGCCACGCGGTAGAGGCGTTACGTTGCCAAGATCGGTCCCAAGGGGCGCCCTGCAAGGATATGGAAATGGAAGTGCGGCACGTCTGGGTGCGCATTTTTTCCCGCATTGGTGATGGCGCGGAAGCCCTGACCACCGGCGGCCTCGGCAGCTTGGGTGCGATGCGCGACCTCGTTGATGGATCTGTGGAAATCTACGATTTCAGCATCGCTGGCCTCGGCTAAGAAGTGATCATAGGTCACATATGGCCCCTTTGGGATAACAAGGACATGCGTTGGGGCCGCAGGGTTAATATCCTCAAAGGCCAGCGTGTGTTCGGTCTCGAGGATCGTTGTATTTGGAATTTCGCCGCGTAGAATTTTAGCGAAAATATTTTGGTCGTCATAGGTATAGCTCACGGTGAAGTCTCCTCAAAGGCGTGGGTGTTGGGGAATGGGTCAGGACAGCCGAATGCGCGCAATGCGGGCGCCCAGCCGCAAATATGGGGTGCGGTCATCTGCAGCGTTGAGAGCGCCTCAATCGCAGCATCATAGGCGGCGAGCGTGTCGCGCGCTAGCGCCTTGGCCTGAGGGCTATGTGGGGCGCGGCTGACGGCGCGTTCATCCAAGAGCTGATCGGCATCTGCATCATTTTTGAGCCAAAGGACTTGGATGCTATATCGCTGTGCCAGCCATGACAAAAGCCGTGTGTCGCCGCGATTGAGGCATATGACCGCTTCGGCCGTGTTCAATGCGGCGCAGCTGCGTTCGATGAGCTCACTCCAATGGGCACGGCGCATTTTGGGATCCTCTCGCCACTCTGGCAGGGGCGCATTGTCAAAGGGACGGTTGGACCACGGATAGCCCAAGCTTGGCATGTCCAACGATGCGGCAATACGCTGGGCGATCTCCTCGCCCAAGGCCTCTGTGTGGCAGATGATGACCCGTAGGGTAAGGGGCTCAAGGGGTGTGTTGGTGTCCATCCAGAATGGATAAAGCGTATCTTGGATACGCGCCAAATCCCGCAGTTTTAGGGCCAAAAATGCATCGCCTTGGATATGGCGCGGTGTGATCTGATCACTCAAAAATGCCTGTAAAAAATCGTGTTGAAGCGTCTGCGCAGAAGGTGCAATTTTTCTGGCAAAGAATTGATCACATTCGAGCAAGACCTCTTTGTGATCTAGGAAAAATTCAAACGGCTGCCCATGTTCGGAAAACGCACTGAGCGTGGGGCTGCGATCGTGGCGCTGCTCTTGTGGGACAAGATGCGCGACAAGGGTCTGATAGGTGATTTCATCTGGGATCCAGCAATATTTAAAAAACCGCTCAAGATCTGGGCGTTGCGCCCAAAGGGCCTCTGTCTGCTCAAGTGTGCTGCGGCGCAGACACCACCATTGCGATCCGATATGGAGCGTCATGCCTTGGGGGGCCGTGCGATGCACGCCAAGCAGCCGTTGGAGATCGTCCAGCCATGTGAACCCCCGTTTCCACCACCGTTCGGGAAACAGGTGCAAGTGCCGTGCCCGCGACAGTTGATCGCCCGATTGCACCCAAGTGCCCGCATCAAACGCAGCGGTTTCAATGAAATCTAGATCGCGTTCTGCGAGGATCTGCTGAATTTGGGTATAGGGCATGATTGGACAGCAGGCGCCGCTGATCAAATGAAAATGCGTCGCCCGTGGCAGGTGCCGTAGGCCATATCGGACCAAGGCGCGCGTCGCCTTGACCAAGCTCCAGTCGCCCCAATGACAGCGCACGCGATCGTGCATCAAGTGAATGCGTGGCGCATCCTTGACCAAAGTGGTCAGCTGATCAAACCCGCGCGATTTACGATCATAGTGGATCACCACATCCGCACCCGCACGGGCAAGCGCCTGCGCCATCTGAGCGACGCGCTCAGGGGCCTCATGGGCCAAAAGGAGATAGGCGATCTGTGGCATGACCTTTTCTTTCATGCCCAAGTGTTACATCATGCGCGCAGTGGTTTTAAAGCAAAAGAAACGAGTTCGGCAAAAATGCATAATTTCGCAGGGGTTTGGGTCACGCCGTCACGGCAGCATGTCTATCGTGTGGTGCCCAAATGCGCCTGTTCGACGATTGGTCAGGCGCTGTATTATTCAGATGCGGGGCAGTATTTCGACGGCGATATTCATGATGCGCGCGAGGGGGTGCTCAAGTGGAACGATCCCGCAGCGCGCAGTGCCATCCAAGAGGCGATGACGCAAGGACAGGCGCATCGATTTACCTGTGTGCGCAATCCTTATACGAGGATTTTATCGGCGTTTTTTGACAAAATTTGCGGCATTCAGCGTAATGGTCGGCGGTATCGCGGCAATCTTGTGCCGCTTTTGATGGAGCAATACGGCGTCGAAGTGGGCAGCGAGACGGATATAAATGACTTTGATCAAGTCAAAAGCTTTCGGCGGTTTTTGCTCTTTGTGCGTGACACAGTACAGCACCGCCGCCCGATCGAGCCGGATATTCATTGGGCGCCGATGGCGGATCACATTGGCTTTACCCTCTCGCAAGGCGGGCGGATGGATCAAATTTTCCGCGTTGAACAGTTTGCCGCGGGGTTGCAATCGGCCCTCGATGCGCGCCCTCGCACCCATCCGCTCGAGGTTGGCGCGATGCCGCGGTTTAACGAAAGTGCCGCGCATGGCCCGAAACAAGCCCATCCCACTGAGGCGTATTTTGATGATATCTCAAGCTATATTATGAACGATGTCTATGGGCGCGACTTTGCATTTTTTGGCTATGATATCACGACGCCGCAGCTCAAGGCCGCGACGGCAGAGATTGATTTAGAGCTGTTGCACAGTCATTTTACGCCGCATGGCTGATGTGCGGCCTAGGTTAGGCCGGCCACGGCGAAGAGTTTAGAAACATCGCGATCTGGACGGGCGCCAAAGTGGCTAATGACTTCGCGGGCGGCGATGATGCCCATTTTGCCGCGCACTTCGGGTGGGGCGCCAATGCTGAGGCCATAGAGATAGCCTGCGGCGAATTGATCACCGGCCCCTGTGGCATCCACGGGTATTGTCGCCGTGACAGGAATGCGTACATGCTTGCCTTTGTGAATGATTTGCACAGGCTGATCCGAATGCGTGGCCACGATATGATCGCAATCCTGAGAGGCCATCGCAAGCGCCTCGTCTAGAGTTTGAGTTTGATATAGAGACATCCATTCATGGTGGTTGCCAATGACGAAATCCAACTCAGTGACAAGTTTTTTGAAATCATCGCGGTGCCGCTCAACGCAGAACGGATCAGACAGAGAGACCCCTGCCATGCCTCGCCCTGCGCGGCAGCGTGTCGCCGCCTCGTGGATGGCGGCCTTGCCTGCGGGTTTGTCATACAGATACCCTTCGATAAAGAGGATCTCGCCGTTGCCCAAGACGACCTGAGGGATATCAGCGGGGCTGAGTTCGGCAGAAATGCCCAAAAATGTGTTCATGCTGCGCTCTCCATCTGGAGAGACAAAGATCATCGAGCGAGAGGTGGACATATCATCGCCCTGCACAGGTCGATTGGGAAAGGCAATGTTATGACTGCGCAACTCTTTGTCATAAAACTGGCCTAATGCATCATCTTTGACGCGGCCAATAAAGGCCGATTTTGCGCCCAACGCGCCGGCGCCTGCGATTGTGTTGGCAACTGATCCGCCTGCGGATTGTTGCGGCTCTTGCATAGCGTGATAGAGCGCCTCGCCGCGCTCTTGATCCACGAGGGTCATGATCCCTTTTTCAATGGCGTTGTCACGAAGAAAGCCGTCATCACAGCCTGATTGAGCATCAACAATCGCATTGCCGATGCCGACAAGAGTATAGGGAGGGGTCATGTGGTTTTCTCCTGATAGCCGCACAGATCATGAATTAAACATGTGGGGCATTGGGGTTTTCTAGCTTTGCAGTGATAGCGCCCGTGCAAAATCATCCAATGATGCGCATGCAGCTGAAATGGCGCGGGAATGTTATCTTCGATCTTACGCTCGACATCATCGACAGTTTTACCTGGGGCAATGCCCGTGCGATTGCCGACGCGAAAGATGTGCGTATCGACCGCCTGCGCGGGTTGTCCCCACCACATATTCAAAACGACATTGGCGGTTTTGCGGCCTACACCCGGTAAAGATTGCAAGGCCGCCCGCGATGAGGGCACCTCGCCATCAAAATCATCGACCAAAATGCGGGCCGTTTTAATCACGTTTTTAGCCTTGGGTTTGTAAAGGCCGATGGTTTTGTTATGTTGGCTTAATACCTCTTCGCCCAAATCAAGCATGTCTTGAGGGGTCGAGACCCGCTCGAACAAGGCTGCGGTCGCTTTGTTCACGCCGGCGTCTGTGGCCTGTGCCGAGAGGGCCACGGCCACGGTCAGGGTGTAGGCATTGGTGTGATGCAGCTCGCCTTTGGGTTCGGCTTCGCGATCTTCGAAACGTTCGAAAATTTGATAAATGGTGCGATATGGCAGCTGTGCGGTCATCTGGATTCTCGTGTTCGGTTCGAGTTAGCGTGATTTGCACCAAAGCGCAACTTTCGGGTCGCCTCGGATGCGTTTGCTCCGTAGACTGATCCTAACAGGAGGCACCATGACCCAAAGCTATCATTACGACGTGATGCGCCGCGCGATTGCTCTGCTCGACGCGGCGGATGAACGGATTGCCTTGGCGGATCTTGCGGCGCAGATGGATATGAGCGCGGCTCATTTTCAGCGGCTCTTTTCGCAATGGGTTGGAGTGAGCCCGCAAAAATACCAAGAGTATTTGCGCCTTGGCTATGCCAAAACGCGCCTGAACGCCCATCACACGACGTTGGATGTGGCGCATGATATTGGCCTGTCTGGGACGTCGCGGCTCTATGACTTATTCATTCGTTGGGAGGCGATGACACCCGGAGACTATGCCGCCAAAGGGGCGGGTATCGACATTGACTACGCCTATGTCGATACCCCTTTTGGGGAGGCGGTGGCCACCGCGACCGCAAAGGGGCTATGTGGATTGGGTTTTGTGACGCAGGGCGCGCGCGCAGACGCCTTGCACGATTTGGCGGGCCGTTGGCCCAAGGCGATCTATCGCGAGAATACTGCGCGTGTTGGCCAGATCGTGAAAGATGCGTTTGCCTATCGCGGGGCGTTGGATTTGCACCTTATCGGCGCCCCGTTTCAGATCAAAGTCTGGGAGGCGCTGCTGCATATTCCAGATGGGTTTGTCAGCACATATAGCGACGTGGCGCGGCGCGTGGGTAATGATCGGGCGGTACGGGCCGTCGGCACGGCCATTGGACGTAATCCGATTTCGTTTTTCATCCCCTGTCATCGCGCCTTGCGCAAATCAGGAGAGCTGGGCGGCTATCACTGGGGGCTTGAGACAAAGCGCACGATCCTCGCCTATGAGGGCGCGCGTTCAGATGCGAAGCGGCCAACAAAGGGGTAGAGTGGCCCCTTGGGGTAGGTGATGGGCCGAGCACGCGTTCAACAAAATGTGATGCTATAGAATATGTTTGCGTTATTTTTCACCTTTGGCTTGTGCGAAAAATCGAGTATGTTGACGCATAATGAGCAAAATAAAAAAGGTATTGAGCATGACAATTTTTACATGGAAACACATCTGTATTTTGACCAGCGCCACTGTGCTGAGCGGATGTTTGAGTTCAGGTCTTCAAAACGGTGGCGGCTCGTCGAGCGCGAGTTACCCAAACAACGGCGAAAACACGCGCGGTGGCGCGGCCCTTGGGACGGCGATTGGCGGCGTGTTTGGGGCGCTCACCTCCGACAGTGATGACCGTGTCGGCGGCGCTGTCAAAGGGGCGATTATTGGCGGGGCGGCTGGTGCCATTGGCGGCAGTTTGCTTGATCGCCAAGAAGAGGCGCTGCGCCAAGATCTCAATAACCAAGATGTGACAATTGAGAACACTGGCAGCGAACTGATTGTCACGATGCCGCAAGATATCTTGTTCGCGGTGGATAGCGCGGAGTTGGCGCCATCGATGGTGTCGGATTTGGGCATTGTAGCCCGTAACCTCCTACAATACCCCAATAGCAAAGTGGACGTGCGCGGCCATACGGACAATTCGGGATCGGCGATTTATAACCAAGATCTCTCGCGGATGCGGGCCGATGCCGTGGCGCAAATCCTCTATCGCAATGGTGTGCCTTATGATCGCGTGAATGCCATCGGCTATGGCGAGGATCGCCCAGTGGCCAGCAATTTAACCGAGGCGGGCAAAGCGCAAAACCGCCGCGTTGAAATCGTCATTGTACCGACCGGCTAAGTTCGGTCGGTCAAAGGCTGGCTTGAGGTAGAAATTCGGGGGGGATGATCGACAGGTCGTCCCCCTCAATTGCATCAAGCAAGGTAGTGGCCAATTTTGGCGCCATGCCAAATCCGATTTTAAATCCACCATTCATCACCCATGCCCCTTGCGTCACGGGGTGCGGCCCGATCATGGGGGCGCGGCTCTTGGCGCGGGGCCGCAGACCGGCCCATCGTTCCAAAACCGGCGCAGTGGCCAGCGCAGGGCAGAGCCGCGCAGCCTTGGCGATCAATGCGTCGAGTTGCGCGTCTGTTGACTGCGCTGCGTCAAACTCGCGCTCAGAGGTCGAGCCGATGGCCACGGTTCCGTTGCTATGGGGCACAATATGGAGCGCCTCGGCAAACAGCTGCGGTGCCTCGGGTGCGCTGGCCCGTAGAAGGGCGGCCTGCCCTTTGACCGCGTTGCCGATGGGGCGATCAAGCTGCGCGGCCATCTCAATCAGACCAGCGGCCCCCCGCGCATCGATGAGGAGGCCGCGATGTGCGCCCTGTGTGTTGATCGTGCCACCTAAAGTGCGGACGGCTTGGGCCAAGGCCTGTGTTGCTATGCGCGGAAAAATGCGGCCGGTGAGTGTGTCAAAGATATACTGCCCTGTGGGGCTGGGCACCGTCCAACTTTGTGAAGGTAGCTGAGATAGGATTTCCCATGTGGCTTGGCCTTGCCACAGGGTCTTGGCGCTCTCATGTCTCGCTTGTGCGAGGGACAGTTGATGATCATCTAAAATGGGCTGAATGCGGCCTGTGCGGGCATAGGAGGTGGGGGTCTGCGCGATCTCGCCCACTTTGGCCCAAAAGGCGCCTGCCGCGATCAGGGATTGAAATTGAAACTCTTTTTTTGCGTTCCAATTTTCTGGAACATGCGGGGCCAGGGCCCCTACAATCCCGCCACTGGCGCCGGCGGCGACCCCACCGGGATCGATCACTTGAACGGAATGTCCCCGCAAAAGCGCCTCGAAAGCGGCGCTAAGGCCAAAGATACCCGCGCCCAAAATGGTGAATTCTTTCATTGCAGTTTCCCTGATTTCTCGGCAAGGCTGTGGTATCACACAAAGGGACGGGCGCAATGTGTCAAGGCAAACAAACAGCACAGTCGCATCTTGAGTGGCGCGACACGGGTGTGCCTGTCTCTGTGCGTTTTGATGATCCGTATTATTCGCTCGATCATGGGTTGGCCGAAACACGTCATGTGTTTTTAGAGGGCAATGCGTTGCCCCAGCGTTTGTGCGATGGATTTGAAATTGCCGAGCTGGGCTTTGGCACAGGGTTGAATTTTTTCGCCACGCTCGAGCTGTGGCGCGCCTTGGGGATCCAAGGGCAGCTTCGGTTCACGAGTTTTGAGCTCTACCCGTTGGAGGTTGAGGAGATGCGCCGCGCTTTGGGGCGCTTTGACGGGATGCTCGATCTGGCGGCCCCGTTTTTAGAGACGTGGCGCGAGCATGGCGTGGGATCGGTGACGTTAGAGGATGTCATCTTTGACCTGCGCGTTGGCGATGCCCGCGACACGGTGCCCCAGTGGGAGAGGGCCGCAGATGCGTGGTATTTGGATGGCTTCTCGCCTGCGAAAAACCCCGAATTATGGTCAGATGCGTTGCTGTGTGCCGTGGGCGCAAAGACCCGCGACAATGGCACCTGCGCGACGTATACGGCCGCAGGGCACGTGCGCCGTGCTCTGGGGGCTGCTGGATTTTCGATCACCCGCGTCAAAGGATACGGGCGCAAGCGGCATATGAGCGTTGGACATAAGGGGACGCAGTGTGAGTAAAGATAATCTGCCTTTGGGCATTGGCTTAATGGTATTCACGACCCTTGTGTTTGCTGTGCAAGATGCGATTTCGAAACATTTGGCGAGCGCGTATAACCCCATTCAAACAGTGATGATCCGCTATTGGTTTTTCGCCGCCTTTGTCATTTTTCTGGCGATGCGGCACAAAGGTGGATTGCGCATGGCGGCGCGCTCGGGGATGCCAAAGGTGCAGGTGCTCCGCTCTTTGGTGTTGGTGTTAGAGATTTGCGTGATGGTCACCGCCTTTACTGTGTTGGGGTTGATCGAAAGTCATGCGGTCTTTGCCTCTTATCCGTTGATTATTGCCGCGCTCTCGGGGCCGATTTTGGGCGAGCGGGTCGGCTGGCGCCGGTGGGCGGCGATTGGCATTGGTTTCATTGGCATGATCATCATTTTGGATCCCAGCGCTGGGGTCTTCTCTTTGGGAGCATTGATCCCGCTCTGCTCGGCGATATTGTTCGCGCTCTATGGTCTTTTGACGCGCTATGTCTCGCGGGTGGATGATGCGCAGACGTCGCTTTTTTATACCGGCACCGTTGGGGCAGTGGCCGTGACGGTCGTTGGTATATGGCTGTGGGAGCCGATGATCGGCTCCGACCGTTGGATCATGGCGATCTTGTGCGTCACTGGCGTGATGGGGCATTTCACCTTGATCAAATGTTATGACGTGGCAGAGGCGAGTGCGGTTCAGCCCTTTGCCTATCTGCAGCTGGTGTTTGTCTTTATCTTCGGCTTGGCAATGGGCGAAGTGCTGCGCCAAGAGGCGCTGATCGGATCGTTGATCATCATTGCCGCAGGTATTTTTACGTTGGTCCGATCAAAAAAAGCGGCGCGCTTGTAACTCTTGGTCTAACGGCACGGGATGCCGCGTGCCGCCTAGTTTCTCGCGGTAAATTGGGACCGCTTCCATCACGCGCATGATATAATTGCGCGTTTCCTCAAAAGGAATGCTCTCGATCCATTCGATCACATCGACTGCCGGATCGCGAGGATCGCCAAAGCGTTTGATCCACTGATGGGCGCGGCTGGGCCCTGCGTTATAGCCCGCTGCGATCAGGGGAATGTTATTGTCAAACTCTTGGGCAAGCTCATGCAAATAGGCCGCCCCGAGTTTGGTGTTCAATTGCCAATCTTGGCGCAAGGTGCCCACATCAACATCGCGGCCCAACCCTGCGGCGACATGCTGTGCGGTTTTGGGCATCAGTTGCATCATGCCCAAGGCCCCTGCGTGGCTTGAGACAGTATAGTCAAATTCACTTTCGCGGCGGGCGATCGATAGGACCAACGGCGTTGGGACGGGATGGGTCATCTGCGCAATCGGATGAAGGGGGTAATAGGCCTCGTCGAGGATGACCCCTTCGGAGGCGGCGCGCTTGGCAATGCGCAAGGCAAGATGAGGATCCTCAAGCCGCAAGGCCATATCGGCCAAGCGTTGTTGATCATAGGGGATACGCCCCTCGGCCAGATGGGTGAGAAACCGCTCGGCGAGGGCGTCTTCGCCGATTTCAATCAAACGGAGGCCTGCCCGCAGCACGGTTGAGGCCCACAGACTTTGATCACCGCGCAGCGGCGGCGGGGCGGGATGAGCCGTCGGCGGTGCACCGTCTAGGGCGTGTTGGGCCAATTGGCCATAAAAACCACTGTTATAGCGTGTGCCTTCGCCATAGGCGATTTGCGCCAAATCGTGGCGGCCCATGGCGTCATAGCTGCGCCCAAGCCAATAATATCCACGACCCAATGAAATGGGAGTTGCGACCCCATCGATAAAATTCCGAAAATGCACAGAGGCGCGTGCCGGATCGCTCAGCCGTTCCAGCGCAACAAAGCCGGCATACCACTCGAGCTGCGCCGCTTCGGCGGGGTCGGATATGAAATGTTGCGCGGCAATCCGATAGGCGACCTGATGACGGCCGGCTTCGGTGGCATCGCGAGAGAGGATTTTGCGATAGCGTTTCCATTCTATTGGGTCACCCAGCCGCACAGAACTTATGCTGTTTTCAATCAAAAACGCCTCGGTAGAGGGGCGCAGAGCACGCTTATTGTAGCGATATCGAAAGCGATCAAACACAAGGCCAGATTGATGTTTGAACGCATCAGGCACTTGTTCAATGGCGTCATCGACACCTGATTTACCTTGGAGCAGCGCCAAGCGCGCCTGACCCAAGAGCGCGTCCTCGCCAGACACACGGCCTAGGGCGCGTTGCGCGGTGTCTTGCCAATTTTGCCATAGGGCAAAATCCAATCGGGCGGCATGCAGCGGCGCGAGATCCTTGGAAAATTGCGATAAAAAGGCACTCTCTAGATCAGGGGAGAGCTGAAATGAAATCCATGCCCGCTGTGCAATCGCCGTGGCTGAGGGGGTGTCTGCCTGCACGGCATAGGCCTGCGCTAGGGCAAGCATGCCTGTGCCAGTTTGTGGGGGGCGCTGGGCGAAGTACCGCAGGATAAACTCAGGCGTTTGCTCTGACAACTGCGCTTCGCCGGCCTCCTGCATATAGGGTAGGCCGGGCCAATCGGGGTAGGTTTGTAGAAATGCGTGAATTTCGGCGGCGGTTCCCCCGCCATTGCGCAGTCGGATCCAATCTACAATGGCCGTATCGATCGGTTTGCCCTTGCGCGCCAAACGCGCAGCATCGGACCAATGCGCGCCCCAAGTGGCGCGGATGGCCAGTGTCAACGGGTCCGGCGGCGGTGGCGCAGCCTCTGACCGATGGGGCAAAGAGAGGCTGCAACACGCAATAAGGATAAAAAAGACTGCTTTAACTGTCATGTTGCCTTGCATTTTATGCTGTCGTCACGCTAGATCGCTGACAGTTTAGAGATAGTGATCTTTTGTAAAAGATCATGCAACGGATCACGAAAAAGTGGCATGTTTCCGCTACCGTGATCGTAAAAACGGAGAGACGCATGTTTAAAGGCTCAATGCCCGCCCTTGTCACACCATTTAAAAATGATGCTGTGGACTTTGATGCGCTCAAACGTTTGGTGAATTGGCAGATCGAATCAGGTAGCCATGGCCTTGTCCCTGTGGGCACAACGGGCGAAAGCCCCACGCTCAGCCATGACGAACATGAAGAGGTTGTCGCAAAGGTCGTGGAATTTGCGGCGGGCCGCGTGCCTGTGATTGCGGGTGCTGGATCCAATAACACCGCCGAGGCGATCCGATTGATGCGCCATGCCAAAGATGTCGGTGCCGATGCGGCGTTGATTGTGACGCCCTATTATAACAAGCCGACGCAAGCCGGTCTGATCGCGCATTTTACTGCGGTGACCGAGGCGGTTGATTTGCCTGTCGTGATTTACAATATCCCGGGCCGCTCGGTGGTGGATATGTCGCCCGACACGATGGGCGCCTTGGCCCAGTTGCCCAATATTGTTGGCGTCAAAGATGCCACAGGTGATTTGGCGCGCGTCTCAGCGCAGCGCCTGACCTGCGGGCCAGAGTTTGTGCAGCTGTCGGGCGAGGATGCGACGGCCCATGGGTTTAATGCCCAAGGCGGCGTCGGCTGTATTTCTGTCACGGCGAATGTGGCGCCAGCGCTCTGTGCGCAGCTGCAAGAGGCGACATTGCGCGGTGACTACGCCGCTGCGCTTGAGATTGCGGATCGCTTGATGCCCTTGCATCACGCCATTTTTGCCGAGCCTGGTTTGGCTGGAGCGAAATATGGCCTTAGCCTTTTGGGCCTATGCGAAAATGAAGTGCGGCTTCCGTTGCTCCCTGTCTCAGATGAGGTGGCGCAGCGCATCCGTGCGGGGATGATCCATGCTGGCCTCATCACCGCCTAGGCCGTTTGGAACATTGTGACATAGCGAAAAGGCGGCCTTTGTAAAGGGCCGCCTTTTTCTATGATGGTCTCTATAATAGATGCGCTACTGCTCTGTGGTCTCTTCGACAATGGGCATGGGCACTTGTTTGCCTTGTTTGGCCCAATAGAGCGCCTCGGCGTCGGCATTTAGGATATTGCGCGCATAGGCACTGTCGTATTTATTCCGTTCAAAAAATTGAAAGCGGGAAAAGCGATAGGTGCGTTTGCGGAATTTATAATCGTCTTCGGCCAAACTTGCGCGAATATTTGGGTCGGCGCCATACCGGCCTGTGTATGCCAAAAGGCCCTGATCCGCGCTGCCAAAGGCATTTGGATTTCCGCCTAGGGCCGCCACAGCGGTGGCGCGCGCATCGATGATTGCGCGGTTTGCTCCGCCCGGGGTGGGCAGTTCAGCGTAGTTTTCAGGCTCGGCCAACGGGTTGAGCGGGGCGATTGAAAATTCTTCGGGGCCTGTGTCATCGCTATTGAGACGCACAAGGTCAGGTTCGATATTACCGCACGCGCCAAGTAAAACTGCGCTCAGGAGGATCGCTGCAGGTTTGAACGAATGGTGTGTCATAGCCGTGCCCCTTTCTTTGACTTCTGTGGTAGCGCAGTTTGCGCCGCACGTCACGTAGGTTTTTTCTCATCCGCCCAGAGCATGAGGCCAATCGCGCCGACAAACACCCAAATATCGGCTACATTAAACACAAATGGATTATTGATCCCGCAGCACGACATATTGAGAAAATCGACAACGGCCCCGTGGACCACACGGTCAAGCGCATTGGCCAGCGCCCCGCCGACCAGCAGCCCCGTCATGAGCATCAATTTTGGCCGCGATTGGAAACTCCGAAAGGCCCAAATGCTCACTGCAAGGGAGATCGCGCAGGCTACGCCGATCAGGATCCAACGCGAGGCGAGGCCCCCGCCAAAGAGGCCAAAGTTGATCCCTTCGTTCCAGCCAAGGTGAAAGCGCAGCAGCGGTGGAACCACATCGAGACGCTGAGTTTCGATCAAGCGCAGCCCATAAAACACAACAAAGATTTTACTCAGTTGATCGGTGGCAAAAGCAATGAGACATCCCAGTCCATAGGCGCGCATGAGAGGGTCCTTTAATGTTTAAAGTGGCGAATGCCTGTCACGACCATGGCCAATCCGGCCTCGTCGGCCGCTTTGATCACGTCTGCATCGCGCATCGATCCACCAGGTTGGATGACGGCCGTGGCGCCGGCCTCCGCGGCGGTCAGCAGCCCGTCAGCAAAGGGAAAAAAGGCATCCGAGGCGACGACGCATCCTTGGGTCAACGGGGCATCAAGACCTAGGGCCTCGGCCATGTCTTGGGCTTTGCGGGCGGCGATGCGCGTGCTGTCCACACGGCTCATTTGGCCGGCGCCGATGCCAACGGTTTGTCCGTTTTTGACATAGACGATTGCATTGGATTTCACATGTTTCGCCACGCGCCACGCAAAGAGCATATCGCTGAGCTGCTCGGCGGTGGGGGCCTTTTGAGTGACTGTGGTCAGCTCAGATGGTTCAAGGACATGGCTGTCTTTGTCTTGCACCAACAGGCCGCCCGCCACTTGTTTATAGGCAAGGCTCGCATCTGATGGGCCGGCCAGACCGCCCGTCGTCAAGAGGCGCAAATTCGGCTTTTGGGCAAAGATGGCCTTGGCGTCGTCTGTGGCATCGGGGGCGATGACCACTTCGGTGAAAATGTTGATGATCTCTTGGGCGGTTGCGACATCCAGCGTTTGGTTGAGGGCAACAATCCCGCCAAATGCAGAGGTGCTATCGCATTCAAAGGCGCGCGTATACGCCTCTTTGAGGGTTGTGCCTTGGGCCACGCCGCACGGGTTGGCATGTTTGATGATCGCACAGGCTGGACCATCGGCGGGATCAAATTCACTGACCAATTCAAAGGCCGCATCCGTGTCGTTGATATTGTTATAGGATAGGGGCTTGCCTTGGTGCTGCTGCGCACTGGACACGCCAAAGCCAATTTGGTGATCTTTGTAAAAAGCCGCGCCTTGATGTGGATTCTCGCCATATCGCAGTTCTTGGGCCAAGGTGCCCGCAAAGGTGCGCCGCCGCGGCGTTGTGATCTGTGCTGCATGCGCCATCCAATTGGACACGGCCGCATCATAGGCCGCCGTGCGCGCATAGGTGTTTTGCGCCATCGCTTGGCGGAAGGTGAACTCTGTTTGCCCCTCATGGGTGCGCAGCTGTTCGAGCAATGGGGCGTAATCCTCGGGATCGGTGATGACGGTCACAAACCCATGGTTTTTCGCCGCCGCGCGCAGCATTGCTGGGCCGCCGATATCGATGTTCTCAATGCAGGTCTCATAATCATCAGTGGCGGCAATCGTTGCCTCGAACGGGTAAAGGTTCACGACCAACAAATCGATGTCCAAAATGCCATGCGTGTCCATCGCCGCGCGGTGATCGGCATTATCGCGCAGTGCCAACAGACCGCCATGCACCATAGGGTGGAGCGTTTTGACACGGCCATCCATCATTTCAGGGAACTGCGTGATCTCTGATACATCCCGCACAGGAAGGCCAGCATCGCGAATGGCCTTGGCTGTGCCGCCCGTCGAGAGAAGCTCGACGTTCAGATCAACAAGGGATTGGGCCAAGTCAAGAATGCCGGTTTTATCCGAAACAGACAACAAGGCGCGGCGAATAGGGTGCAAGGTGGACATGGGGGAGGCTCCGTCTTTTTGCCGTCCGATACCTTAGTTTTTCCCAAAGGTGAACCGCTTGCGACTAATTTGATTTTAGAAATGACATTTGGCCGGCGTCGGTTTTGATGTCTCGTGTGGTTTTGCCACCTTCGGTCAAGCGATCCAATGTCCACCGTAGGGTCATTTCATCGGTCGTGGCCGCGGCTGTTGCAACGATAACGCGGCTCTCTTGGGGGGCGATGCGGCCCGCTTGGAAATAGACGCTTGGCGTAATCTCTACCGACAGCTTTTGACCAAAACGGAGCGCCCACACCTCGCCATTGGCAAGAGTGATGGCCACAGCGTTATCGCCCATATTTCGATGCGCTTCGGACGAGGGGTGCAGATGAAAGCGGAGCTCGATCGGTAGACCTGACAGGCCATTACGGTCCAAGGTACGGTGAAACAGATGCGCGCGGCGACGATCTTCGGCAAAGATGTGATCCTCGCCCGTCACGCGCCGCCCATCATGCGACAGGCTCAGCGAACGACGATGCGTCAGCCCATACCGTTCGGCATAGCCATCATGCTGGGCCGTCATATGCGTGTCGCTGGTTTCATGCGAGATATGGGCCTTTGGGGCGCTCATATCCGTCGTCAGATACACGGCCTGACCACTCAACGTACCTAAGAGCGTTGAGGAGGACTCCCCACCGATCATCAATGCGGAATGCGCCTGAGATTGCCGAGAGGACAGGTGCCAATCTGGCCCAAAGCTATAGCCCGACCCTGCGCTGACAATCACGGGCCGCCGTCCCGAGCTGAGTTCAAAGGATAACGTGCTGGCATGCGCTTTGTCAGAGCGGGAATAGGCGCTGGGCTTGGCGGCATCCATGATGACAGAGCTGCGCCCGACATTGAGGCGCATGAACCCCATCACAGATTGCCCATTAACCGCACGCGACGGTTTGACAAGGCTAAGCACCTGCTCCAATCGCCCGTGTGTGCCGTAATCGCCACCATGGGCGCGGGTCAGCGTGCCATCGGCATGTTGCAGCACGCGCAGCGCCTCGGCCCCGCGGTCCAGCGTTTGATCCAGCTCTGCGGGAATGGATTTGTCGGCATGCACAAGGGCCGTGCGGCACCACATCAGCAGGGCGCATAGCTCTAATAGCTCTTCTGGATTGCGCGAGGCAATGCCGCCGTCCTTGGCAAAGGTGTTGCTGCATTCCTTGCTCAGGGCGGCGAGGATGGCATCGACGGAAATATCCAACCCCTCTAGGGACAGCGCACCCGTCAAGAGGCCGCATAGCGCATCAAAACGCGGCTTGCCCGCTGCGGCGCGGTGCCATGATTTTGAGAGAAAGACCGTTTGCTGCGCCAAAGATACCAAAAATGCGTCCGAACGATCCTCGCTTTGGCCGCGCATCAAGGCAAGAGCATTATGCACCCACCGCAAGACCCGTTGACCGGTGATATGCGGTGTCCATCCGTCGCCTTTGCCGTTGCCATGGATGTCGATCCAGTCAAAGATCCAATCTTGCGCCAATTTGCGCGCGGATTGCTCCGGCAGGGCCAGCAGATCGTCGATCCACACCCCGCTATGCACCGCATCCCGAAAGGCCGCGCTGGGCATCGTTAGAGACCATGGGCTATGATGAGGCGCTTCGATCAAGTGGCCGGAGAATTGAAAATTTCCCGCCGTTAACTGTCGGCCGCGGGCAACGCTACCCAGACTTTTGGGTTCGGGCTGTAGGGTCAGCGCGGTCACGATTTGTTTGGCGGCGGCGCGCCGCGCTTGAATTCGTTGAACGATATTAAAGGCGCGATCGAACGCGCCAGTGCTGACCTGCATACTCACCCCTTCTTTGATCGAAACTGCGCGGCGCGCGGATCAAAGCCTTGGTCAGAGATTAACACAGAATTTACGATTGTCTTGTGCTTCGTGCGCGGGCCTATGCGGATTTTTGCAAAACCGTGACATAGAACCCATCCATCCCGCCCAGATCGGCCCAATAATCTGGACGCAGCCGCAGGCCGCCATCCTCGGTGCGCCAAGTCGGATTAATGTCCAAGCGCTCAAACGGGGCTGTATGTGTGCTAAAATTAGGGTGCTGGGCGAGAAACTCTTCGATTTGGCACTCGCCTTCATCTGGCAAGAGCGAGCAGGTACAATAGACCAGCTGCCCACCATCGCGCACAAGCGTTGCGGCGTGGCGCAGCATGTCTGCCTGTAGTTGCATGAGGTCGGCAAATCCCGCGCCGTCCTTGGCATAGGGCAGATCGGGGTGCCGCCGAATCGTCCCCGTCGCCGAACATGGCGCATCGAGCAGCACGGCATCATAGCTTCCACGATGATCCAGAGCGTCCTCGATTTGAACAGTGGCGCTCAGGCCAGTGCGTTCAAGGTTTTCATGAATGCGCGCGGCGCGGCTTTGTGAGGCATCTAGCGCAGTCACATCTGCGCCCATTGCCGCCAATTGCAGGGTTTTGCCACCTGGCGCCGCGCACATATCCAGCACGCGCAGACCCTGCGATACATCGAGCAATTTCGCAGGAAGGGCCGCGGCGGCATCTTGCACCCACCATGCCCCATCGGCAAACCCCTCGAGTGTGCTGATCTGACCTGGGGCCGCGAGCCGTACGGAGCCAAAAGGTGTGAGCGTCCCGCCTAGTGTTTTGGCCCAATGTGCGGCGTCTGATTTAACGGTTAAATCGACGGGCGGTGTCAGGCCATGTGCTTTGTCAAAGGCGGTTGCGGCGCGTTTGCCATAGGCCTCAGTCAATGGATCGCGTAGCCAGCGCGGCATGCGCGAGGGGGGAAGATCGGGCCATTTTTGCGGGGCCGTTGGCGCCAATTTGCGCAGCACTGCATTGACCATCCCCTTGGCCGTGCTGTATTTTTTGTGCCCTGCGGTGAGCGAGACATATTCGTTCACGATCCCATGCGCCTGACCACCCAGAGCCAGCTCATAGGTGCCAAGGCGCAAGACATTTTGTACAAACTCTTGGGGCTTGCGCGAGGTCAGCGGTTGGATCAGTCGGTCACATTTGCCCAAATGCCGCAAACATCCGGTGGCAAGCCGCTGGGCGGCGGCGCGTTCATGCGGCGGCAGTTGCAAGATCATCGGATCGCCCAAGACCTCCGACAGGAGGCGGTGCTGCGTCAAAACGCTATTGAGCAAAAAGAGCGCGGCTTTGCGGGCCGTCATGGGGTGCGATGACATATCATTCCTTGAGTCTAGGGGTGAGACCGCTATATGCTAATCCATACAAATGGGAAAGGCATTCACATGAGTGAGGATTCACAAGATGATCTGCCCGAGGCCGCCAAACGCGCCCTTGCCGAAGCGCAAGAGCGGCGCGCTGCGGCCCAAAAGCTCGATCTGCCTAAGGAATACGGTGGTCGCGATGGCCCCGAGCCCGTGCGCCATGGCGATTGGGAGCGTAAAGGCATCGCCGTCGATTTCTAGCCTCCCCTTGGGATGCGTTTGAAATCGGCGTGATCCCCCGTGCCGCGATCAGATTGAAAGGTCACAGTGTCGCCTGTGCGGCGCACTTCTTGGCAATTATATCCTAAATCGCGCTTGCCCCAGAAAAGTGTTCGACAAAAATACCCATCTTGCCATGACCAATCGCCCGACACTTGGCGGCCAAAGGCGCTCCCGCGGATGGTGCCATCTAGGCCGACTTCTAAGGTGATAAAGGCCCGCTTGAGGTCATGCGACTGGATCAATGCGGCAAAGGCGGCGCGGTCCGTCACTTTTTGATCGCGCCCTGTTTGCTCGGCCTGAAGGCTGTGGGGCACGATGAGCCAACTTATCCCTAGAAATATAAACGCGATCCGCATCATCACACCATGTTTCTCGTCTTTAACGGGAACATAGCGCACAAAAGTCAGGTGCCAAGTCGGCTCGGGCGGGTTGCGTTATAGTCCCAGAACGTCGGTCATTGCATAGTGACCGGGCTTTTGCGTTTGGCCCCAGACGGCCGCCCGAAGGGCACCGCGCGCAAAAATGCGCCGATCCGTGGCCACGTGGCGCAAGACAATCCGCTCACCCGCCGCCGCAAAAAGAACGTCATGCTCGCCCACAATATCGCCGCCGCGAATGGCGTGAAAGCCGATGGTGCCGCCGGTGCGGGCACCCGTGATGCCATCGCGTGCGCGATCTGAATGCGTCTCGAGGCTGACGCCGCGCCCTGCTGCGGCAGCTTCGCCGAGCATGAGGGCCGTGCCGGAGGGGGCATCGACCTTTTGGTTGTGATGCGATTCGATGATTTCGATGTCAAATTCTTCGCCCAAGGCCGCCGCCACGCGTTCGGTCAACGTCGTTAGCAAATTCACGCCCAATGACATATTGCCAGCGCGGACGATCACGCAATGATGGGACGCTGCATCAAGCGCGGCCAGATGGTCGGCGTCAAATCCAGTGGTGCCGATAATATGGGTGACGCGCGCTTGGGCGGCGATCTTGGAAAAGGCGACTGTTGCCTCGGGGGCGGTGAAATCAATGACGGCATTGGCATCTTTGAACGCCTCAAGCGGATCGGAGGTGACCCTCACGCCAAGCGGCGCCCCGCCCATCATCGTGCCAACATCTTGGCCAATCCAAGGGTGATCTGGGCGCTCGAGCGCGGCATGCACGGTCATGCCGTCCTGTTCCGTTGCCGTTTGAATCAGCATTTGCCCCATGCGTCCAGAGGCGCCAGTGATCACGGTTTTGATTGTCATTGTCTTGCGCTCCGCATCAAAATGAATGTGTTGAGATCACATAGCGTGTTTGATCGCGCTTGGCAAAACAGTGTTGGGCGGTTAACTGGTAGATATGGCAAAGAATAAATTTCATGATGGGCCTGGCCCATCCCAAAGACAACTGCGTGTGGGGGAGAATATCCGCCGCAGCTTATCCGAAGTGCTGATGCGCGGCGACGTGCATGACCCTGATTTGAATCGAATCTCGGTGACGGTGTGCGAAGTGCGCACGTCGCCCGACCTTAAGGTGGCGACGGTGTATGTTAGCCCGCTTGGCGGCGGCGCTGAGTTAGAAGCGCAGTTGATCGAGCTGCTGGCGAAAAACGCCCGCGAACTGCGCCGCGCCGTAGGCAGGGCACTGGCCTTGAAATACGCGCCGCAGCTGCGGTTTCGGATTGACGAGACATTTGATAAAATGGATGCGACCACGGCGCTGTTTGCGCGCGATGATGTCAAGCGTGACTTGGACGAGCAATGATCCGCCTATGGTCATATGCCGCGCGGGTGGCTATCGCCGTGATTTGGGCCGTGATCTGGGTCATGGGATCGGCCCAAGGGGCCGCCGCATGTGACGAGATCACCTATCAAGAGCGGTCCTATACTGTGTGCCGCGCGGATGTCGGTGATGATTTGCGTCTGTTTTGGGGCGACGGCGCTGAGGCCTATGGCACCTTTAGCAATGTGAACGCGGCGCTGACGGCTGAGGGTAAGACCCTTCGATTCGCGATGAATGCAGGGATGTTCCACAATGATCTGCGTCCCGTCGGCTATTACCTAGAGCGCGGGAGTGAGCGGATGCGCATTGTCGCAACGGCGGGGCCCGGTAATTTTGGGATGCTGCCCAATGGCGTGTTTTGTATTGGGGCGCAGCGGTTTGATGTGATCGAGACGCTGCGCTTTGTCGATCAGGCGCCGCCTTGCCTTTATGCAAGTCAGTCTGGCCCCATGTTGGTGATTGACGGCGGGTTGCATCCACGGTTTTTGAAGGACAGCACATCGCGATTTTATCGCAATGGTGTGGGCACAGATGCATCAGGGCAAGTCGCCTATTTTGTGATCTCTAATCGCGCTGTGACCTTTTATGAGTTTGGCTCCTTTTTCAAGGACGTGCTCAATGTGCCATCGGCGTTATTTTTTGATGGGAATGTCTCTCGGCTCTTTGCACCGCGGATTGGCCGCGCTGATTTTGGGCGTCTGATTGGGCCGATGGTGGGTGTGGTTGAGGACACACAGCCCGCCAGCGAGTAAGCAGGTGGATCGCCTTGTGCTTGCACAGTGCAGATCGGGTGCCTAGATACTGCAGAAGTTGCACTGTGCGACGCGTCAGGGGTTTTTATGTATTTTCGTATAGTTTTATCAGTTTTATATTGGGGTAGCGTTGGCGCATTTTTGCATTACACGATCCCGCAAACGGATATTGTCCGTATCAGTAGCACCTATGAAAAGCGCGTCGATTTTTCAAGAAATGCCATGTTTTATGGCCCCGTGGTGATTGCCGCGGATGGTACGCGTCAAAGCCGCGATATTTTCTTTATCCAAACGTTTCGGGCCAATTCCAATCCGATGGTCTATCGCAACGAAGACACAGGATGGAGCTGGCCGCTATTTTTCAAGTTTAATACAGCGAATCTCCAAGCGCAGGCCACGGATCTCGTGTCGACGGCCGGCAGCGAGACGCCGCAGTGGGTGGCCGTGCGTCATTATGGTTGGCGCAGCGAATTGATGAGCATTTTCCCAAATGCACTGAACGTGAAGCCCGTGGCGGGCCCAGATGCGCGGGTCTATCCGATTTGGTCTTGGATCCTATGGGCTGTGGCCGCGTTGATTTTGTGGATGATCCGCACCTATTGGATGCGTCTGCGCGAAGGGTATATTGATAAAATCTTTGACGATATTGAAGATGGGTTCGTTTTTATATCTCGTAAAATTCGTGGAAAATCTTCCACAGATGTATAATTTCGCAGCCCTTAGCTAGAGTTCGGGTGGGGCCCAGAGCCAGTGATTGCGCCCTGCGTGTTTCGCGGCATAAAGGGCACTATCGGCTTGATCCAAGAGTGCCACGAGCACAGAGGCATCGGTCGTTGTGCCTAATTCCTCAGGGCGCGCCAATCCGATGGATGCCGAAACGTGGCAATGCGTGTTCTGATATGGGATAGGATGTGCGACGCGCTCGATAATGCGCTGAGCGACTGCTTCAGCCTGACCGGGATCCCGAATATGATGCAAAATAATGGCGAATTCATCGCCGCCCAATCGGATCAATTCATCATCGCGGCGGGTTTCATCCCGCAAAATCTGCGCCACATGGCGCAACACATGATCGCCTGCACTGTGGCCCAGCGTGTCATTCACCGCTTTGAAGTGATCAAGATCCATTTGCATGACGCACAGGCTCCGGAGGTCAAGGGCGGCATCTCGTTTCGTCTGCTCTAGCGCGGTTCGATTACATAAACCCGTTAGTGGATCGCGGCGTGCGCTATCCAACGCGCTGTTGCGTTCATGCTCGAGCCGCAATGTGATGTCTTGGGAGGCTGAGACGACGATGCTTTTGGCCTCGATCAAGAGCATGAGCTCTTCGATCATCATGTGCGGGGTGAAATCGTGGCGATGCAAAGGGAGGCGATCAAGGCGCGTCACCTCTTCTAGTGTGAGGCCAAGATCGAGTAAGGCGCCGCCCATTAGAGGGATCGATTGCCCTTGCGATGTGATCGTGTCGACCCCAACCAATTGGCAGCTTAGCGATCTGACAGGTGCCTTGCTCAGTACGTTAACGGATAAGTTCATGCCCTGCCTGCTCAGGCGGAGTGATGACGTGCAATCCTCTAGATCAAGGCCCAGATGATCCAAAATTTTGTGCATCGACGGACCTGCGCGATGGCCCTTCGCATCGAATGTTAAGAATAGATGAAACGGCGAGAGATGATCGAACATGAGCGCGTTATATTGTGGGAGTGTTACCATCTTTGCCCCCAGCGCGTTTCAACATATTCACCGGTCTGTTGCAGAGCATCGAATACATGCACTCTCAGAGTGGTCTTGTTTTCAACATTCACCGCACACAGCGTATTGTGGCTATCGGCCATGGCGCGCAATAGCCCAGCAAAGACATGGCACCACAGTCCGCTGTGCTTTGGAGCTTTGAGATCGAGGCGAAAGTGAAGAGGTCGATCTTGGGTCAAAGCGATCTGCGGCACCCCGATGTCAAAGGCTGCGATCGCAATGCGATTGGGCATGTCGGGCAGTGTCCTTAAAAAATCGATATAATTTTCACCTGAAAATCGCAGCAGCCGGTGAAGCCATTGTGTTTTAGCGTGAGTCACGAGAAAGACGCCGACATCTTCGAGAAGGTCTTCTTGTGTGATCTGAAGTTCATTGGCGAGTGCGGTTAATGTGCGTTCGGTGAGCGCGTCTTGATACTGCAGCATTGCTTCAAAGCGTAAATGCGGCACACCGCTCCGCCGCGCGGCCCGTTCCCATAGAGACAGGCCGTGCGCGGTGCATACATAGTGCTGTAATGCGGCATTGATGACCCCGTTCATAGAGCTCTCCTTTCTTCGTTAAGATGAAGTTAAGGAATTTTGAGCACTCTGTCTCGAAGCCGGTCGAATTTGAATTATTCAAATAGGCCGCATTCCTAGATCATAGGAGTGCGGCCCAGATGCACGGGGCGATGGTTTAGAAATCTGTAGGTGCGCCGCCTTCCGCTTTGCGGCGGGTGACGAACTCAGCCAGTTCTTCTTTGATTCCATCATCCATCATAGGGCTTTCAAATTCGTTAATGATCGACTGATAAAGTGTATGTGCGCGTTCTGGGGTCCATTGGGCACCGGCGGCCTCCCAGCCTTCGAAGTTTTTCCAGTCCGACAAAAATGGCTGATAAAACGCATTGGTATAGCGATCTTGCGTGTGTTGAATGCCAAAGAAATGCCCATCACTGCCCACGGCTTTGATCGCATCGATTGCAAGGCTATCGGTTGACGTATCCGTTAGTGCAGGTTCGAAATAGCGTTGGATTTGACTGATAACTTCGCAATCCATGATGAACTTCTCTGGGCTGGCAATCAGACCACCCTCAAGCCACCCAGCCGCGTGATAGACCATATGCGTGCCCGATTGTACCGCGGCCCAAAGGCTATTTGACGTTTCCCACATCGCTTGTCCATCGGGCACATTGGCGGCGCACACGCCCGAGCTGCGCATCGGTAGGCCGTAGAACCGTGCCATTTGGCCCGTCATTTGCGTGGCCCGCATATATTCGGGCGTACCAAAGGCTGGCGCACCGGATTTCATATCAACATTGGATGTGAATGTGCCAAGCACACAGCCAACCCCAGGGCGGATATATTGGGCCAAGGCGATGACGCACAGCGCCTCTGCCAAGGATTGCGCCACGGCGCCCGCCATCGTCACAGGCGCCATCGCACCAGCGAGGGTAAAGGGCGTCACCACGAGGCCTTGGTTGCGCCGCGCCAATCGCATCCATCCATCCAGCATCGGAATGTCATGCTTGAGTGGCGAGGTTGAGTTGATGTTGGTGTACATGCGCGGTGCGGCTTCAAACTCCTCATGGGTCAGCCCGCCTGCGATCCGGACCATCTCCATGACATCTTCGACGCGCTCTTTGCCCAAGGAATAGGCATGGGCCGCTTTGTCGGTTAGGGTCAGCTTATCATAGAGCACGTCCAAATGCCGCACAGAGGCATGCACATCCACAGGCTCAACAGGGTAGCCGCCCACGAAATGGATACAGTTAAAATATTGGCTCAGTTTCAGAAAATTCGCGCACATCTCGCGCGTGCCCGGCACTTTTTTCTGTGTGGCATAGTCCCAGTAATTGGGCGGTGAAGATACATTCCCAAAGAGGATATGCTTGCCGCCGATGGTGATTTTTCGATCTGGGTTGCGCGGCGTGATATCGAATTGTGAGGGGGCCTTGCCGATCATCTCCATGATCCACTCTCGGCCCATGCGCACGTTTTCGCCATTGATGGTACAGCCAGCCTCGCGCATGATTTCGAGCGCTTCGGCATTGAGGAATTCAATGCCAATCTCTTCTAAGATGGTCATAGCGGCGTTGTGAACGGCCTCGATCCCTTCGGGGGACAGGGGCTCTGTTGGGTGATCTGTGTTGGTCGGTAAACGCCACGTCATTTGTTCGATGGTGCTAGGGCCGCGGCGCGTTGCGTTACCGGCGCGGCCGCCGGCGCGGCGCCGGCGAGGGGGTGTATCAGTCATGGGACCTCCGAAGTTTCAGCCTATGATTTGCCCTTTAAAGGTCGCATGCAGTTTATAGGTCACGCCATCAACAACCAATGTGTGGCCCGCATTATGGCCCCCTTGGAAACGCGCGATCACATCTGCATAGGGTTCCAAATCAGGCGGCAGCGCGAGGCCCGTGAGAACCCCGATCGTCGTCATGCCCGCAGCGCGCCCCGCAATAAGATCATGCGTGCTGTCGCCGATCATGGCGGTGTGTTCTGGCGCGACGCCAACGGCTTGCGCAAAGGCCAACAGAGGCTCTGGCGAGGGTTTGGCACCAAAGCCCGAGTCAAATCCAGCAACAAAATCAAAGGCTCCCTCAATCTGTGCGCTTTTGAGATGGGCCTTTGCGCTGATTTCGGCATCGTTGGTCATCACCCCAAGTTTGAGGCCCATGCCGCGCAGCTCATCCAAGAGGGCGCCAAGATTGGCGGCGGGGGCCAAGGGGGCCTGCGCTGAGCTGATCATCAAATCTTGGTGCAGTTGTTCGTAATCTCGATCTGGGAGCACGGCATGAAGGGCGCGGCTGGCCTCTTCTCCAGTGCCGGCAATCACGGGGCTTAGGGGCGAAAACTCTTGAGTGGTGATATCAAAGAGCACGGCGTCCCCAAGACGTTGGGCCAGATCAGGGTCACCGCCACTGAGGTCATGGATGGTTTGCGCCATCCACACTTCCCAAGTTGCCCGAAAATGAAAGAGAGTGCCATCTTTGTCAAAAAGGAGTGCCTGCATCTTATGCCTATCTATTTTGTCCAAATCTGGCACGGCGCCGCGTTTCAAACAATCCCAAAGTGATTTTAGTTGCATTTCCACGCGGAGTCCCCTAAACATCTAAAAAAATTATAAGTTAGGAGGGCGCCATGAGCGACCAAACTCAATCCGATTCAGTCCATAGTGAAGGCGCCGAATACGATAATAGCGTCAACAAAATGGTGGCGAATCAAACGCGCGCTTTGGCGATTTGCGGTGGGCTGATGCTCTTTGGGTTTTTGGCAATAGCCATGAATATTCGCACTATTATGGCGATGGAATATCCGATTTTAGCCATCGTCGTCGCGCAGATTCCGGCCGCTGTTGCGGGCGGGTATTTGGGTTGGGTGCTGATGGCTGCGGGCCGGTCTGAGAATATTCGCGAAACGGATGAGTAAAAGATCGTTGCGCGTCTAAAGCGCGGCAAGCGCTTTTTCGATCCGTGGGATATCTTCGGGATTGTTCAGTTCCCAAAACACGCGGCCTTTGGCATCCACTTCGACACACAAGACATGGCGGCCTTGCTCGAGAAAGCGCAGCTGCTCTAACCCTTCGTTATGCTCCAGCGGGCCAGTGGGCCATGCAGTATAGTCGCGCAAAATCGCCGGCCGATAAGCATAGCATCCCACATGGTGAAAAACGGGAATATCCTGCCACGCGGCGCGATGTTTGGGATCGACAAAGGGGATCACTTCTTTTGAAAAATAGATCGCGCGGTTGCCTGCGCCAAACACGGCCGTTGTCCCGCCCACACGGCCCGCTTGGCGATCAGCAAGGAGCGCATCAAGCGTCTCTTGGTCGCAGCGCAGAACGGGCGTCGCCAAATCGGCCTGCGGGGCCGCGCGCATCGCGGCGACCAACTCTTCGACAAACCACGCAGGGGTCAGGGGCGCATCGCCTTGGAGGTTGACGACAATTTCCGGCTCAGCGTCCATTCCCTTGAGGGCATCTGCACAGCGTTCGGTGCCATTGGCGCAGTCTTCGGAGGTCATAATCACATCGCCGCCAAAGGCGCGGACATGATCGGCGATGCGTGTGTCATCTGTGGCAACATAAACGTGATCAATGCCGCGCACGGCGATGGCGGCCTCCCAGCTGCGGCGGATCAAAGATTTTGCTGTGCCGTCTTTGTCCCGCAGTTCTGCCAAAGGCTTGCCAGGATAGCGGGTTGAGGCATAGCGCGCCGGAATAACAATGACTGTGCGGCCCATCACGACGCTCCTTTTGCTAAACACTGGTGCATATGCACAAGGCCCAAGGTCGTGCCCTCTTGCACCACAATCACGGTGATCCCGCGCGCATTCATCGTCTCGACGGCGGCGTCAATTGTGGTGTCGGGCGAGATGGTGATGGGATCGGCGCTGGCCAACTCTTGTGCGGTGAGGGTCCACAGGTTTTGCGCATTGCGCCGCATATCGCCGTCGGTGATGATCCCCTTCAAAGTGGTGCCCTCCATGACCAACGCCGCGCCAAGCGCTTTGCGTGTCATGGTCACGACCACGTCGCTCATCAGGGCTGTGGGGGCAACGATGGGTAAATCGTCGCCGCTGTGCATAATATCGGCCACTTTTAACAAGCGCGCGCCAAGACGACCGCCGGGATGGTATTTACGGAAATCTTCGGGTTGGAAGCCCATCAAATGACTGACCCCAATGCAGATCGCATCCCCAATGGCCAATTGCAATGTGGTCGATGTGGTCGGGGCCAAGCCATGCAAACAGGCCTCTGGATGTTTGCCATAGGCGATGGTGACGTCTGCGAACTTTGCCAAAGTGCTATTGCCATTGGCCGTCAGCGCGATCAAGCGGTGACCGCGCGCTTGGCAAAAATGCAAAAGATCGGACAATTCGCTGGTCTCGCCCGAGTTTGATAGAACGAGGACAACGCTATCCTCTTCGATAATGCCAAGATCGCCATGGCTCGCTTCGGCCGCTTGGAGAAAGACAGCACGCTTGCCCAACGAACAAAAGGTCGAGGCGATTTTACGGGCGATATGCCCACTTTTGCCGATCCCTGCGATGATCACCGACCCGCGCGAGGCGTGGATGGTTTCAATGGCGCGCAAAATCTCTGGATCTTGGGCGGTGGCCACTTGGTTCAAGGCGTTGATTTCGATGGAAAACGCCTGTGTGACAATATCTGAAAGTGATGAAGAAGACTGTGACATACCCGCCCCTTTGATGCGTGGGAGGCTGATAGCCTATCATATGCGGCAAGTCCACTCATAGCGGTGTTGGGACGGGGATCAGTAGAGTTGGAGATCTTTGATGACGACCTGAGCGCGATGGTCTGAGCCATAGGCGACCAAACCAATGGATTTGAGGGTGTCTGCGTTCAATGATGTTGGCAAAAAGCCAGAGGACGGCCCAAAGGCCTCAAAGGGTAAAATCACCTTTTGCCATGTGTCTGAGGTGTCAAACGAAGCGGTGTAATAGTGCCACGGCAGCCGCGTGGCCCGATTGCGCAGATGGATGAAATAGGTCTTGCCATTGCCTTTGACATGGAACGACAGGCCCGTGGCGCCCATGGTTTGGCCCTTGGTCAGGGGCGTTTGCGCTTGGATGAACCCGCCGTTGTTTTGGGTAGAGACAGTCCCCGATAAACTCAATTCACCATTTGGGCCCAGTGACATCGATCCGTCCGAGACGCCGCCCATCACGCCATCATCGAAGTACCGCCAATTTTGGGATTGCACCATATCACGTGCCTCTGCACTGGCTATCATCAAGAGAAGCAGTGTGCAGATCGCAATTGATTTTAGAAAATACCGATGCACGCGTCCTGCCCTCATCTGTTCACGCCAAACATAGGGCGAATGGCTGCCACGTACACACAGCGCATCAAAATTTTATAATTTGAGGATAAGTGGCAGCCCGTAGGGGAATCGAACCCCTCTTTCCAGGTTGAAAACCTGGCGTCCTAACCGATAGACGAACGGGCCACTTGGTGTGAAGCGGTGTTTAGGCAAATGTGCGGCGGGGCGCAAGTGCAAATTTGACTCTATGGTCAAAAAATTAATTCGCGATCGCGGCGTCTTCTAGGCGCAGTTGCACGGTTTCCCGCCCGCCCCATCGATTGAGTTCGATCCGGCCCGCAAGATGTAGTTTTTGGCCGTCATTTTGCGTTAAAACGGGCCCCAATGGCCCATC
>JBDNBY010000140.1:0-8716 GCA_039767595.1 Paracoccaceae bacterium | reverse complement strand
TGCCATCACATCAACCCCTGCATTCATAATGCCGAAATTGACGACCTGATGTTCCATCTGTTGGGACATGTGATGACACACGTCTTGTTCAACATATTTGCCAAAAATCTCTGAGCTGCCCCAGACCGCGACAAATGGTTTGTCAAAGTCCGGCAGTGGCCCGCGCAACGTCACGCCGCTATGTGGTAAGTCGTAAAAATCATATGCCACAGTGGGCATGAACCGATCATAATATCCCATAATTTCACCCTAAGTTCACCAAGAATCACTCTGGAGCGAAATCTTAAACACCGTCTTAAAGATCGAATTGTGTTGACTTGCTTTTAATGTAACTGTGCAAATGCAGCAAAAAGGATGGTCAAAATGGTTCAGTCAATTGGAGTGATCGGCGCGGGGCAAATGGGCAATGGGATTGCGCATGTCTGCGCCTTGGCGGGATATGATGTGCAGCTGACCGATATCAGCCCAGCCGCGCTTGAGGCTGCTTTGGGTAAAATTGACAAGAACATGGGCCGCCAAGTCAAAAGCGGTAAAATCACACAAGAGGCCGCAAGCGCCGCGCGCGGACGTATTCGCACGACCACCGACCTGTCGGCCATTGGCCCCTGTGATTTGATCATCGAAGCGGCCACAGAAGACGAAGCGGTCAAGCATAAAATCTTTGAACAGTTGGCCCCGCATTTGGCGCCGCAGACGATTTTAACTTCGAATACATCGTCCATCTCGATCACGCGGCTGGCGGCCAAAACCGATCGGCCCGAACGGTTCATGGGATTTCACTTTATGAACCCTGTCCCTGTGATGCAGTTGGTCGAACTGATCCGCGGCATTGCCACGGACCAACAGACCTATGACACCTGCCTCGACATTGTGACCCGTCTCGGCAAAACCGCAGCCAGCGCCGAGGATTTTCCGGCCTTTATCGTGAACCGGATCCTTGTGCCGATGATCAATGAGGCTGTCTATACGCTCTACGAAGGGGTGGGCAGCGTGACCTCTATTGATCAAGCGATGCGATTGGGCGCCAATCACCCGATGGGGCCACTGGAGTTGGCGGATTTTATTGGGCTTGATACCTGTTTGGCGATTATGAATGTGCTGCACGATGGGCTGGCGGATACGAAATACCGCCCCTGCCCTCTTTTGACGAAATATGTTGAGGCGGGCTGGCTTGGTCGAAAAACGCAGCGGGGCTTTTATGATTATCGCGTGGATCCGCCGCGTCCCACGCGCTAGGGCCTGCACAGGTTACGGCTCGCTTTGATCGCCGATGATCGTTTTTTCCTGTGGGACATCCAAAGGCATATTGCCAAGGTTCAACGTTTTCTCGCGCAGCCACGCCATAAGATCGCGTGGCTTGAGACCTTGGGCGCGGATATCCTCGGCGCTGATCGGATCACCGACAAAGGGGCGCTGCGGCCGGTTGCATGTGCGGATCACTTCGTGGATCAGCAGCCCCTGACGCAGCGTCGCCGACAGTTGATTGGCGATTTGATAGGCCCGTGAATTTTGCCCCGTAAAGCACATGGGCAACACAGTCGCACCCGAGCGTTCGATCATCTTGGCCGTGAAGGGATTCCAAACTTGCTCTAGCGCGGGGCCAAAATACGTCTCGGAGGATGACACCACCCCAGAGGGGAAGATCGCGATGCATCCGCCTGCGCCCAAATGGGCCATCGAGTCTTGGCGCATTTTCAAACTTGAGAGCCGCGCATCTTTTTCATGCGGAAACGGCACGGGGATCATAAATTGTTCAATCTCTTTGACACCGGTTAATAAAGAGCGGGTCAGAATTTTGTAATCTTGGCGAATACGGCCAATGAGTTCGGCAAAAATCATCCCATCGACCAAACCGTGTGGGTGATTGGCCACCACAATGAGCGGACCTTTGGCCGGAATTTTTTCAATCTCGTCTTGAGGGGTCTGCAACTCAACACCCATCATTTCGAGCGCTTGAGGCCAAAACGCCTGGCCATACGCGGGGCCACGCGCTTCGAATCGGCGCACCATTTGCAACAGTGGCAGCTTGCCAGTCATCCACTCCATCGTGCGGATGATGTTACGCTTGACCGGATTAGGAAAGGTTGAGGCATACGACAGCTTGCGTTTGTCATACGGGCGATCAGGGATATGCTCTGGGGCGGCTTGCGTGGTCACACTATACTCTTTTTCGCTCGGGCTTGGATTAGAAATCTTCGCCAAATTTATCTGCTACAAGGGCGGTGATCGCGGCAAGCAGCTCTGGCGCCTGCCCCCCTTTGGTTTCAACGTCTATCACTGTACCAACGGAGGCCGCTAACATCAACAGCCCCATCAGAGAGTCTGCCCCCGCCGACAGACCGCCATAGCTGATGGTTGCGCTGGCATCGAATTGCTCGACCAGTTCGACCAATTTCGCCGATGCACGGGCATGCAAGCCCTTTTCATTCACGATCTTTAACTGGGCCTGTGTACTCATGGGGGACTCGCATTCATATAGGTCTTGCCGGCTTTTAGCGCATTTTCGATGGCAATATCCATCGGCTTTTGACGGTCGCGCAATATTTGTAAAACCATGGGTAAATTCATCCCAAACAAAATGCGCGTTTCTGCCTGCGCGCGCGCCGCGTCACATAGGTTAAACGGGCTGGCCCCCGCAAGATCCGTGAGGATAATCACGCCGCGGCCTTGATCCAAAGATTGGACTGTGTCCTTGATCCGTTGACGCACGGCCGCGCGATCTTCGTCGCCGAGGATCGAAATGGCGTCCACAGAGGATTGCGCGCCCAAAATATGCTGGGCCACGGCCAAAAATTCCGAGGCTAAATTTCCATGCGCAACAAGGACAACGCCGATCATACACTACACCAGTTCCGAAAGTATCACGCTTTCTAATCTTGACGGTCAAGCTCTGTCAATTCTCTGTGCCGCACGGAAACGGGCCAATTGGCTTTTTCTAGATGTTTTGCCAAAACTTCCGTAACGTAAACTGAGCGGTGCCGCCCCCCAGAACACCCAAAGCCGATCGTGAAATATGACTTCCCCTCATGACGGTACTGCGGCAACAAAAAGTCGGCTGAGCGGGTCACATGCTCTAGAAACTGGGCGTAATTTGGATCCTGCGTGATGTACGCGCCCACAGCACCATCCAATCCGCTAAGTGGGCGCAAGGTGCGATCCCAATGCGGATTGCGCAAAAACCGACAATCCCACACCATATCCACCCCGCGCGGCAAACCCCGTTTATAGGAGAATGACATCACATTCACCCGAAGCTGCGTGTGCTGATCTTGGCGAAACACATCGCGCAATTCAGACTTGAGGTCATGCGGCGACTGATCGGATGTATCAAGGACTGTGTCCGCCTGCGCCTTGATCGCGCCCAGCACGTGGGCCTCTTGTTGGACGCCGCTGCGAGGATCCAGATCTGGGCTCAGAGGATGGCGGCGGCGCGTCTCGGAATAGCGGCGGATCAAGACATCATCACTGGCATCGAGATAGATCAACTCGGTTGAATACTGCTTGGCGGCGCGGCAGGTCTGTAAAATATCGAGAAAGTTGGACACGGTGAAATCACGCGAGCGTACATCGATCCCCAACACAACGGTATCCGCCGATGAGGGCATCTCAATGAGTTTTTGCACCAAACCCAATGGAATATTATTGATCGCCTCGTAGCCGAAATCCTCAAGCACCGACAACACTGTTGTCCGCCCTGCGCCTGACCGGCCTGTGACAATGATCAATCTTTGCATGAGCTATCCTATCGTGTCGCGCTGTGGGCCGTGCCCGCGCTACACCTCTGCACGCCCATAGCGCGCCCAAAGGTGAATCGCGGCTGCAGGGGTGAATGTACCGTTAAAGTTGAATTTTGAAAGGATGAGCCCCCTTAAGGTGATAAACTCATCTTTTGGAAAGCGCGCGCTCTCTTGTGGCTGTAGATCAATCACGGCCTCAACGCTATGGCGCGCAATATGGGGACAATTGAGCACGCCGAAGCCGCGCGCCTCAATCATGCCGGCAATTGTGTCCACCGCATGGGCATAGAGCCGGCCATCTTGGCTCGACAGGCGCACTCGGTCATCGCAAATCAACTGCGCCCCAAGGCCAATCAACTCCAGAGCCAGACGCGATTTGCCGCTTCCGGAGGGTCCAATGAGTAAAACACCCTTGCCCTCAACGACCACGCCAGTTGCGTGAAGAATATCGTCGGGGCTGTCCATATTAGATGGGCAAGCCAACCACAAACCGCGCGCCCAATGGCTCGGATGTGGGGTCTGCAGAACTTGGCTTAATATTTTCGGCCCAAATGACGCCGCCATGGGCTTCGATAATTTGTTTAGAAATCGCCAAGCCCAGACCAGAGTTGTTGCCAAAATCACTCTCTGGACGTTGCGAATAAAACCGTTTGAACACTTTGGTCAAGGCTTCTTCGGGAATGCCGGGGCCCGTGTCTTCGACGACGACAAGGACGCGGTTATCGCGGCGGCGCACCCAAACACGGATCGCATCGCCTGTGTGACAAAAGCTCACGGCGTTGGAGATCAGATTAACAAACACCTGCGCCAACCGCGCCTCGAGACCGTGAATATTGATCGGCTCGGACGGGTAGTCCGACATAAATTCAATGCCTTTTTTCGAGGCTTCTTCGCCCAGATAGCTGGTCAGATTTGACAGCATTTTGAGCAAATCGAACGGCTCTTCTTCCTCTTTGACCAACTCGCTATCAAGGCGCGAGGCATTGGAAATGTCGCTGACCAGCCGATCAAGGCGCTTCACATCATGCTCAATCACGTCGAGCAAGCGAGACATTTGATCCTCGGTCTTGGCAAAGCGCAGCGTCCCCACCGCCGAGCGGAGCGACGCCAGCGGGTTTTTGATCTCATGCGAGACATCGGCGGCAAATTGTTCATTGGCATCAATACGATCATAAAGCGCCGTCACCATGCCCCGCAATGCCGAAGAGAGCCGGCCGATTTCATCGGGCCGACCCGTCATATCAGGAATACGAATACGCCCCGCCCGTAGGTTTTGCCGGCCACGATCGCGGCCTAGCTCGGCGGCGGCGGCCAAATCACGGATTGGATTAGAAATCGTCGAGGCCAAGACCAGCGACAGACCAATCGACATCAAAATCGCGACAAGAAACATTTGCATCACGCGCTCGCGCTCAATTTTTACCAATGTTTCAATCTCGCCAGCGGCACTGGCCAATGTAATCACAGCAATGTTATTCTGGCCGTCAAACACAGGTACTGCCACAGCCAAGACCCGGCCTTGCGGGCTATACAGCTCTTGCGCCGTGAAACTGAGACCTTTGGCCGTGAGCCGAGACAGCTCTTGGACCTGCTCGCGCATCGATGGCATCTCTTTGCGGTTGAGAAAAGGAACGGCCTCAGATATCCGCGCGCCGATGCTTAAAATGCTATCCATAATCGGAGTGGGCTGGATATCGATTGAGACAACGGGCACTTCTTTCCCTTGATTGATAGCGATAAATTCGCCGTCTGGGGACAAGACCATCGCCGTCAGCCCTTCACGAAAAATCAGCGCCGAGACCGTATTGTCAATGTAGTCAATGTCGTTTGTACCGCCAGTTGACGATTGCCGTGTGATCAACTCAGCTTCGAACAAGTTCGAGATCAAGCGCGCCTCGGACACCAAACTGGAGATCCGCTGCGCCACCAATCCATCCCGAGACGGGTTGATATAGAGGAGGCCCAAAACCAAAATATTCAGCGCAAGCAAATTGAACGTGACGATCTTTCGCGTCAGCGGAGAGCCACCCATCAAACGGGCGGCAATACCTTTGCGGCGCCGAGGTTCTGCCATGGACGAACTCGCTTGTGTCACACGCCCAGATGCGGGGCGCCGCCAAAGAGACCACCCCTTTGGCATGAAATCAAGTAAAGCCATTACTCTTCGTTGTAACGGTAACCAATACCATAGAGTGTTTCGATCGCGTTAAACTCATCGTCAACGGTCCGCATCTTTTTGCGCAGCCGTTTGATGTGGCTGTCAATCGTGCGGTCATCGACATAGACCTGCTCGTCATAGGCCACATCAATCAATTGATCGCGACTTTTGACAAAGCCAGGGCGCTGCACCAGAGCTTGCAACAGCAAAAACTCGGTCACGGTCAACGAGACATCCCGCCCCTTCCACGACACCAGATGGCGCAAGGGGTCCATGCTCAATTCGCCGCGCACCATCAATTTGGTTTCTTCGCTATCGGCCACGATATTGCCTTCTACCGCCTCTTGGCGGCGCAGCAAGGCGCGGATCCGCTCAACCAACAAACGCTGGGAGAAAGGCTTGGTCACATAATCATCTGCGCCCATCCTAAGGCCGAGCACTTCGTCGATCTCATCGTCTTTTGACGTCAAAAAGATCACGGGCATCGAGGATTTTTGCCGCACACGTTGCAGCAAATCCATACCGTCCATGCGGGGCATTTTGATATCAAACACCGACATATCTGGGAACTTCTTATTAAAGGCCTCAAGCGCGGCCTGTCCGTCATTATATGTGTCTACTTCGAAACCTTCCGATTCGAGCGTGATCGCCACGGAGGTTAAAATGTTTCTGTCATCATCTACGAGCGCAATTTTCGCCATTACGATTGCCCCTTTATTAATTACTGCCTCAGGTGTGTTTTTATTTTTATAGTTCGTTTTATGCGCTTTTTCTTGAGTTCGATCAATCTTTTATTTCCGAATCGTACAACCAGCGGTCAAATTGTTGCGCAGTGCCAAATTTTGACACCCACCGCGTCTAATGTTTCCGATAAACGCCCTGTTTGCGCTAAACTGTCTCATGGTAGCGTTAACATATCTATGGCCCTCTAGCGCTCTGTTTGTGCTTCATGTTACGCCGCGACATGTCGCATGACGCGACGTCGCAAAATAGCACTGCACGTGAGGAGCACACAATGGACCACGGTCGCTTTAACCCAGAATTTCGACTTGAAGATCAAGGCATCACTGGTCTGGGCGCGGTCTATTATAACTTGCTCGAGCCGGCCTTAATCGAAGAGGCGCTCAAGCGTGATGAGGGCACACTGGGCCAAGGCGGCGCCTTTTTGGTCACAACAGGAAAATTCACGGGCCGCTCGCCCAAAGATAAACATATCGTCGATACCCCCGACATCACCGATCACATTTGGTGGGAAAACAACGCCAAAATGTCACCCGATGGGTTTGATGCCCTCTACACCGATATGATCGCGCATATGAAGGGCCGCGATTATTTCGTCCAAGACCTCGAAGGGGGCGCTGACCCACAATATGCGATCAATGTGCGCATGATCACGGAATTAGCATGGCACAACCTCTTTATTCGCCACATGCTGCGCCGCCCCTCGGCCGACCGTTTGGGCGCCTATATCGCAGATTTCACCGTCATCAACTGCCCCAGCTTCCAAGCGGATCCGGCTAAACATGGCTGCCGCAGTGAAACTGTGATCGCCATGAATTTTGAGCGTAAGATGATTTTGATCGGTGGCACAGAATACGCCGGTGAAAACAAAAAATCTGTCTTCTCCTTGCTCAATTACCTGCTGCCAGATCAAGGCGTGATGCCGATGCACTGCTCGGCCAACCATGCAATCGACAACCCTGTTGATACGGCCGTGTTCTTTGGCCTGTCGGGCACTGGCAAAACCACGTTGTCAGCCGACCCCAAGCGCGTGTTGATCGGCGATGACGAACACGGTTGGTCCGATCGCGGCACCTTTAACTTTGAAGGGGGCTGCTACGCCAAGACCATCAACCTCAACCCAGAGGCCGAGCCAGAGATTTTCGCAACAACGTCGAAATTCGGCACGGTGATTGAAAACATGGTCTTTGATCCCGATACCAAAGAGCTTGATTTCAACGACGACAGCTTGACGGCCAATATGCGCTGCGCCTATCCGCTGGACTATATTTCAAACGCCTCTAACACGGCGTTGGGCGGTCATCCGAAGAATATCATCATGCTGACATGCGACGCCTTTGGCGTGCTGCCGCCCATCGCGCGCCTGTCACCCGCCCAAGCGATGTATCACTTCTTGTCGGGCTTTACCTCCAAAGTAGCCGGCACAGAGCGCGGCGTGACCGAGCCAGAGCCTACATTCTCAACCTGCTTTGGTGCGCCCTTCATGCCCCGCCGCCCTGAGGCGTATGGCGATCTGCTGCGCCAGAAAATTGCAACGCATGGGGCGACCTGTTGGTTGGTGAATACCGGTTGGACCGGAGGCGCCTATGGCACAGGCTCGCGCATGCCGATCAAGGCAACGCGCGCCCTGCTCGATGCCGCTCTGAATGGCACACTCGAAGACAGCACATTCCGCAAAGACGCTAACTTCGGCTTTGATGTGCCCGTTACAGTCGAAGGTGTTGACACGAACTTGCTCGACCCACGTTCGACTTGGGCTGATAAGGCGGCCTATGATGCGCAGGCCACAAAACTCGTTGAGATGTTCTCAGCGAATTTCGCTCAGTATGTGCCTTATATCGACGACGATGTGAAAGCTGTGTCGATCGGCTAAACGCTTCAAACATGTGAATAACCAAAAATGCCCCGCTTGGGGCATTTTTTATGCGCAGTCTATGCAAATATGCACAACACAGGCGCGATAGACCAATTTACTCTCGCGAAATTGCACAAAACCCTCCTTAATTCTGCCTTAAATTGATTTATTCGCGTGTTAATGTAATTTTAAATATTCTAATGGGTGTATACGTATGCTTAAGTA
>JBDNBY010000139.1:0-15947 GCA_039767595.1 Paracoccaceae bacterium | reverse complement strand
GGCCACGACGGCAATCGCCCCGCCGCCCCCTGCGCCGCGTATTTCCGACAGTGTTTCACTTCAGCCAGAGGTGACACCAGAGTTTGATGCCGCCGCCCCGTCGGATCTGCCGCAAGAGGCCGAGGAAGAGCAAAGCATCCCCGAACAGGAGCCGGCCAGCCCGCCGCCCAGCACTACGGAAATTGTCACAGAAGCAGAACAAGACGACATCTCGGACGAGGCCACCGCGCCGCGTATGCCGATGTTGCGCCCCGCAGATTTGACAATTCTGCCCCAAGAGGCGCCACCCCCTGTGCCGCAGACCCCCATCGATCCCGATGTGGCGGATATCCTACGCGAGGTGGTCGAGGACGCGCCAACGCCAGTCACCCCCGCCCAACCCCTCAGCAGCGCCGAGCACGACGGCTTTCGCGTTGCGGTTCAATCGTGCTGGGTTGTCGATGTTGGGTCACAGGCGGCAAATATTACTGTCACAGTTGGATTTTCCCTTACCCAAGAGGGGAAAGTTGAGGCAAACTCATTAAAACTGATCTCGGCACAAGGCGAGCCGCAATCGGCCGTGAATTCCGCGTTTCAAACAGCGCGCCGCGCGATCCTAAGATGCCAAAAGGGGGGCTATGCGTTGCCCAAAGACAAATATGACACGTGGCGCGATGTCGAAATGACATTTAACCCAAAAGACATGAGGATAAGGTAATGAGAGCTTTCATCATATGGCTGAGCGCCGTCCTACTATCGGTGTCTGCTGTGCAGGCACAAAATGGCCCGCTGCGGATCGAAATCACTCAAGGTGTGATTGAGCCGCTGCCGTTTGCCATTCCGACATTCGTCGCCGAAACGCCCGCGGCACAAGAGTGGGCACAGCGGGTGAGCGATGTGGTCGCTAATGATCTTGTGGGCACAGGGCTGTTTCGTCGCCTGCCGCAAGAGGCGTTTATCTCATCGATCACGTCCTTTGCGGCGCCGGTCAATTTTACCGATTGGCGCACGATCAATGCCCAAGCGTTGATCACTGGCGCGGTCAGTGTCGATGGGCAAAACAATATCGTCGTCAAATTTCGGGCATGGGATGTCTTTGCCGGTCAAGAGCTGGGCACGGGGATGCAATTTGCCGGCACGCCAGAGAGTTGGCGCCGTGTCGCGCATAAAATTGCCGATCGAGTCTATGCGGACATCACTGGCGAGAGCGCCTATTTCGATAGCCGTGTCGTCTTTGTCTCGGAAACGGGCCCCAAGAATAACCGCACGAAAAAGCTGGCGGTGATGGATTATGATGGCGCGAATATTCAATATCTGACCAATGGCGCGTCCATCGTATTGGCGCCGCGGTTTTCGAAAAATGGTCTGCGCTTGCTCTATACAAGCTATGAAACAGGGTTTCCGCGGATCTATATGCTAGATTTGGCCACAGGTAGCCGCCGCATTTTGCAAGAACAGCCTGGCACAATGAGCTTTGCGCCAAGGTTCTCGCCAGATGGGCAGCAAGTGGTCTATTCATTGGAGCGTGGCGGCAATACGGATATCTATTTGCTCAACCTTGCATCGGGTCAATCGCGCCGCCTCACCAGTACGCCGGCGATCGAAACAGCGCCCAGCTTTTCCCCAGATGGAACCAAGATCGTGTTTGAGAGTGATCGCTCGGGCAATCAGCAGCTCTATGTTATGAATATCGACGGCTCAAATCAAAAGCGGATCAGCTTTGGCAATGGGCGCTATGGCACGCCAGTGTGGTCGCCGCGCGGCGATATGATTGCCTTTACCAAGCAAAACAAAGGCCGTTTTCACATCGGTGTGATGCGCGCCGATGGCTCGGAAGAGCGTCTCTTGACGGCCTCCTTCTTGGATGAGGGGCCAACGTGGTCCCCAAATGGGCGCGTCATTATGTTCACCCGCGAAACCCAAGGGAGCACCGGCCAAGCCAGTCTGTACTCTGTGGATGTCTCTGGCCGCAATTTGCGCCAAGTGCGCACGGGCGGGGCGGCGTCAGATCCGTCATGGTCGCCTCTGTTGAAATAATCCCCTATCGCGATGGCGCGGGTCTGTGATATGATAAAAGAAAAAATCGGAGCAGTTGTAATGTTAAATGTAAAAAGCTTGTCGATCTGCCTGAGCTTGGCTTTGGTGTCGGCCTGTACGAATGGTAACCCGTTTGACAACCCTGATGAGTTTGTCGATCTCAATGCCAATAGCCAGTTCGATGGCTTTGATGCCGTGGGAGATCCCACCTCCGCCAGTTATTTCGCCCAAGCGGTTGGGGATAAAGTCCTCTTTGCAGTTGATCAATCCACCTTGAGCGAGGGCGCCAAGACCGTGTTGATCAAACAGGCGCAATGGCTCAATGCCAATGCCGGCTATGCGATCATCGTCGAGGGACACGCCGATGAGCAAGGCACGCGCGAGTATAACTTGGCGCTCGGCGCACGGCGCGCCAATGCGGTTCAGCAATTCTTGATCTCGCAAGGTGTGGATAGTACGCGTTTAAAAACAGTCAGCTACGGCAAAGAGCGCCCCGTCGAACTGTGCAGCACCGAAAGCTGCTATTCTCAAAACCGCCGCTCTGTTACGCGGTTGACCGGACTGGGATAAACGCATCACGCGACGATAGGGACAAAAGGGGACGACAATGCGGATCATCATGTTGGGACTAGTGTGCAGCACATTGCTTGGGGGCACGGCGCTGTGGGCACAAGATCGGGCGCAAAGTTTGGCGGATATTCGCATGGATCTATCGCGACTCTATAGCGAAATTCAGGGGTTAAAGTCCGAATTGACGCCTTCTGCGGATGGTACTGCGCCGGCCGCCGCCGCAGGGTTGATGGACCGTGTGACCTTGATCGAAGCCGAGCTGCAGCGGATCACTGCCAAGGCGGAGCAATTGGAATACCGAATTGACAGGATCGTCCAAGATGGCACCAACCGGATTGGCGATTTAGAGTTTCGCCTTGTCGAATTAGAGGGTGGGGACATCTCAGCCCTGTCTGAAACCACAACATTGGGCGGCGCGCCGGATGCAGGTGCCGCTAGCATGAGCGGGGCCGGAATGGCCGCGGGCCTCGACAATGAGCCGGAGCTTGCCGTTTCCGAGGAACAAGACTTTGCACAGGCTGACGAGGCATTTTCAACGGGTGATTACGCAGTTGCAGCTTCTCTTTTTGCAACATTTGCTCGGACATATCCGGCAGGTCCATTGACACCAGTTGCACTTTTCAAACAAGGTCTCTCCTATAAGGCGATTGGCGATCACCGTGCTGCGGCGACGACGTTCTTGGACCTTTATCGACAGTCGGCTCAATCCGAAGTTGGGCCAGCGGCTTTGGTCGAATTGGGCGGCGCGCTAGGGCGATTGGGCAAAGTGGATGCAGCGTGCACGACATTGGCACAGGCGCAGGCGCGCTACAGTGATCCACAGCTAACAGCGCAAATTTCCAAGGAATTGAGCGCCCTGACCTGTTCGTGAACGACCTTAAACAGCATCTGTTTGAGCAGCTTGATCGGCTGTGGCCCGCTTCGCACACACGCGGCGTGATTGCAGTGTCCGGTGGATCAGATAGCCTAGCGTTGATGTTTTTGGCCAAGGATTGGGCGATGGCGCGGCATCGCCGCTTAGACGTTGTGACCGTCGATCATCAATTACGCCCCGAAAGCGCAAGCGAGGCAAAGTTTGTCGCCAATCTTGCGGCGCGTCTTAATCTTATTCATAAAACAATGGCTTGGGAGGCGTCTTGCACGCAGGGCAATCTCATGTCTGCGGCGCGCGAGGGGCGATATGCCCTCTTGGCGCAGGCGGCGGCGGGCGCGCCGATTTTGCTGGGCCATACGCTGGATGACCAAGCAGAGACGTTTATGATGCGTCTTGCGCGAGGATCGGGCGTTGATGGATTGGCGGGGATGGCCGAGCGGCGCCAATTGGACACGCCCTCTGGTAATGTTGATCTCATTCGTCCGCTGTTGCAGGTCACGCGGGCACAGCTACAGGCCTATTTGACCGAGTTGGGTCAAGACTGGGTCAACGATCCGAGCAATGACAAATCCGAATACGACCGGATTAAAATACGCCAAGCATTGCCTTTATTGGCCGAGTTGGGATTGGATGCGCAGCGCCTCGTGCAGACGGCGCGCGCAATGGCATCGTCAAAAGAGGCGCTGTGCCTGCGGATGCAAGAGGCCGCGCAGCACTGTCTGCTTGAGGATATGGCCCCTGATGTGATGCTGGATCCGATGGCTTTGTCCGATTGGGATCGTGACACGCAATTGCGATTGCTTGGGCGGCTTATCAGGTACGTCAGCGGCGCGCCCTATGCACCGCGCCGCTCGGCGCTTGAGCGGGCACTAGAGCATCTGCACACGGGGCGCAGCTATGCGGTCGGCCATGCGATTTTGTGGCAAAACCCCCAAGCGTTGCATCGCCATGTGTTTATCTGCCGCGAGCCGGCAAAAATCTGCGACATTTTCCCGCGCAACTTAGGGGAAATTTGGGATCATCGCTGGCGCGTGACGCAACACATTCCACAAGATGCGCAATTTGCCCTATTAACCCCAAAAATCCTGCAATCCATTGAAACAAAGGGTGTTTGGCCGGCGCCCCTGCGCCAAACACGGCCGGCTTTGATACGGGGCGAGGATGTGCTGTGGCATTCATTTGGCCCCAGAGCGGACGGCGATATCTTGGTTCCTGTGCGCGGATCGGTCAAAGAATTTCTGTCTAGCGATTGAACCTTTGCGCGGGATGTCTATTTAACACTCAGCAAGGCTATGGTAAGAGCTTTGGCAAATTGACAGGAGAATTGCATTGGGAAATGCGAAAAACGTCGCCCTTTGGGTCGTCTTATTTTTATTAGTCCTCGCGCTGTTTAATCTTTTTGGTGGTCAAAACACTGCCACAAGTAGCAACGAGACCACATATTCAGAGTTTGTTGCCGATGTAAAAGATGGCCGCGTTGCGACGGCCGTGATCGACGGCGAAGCTGTGCGGTATGTGACAACAGACAATCAACGTTTGGCGACAATCGTGCCAACCGATGCCGAAGTCACTCAGTTCTTGATCGACAATAACGTGCGTGTGCGCGCGGAGCAGCAACAGCAATCTGGCCTGCAGTCGTTCTTACTGTCCTTGCTGCCATTTGCGATTTTGATCGGTATTTGGCTGTTCTTTATGAACCGGATGCAAGGTGGTCGCGGTGGCGGCGGTGCCATGGGTTTTGGAAAATCCAAGGCGAAAATGCTGACGGAAAAGCATGGCCGCGTCACATTTGACGATGTTGCCGGTGTGGATGAAGCGAAAGAAGAGCTTGAGGAAATCGTAGAATTCCTGCGCAATCCGCAAAAATTCTCAAAACTGGGCGGTAAAATCCCCAAAGGCGCATTGCTTGTTGGCCCTCCGGGCACAGGTAAGACGCTTTTGGCGCGCGCCATTGCGGGCGAGGCGGGTGTGCCGTTTTTCACGATCTCTGGCTCTGACTTTGTTGAAATGTTTGTCGGTGTCGGCGCGAGCCGTGTCCGCGACATGTTTGAACAAGCGAAGAAAAATGCGCCGTGCATCGTCTTTATCGACGAGATTGACGCGGTGGGCCGCAACCGTGGTGCAGGCTACGGCGGAGGCAATGACGAGCGCGAGCAAACACTCAACCAGCTCTTGGTTGAAATGGACGGGTTTGAAGCGAATGAAGGCGTGATCATTCTGGCGGCGACCAACCGCCGTGATGTCCTTGATCCGGCTCTGTTGCGTCCGGGCCGGTTTGACCGTCAAGTAACCGTTCCGAACCCAGATATCAAAGGTCGCGAAAAGATTTTGGGCGTGCATGCCGCGAAAACACCGCTTGGCCCTGATGTGGACCTGCGTTTGATTGCCCGCGGAACGCCTGGATTTTCTGGTGCTGATCTGGCCAACCTTGTGAACGAGGCGGCCTTAATGGCGGCCCGTGTGGGCCGACGGTTTGTCACGATGGTCGATTTTGAAAACGCCAAAGACAAAGTGATGATGGGCGCAGAGCGTCGATCGATGGTCTTGACCCAAGATCAAAAGGAAAAAACCGCCTATCACGAGGCAGGTCACGCAGTTGTCGGCCTCTCCCTGCCGCAATGTGATCCCGTGTACAAAGCGACGATCATTCCGCGCGGCGGCGCCCTTGGGATGGTTGTGTCATTGCCCGAGATTGACCGGTTGAATTGGCACCGCTCGGAATGCGAGGAAAAGCTCGCGATGACGATGGCGGGCAAAGCCGCGGAGATCATCAAATACGGTGAGGATAACGTCTCGAATGGCCCCGCTGGTGATATTCAGCAGGCGTCTAGCTTGGCCCGTGCGATGGTATTGCGCTGGGGCATGTCGGACAAAGTCGGCAATATCGACTATTCCGAAGCGGCCGACGGGTATTCGGGAAACACCGCGGGTCTATCGGTCTCTGCCTCAACCAAAGAGTTGATCGAGAGCGAAGTGCGCCGGTTCATCGAAGATGCGTACCAGTCTGCCTACAAAATCCTGAGTGACAAGAAGGATGAGTGGGAGCGCCTTGCGCAAGGTTTGCTCGAGTACGAGACCCTCACGGGCGAGGAAATCAAACGCGTGATGGATGGCAAACCGCCTTCATTGAGTGGGGATGATGATGCGGATGGGTCAGGGGCCACGTCCACGCCATCCATTTCAGTTCTGCCTAAGGCGGGTCGCAAACGGCCGTCTGGGGATGGCGAGCCTGAGCCGTCGTCATAAGGGCCGATTATAGTTTCAAACGTCGCCCCACGGGGCGGCGTTTTTCGTTATAGAACGCTGTTTTGAATTTCGCATCGCAGCAAAGGTTTGGAGAGTAGAGATGGTCGCATTAGAACCCACTGAATTTTATGGAAAAGTTACGTTTTTAGGACATGTTCAAGACCGTGAGGCAGGGCTCAGCTCGGCTCAGCTCGATCACATGCAGCTGAGCTTTGCCGGATCCCAAAACGAGGATCACGGCGGTGAGACGCGCCCATCGTGCAGCCGCGTCCTAAAGCAATATGACCGCGGCACGCCCATTCGCAATGTTCGGCAGCTGTCGATATTGAGCGTTGAAGAAATCGCGCAGATTGCCCAAACCATGGGTATTGATCACCTTGATCCCACTGTGTTCGGCGCCTCACTTGTCATTGAGGGTATTCCGGATCTTACTCTTGTGCCGCCCTCATCGCGCTTGCAATTTGCCTCGGGTGCGACGGTCACGGTAGATATGGAAAACCATCCCTGCCACTTGGTGTCGCGTGAAATTGAGGCGATTTATCCAGGCAAAGGCAAGCTGTTTAAACCCGCGGCGCAGCGCCGGCGCGGGGTGACCGCATGGGTCGAAGCGGAAGGCGCTATCTCTATAGGTGATTCTGTCCGATTGCATATTCCGACGCAACCGGCGTGGCCGCATTTGACGGACACATTGTCGCAGATAGGATAATGGGTTTCCTATGCGCAACATCCCTAGATGAGTGCGCCGCTGCGTGAACGGAAAATGTCGGAAATGCATCCTCTTATGTGCCGTTTCCGTCATAGCTGTGATCACACAGAAATTCGGCGTAGTCAGGGAGCACGCACATCATGAGCCATAAAACCGATATTGAAATCGCCCGCGAAGCCAACAAAAAGCCCATCCAAGAGATCGGCGCCAAGCTTGGCATCGCATCCGAGCATCTTTTGCCCTATGGTCATGACAAAGCCAAAGTCAGCCAAGAGTTTATTCAATCCGTTCAAGGCAACAAAAACGGCAAGTTGATCCTCGTGACCGCGATCAATCCAACGCCAGCGGGCGAAGGTAAAACGACCACCACTGTTGGCTTGGGTGATGGTCTCAATGCCATTGGTAAAAAGGCAGCGATTTGTATTCGCGAAGCATCGCTTGGCCCTTGCTTTGGTATGAAGGGCGGCGCCGCGGGTGGCGGATATGCGCAAGTTGTTCCTATGGAAGAGATGAACTTGCACTTCACCGGTGATTTCCACGCAATCACATCGGCGCATAACTTGCTCTCGGCGATGATTGATAACCACATTCATTGGGGCAATGCCCTCGAGATCGACGTGCGCCGTGTCGCGTGGCGCCGCGTCATGGATATGAATGACCGTGCACTGCGCGATATCGTGACGTCTTTGGGCGGTGTGGCCAATGGCGCGCCGCGTCAAACCGGCTTTGACATCACTGTGGCCTCAGAGGTTATGGCGATCTTGTGCCTTGCGACCGATCTCAACGATCTCGAAGACCGCTTGGGCCGCATTATCGTCGCCTATCGCCGTGACAGGACGCCGGTATATTGCCGCGATCTCAAGGCGCAGGGCGCGATGACCGTTTTGCTCAAAGATGCGATGCAGCCAAACCTCGTGCAAACGCTTGAAAACAATCCCGCCTTTGTTCATGGTGGTCCGTTTGCCAATATCGCGCATGGCTGTAACTCTGTTGTGGCGACGACAACGGCCCTTAAGATTGCCGATTACGTGGTGACCGAGGCGGGCTTTGGTGCCGATTTGGGTGCTGAGAAATTCATGAACATCAAATGCCGCAAGGCGGGCATTGCCCCCTCGGCCGTGGTGATTGTCGCCACTGTGCGGGCGACGAAAATGAACGGCGGCGTGGCCAAGGCAGATTTAGGCACCGAAAATGTTGATGCGGTCAAATCCGGCTGCGCCAACTTAGGTCGTCATATTGAAAATGTGAAATCATTTGGCGTGCCCGTTGTTGTCGCGATCAACCACTTCTATACTGATACTGACGCCGAAGTCGCCGCGATCAAAGAGTATGTCGAGGGTCAAGGCTCAGAGGCGATCTTGTGCATGCACTGGGCCAAAGGCTCAGAAGGGATCCAAGAGTTGGCCACGCGCGTTGCAGAAATTGCAGATGCGGATATGGCAAACTTCGCGCCGCTCTATCCAAATGAAATGGGTCTGTTTGAAAAAGTGGAAACCATTGCCAAACGCATCTATCGTGCCGACGAAGTTCTGGCCGAGACCAAAGTGCGCAAGCAGTTGAAAGAATGGGAAGAAGCGGGCTACGGCGATCTGCCGATTTGCATGGCGAAAACGCAATATAGCTTTACCACTGACCCAGATCGTCGCGGTGCGCCAACGGGCCATTCCTTGCCTGTGCGCGAAGTGCGGCTCAGCGCGGGGGCGGGCTTTATCGTTGTGATCTGCGGTGAGATTATGACGATGCCAGGTCTGCCGCGGGTGCCCGCAGCCGAAGCGATCATGCTCAACGATATGGGCAATATCGAAGGGTTGTTCTAAACGTGAAAAAGATGCACTTCGAGGGAATGGATATGAGTAAAGATCGCCGTCCACCTTCGGAGTGCAAGACTATGGATCAGCTCCGGCTGTCGATCGATGATTTGGATCGAGAGCTGGTGCACCTACTGGCGCAGCGCGCGCGCTATATCGACCGCGCTGCGGCGTTGAAATTGGACAACGGCTGGCCGGCCCGCATCCCTGAGCGTGTGTCGCAAGTTATTGATAACGCAGTGCAATGCGCGCAAGAAAACGCGCTGGACCCTCGGCTTGTTCAAGAGATTTGGACGACAATGATTGAGTGGTCGATTGCCCGTGAGGACAACGTGTTTGACGATGTGCGCGCGGCCAAGTGACAGCATCCGGCACGTGGCCCTTGCGTTGATGAAGCTGGGCGACACAAACGATATCGAGATAATATTCGGAGTTAAGAGGATAACATGACTGCACATCTGATCGACGGCAAAGCGTTTGCGGCAAAGGTCCGCGGCCAAGTGGCTGAACATGTGACTAAAATCAAAGAAGAGCACAATAAGATCCCTGGTCTGGCTGTCGTCCTCGTCGGCGAAGATCCCGCAAGCCAAGTTTATGTGCGCTCTAAGGGCAAGCAAACTGCCGAAGTTGGGATGAATTCGTATGAGCACAAGCTGCCAGCAGATACCAGCGAGGCCGATCTCTTGGCTTTGTTGGATCAGCTGAATTCGGATGCAAATGTCCACGGTATTTTAGTGCAGTTGCCATTGCCCAAGCACTTTAACGAAGATTTGATCATCAACTCGATTGATCCGGCAAAAGATGTTGATGGGTTTCATATCTCGAATGTTGGGCGTTTGGGCACGGGTCAAAAATCGATGGTGCCATGCACGCCGCTGGGCTGTTTGATGATGCTGCGCGAGCATCACGGCTCGTTGTCGGGTAAAAACGCTGTTGTGATTGGACGCTCGAATATTGTCGGCAAGCCGATGGCACAGCTTTTGTTGAATGACAGCTGCACGGTGACCATCGCCCATTCACGTACGCAAAATATCCAAGAGGTCACTCGCCAAGCGGATATCGTTGTCGCGGCCGTGGGCCGGCCTGAAATGGTCACAGGAGACTGGATCCGCGATGGGGCCACTGTGATCGATGTTGGGATCAACCGCATTGATAAACCTGATGGCGGTACGCGTTTGGTGGGCGATTGTGATTTCGCGTCTTGCGCTGAAAAAGCAGGGGCGATCACACCTGTGCCGGGCGGCGTGGGTCCGATGACAATTGCCTGTTTGCTGGCCAACACATTAACGGCGTTTTGCCGTGCCAATGGATTGAGCGAGCCCGAGGGATTGACGGCGTAACCGCGCGTCTAACCTAGGCAATGGCCGCGCCGCCCCTAAGGCGCGGTTTTGGCCGTATCACACATCACGACGACGTGATGCGCCCCAGCAGGTTGCCGTGTGTAAATCGTGTCGAGTAGAACGCCACGCTCGGATGCGCATTTGATCTGTGCTATTTTTCGAAATTCTTTGGCCGAGACATCACGCGGCACGGTGCCGGTATAAATTTGAACGGATGAACAGCCGCATAACAAAAGGCTGACCCACAAAAGGCGGCGCCTTGATACCCAATACATTATAAACCTCGTTAACCTGCAGTCCCCGCATGCATAGAGGATACTAGTGCCCGGTGGGCCATTGGCTAGTGTTTGGTGCGCCTTAGTTTTTTTTGCGCGGCATTGGAATGGGGGTCGCGGTCGTGCCCGTCAAAACGGCAATCGCGCCCTCACTCATCAGCGGGGCAAAGGCCGGATCATCACTACGCAATCCGCCAGTATAGGTGCCAAAGGCCGGCATGATCACTTTGTTCTCGTCGATCAAAAAACAGCGGCGAGATTGGACGCCGCCGCGCGTTTGAATGGCCGCTTTGGGGTGGTAATGGCCCGAAATCTCGCCTGCGGATCCAGTGATTGCAATATGGCGAAAGACCAGCGGCGCCTTAACCCAATCCTCAATATAGGTGCCGCCCAAATCCACTGGACCCGCGTCATGATTGCCTTGGATCCAGATCCATTCACAGCCCGCCTGCATTTTGGCAATCCATGTTTTGGTCTCTTCGGGCATGAATTCTGCGGCTTGGACATCATCAAAACTATCGCCCAAACAGACGACGGTCTTGGGTGCATAGAGGCGCACATCCTCTTCGAGCCGCACGAGCGTATCGCGGGTCTCATAGGGGGGGAGGTAGACACCATTTTCACGCGCCTGACGTTCAGATTTGCCCAAATGCAAATCAGACACGCACAAGACCCGTTGTTCAGGCCACCACAAGGCGCCGGAGGCTAAGGCAAAGAGGTTCTGACCCTTGAATGAAAACGCATAATGGCTCATCTGTGGTGACCTCCTGTGATCGCGCGGGCTATTCTAACCCTGCTTCTTGCATAAGTTTGGCAGCATCTTCAACAAGAATGCGCTCACGGGCGGCCGCATCGACGGGTATTCGCCCCGCCTCCAGCAAGAGAGGCGCGGCCAGCGGCGTCACCCGTTCCGTCTGGCGATGTATGACACGCCCGCCTGTGCGCTCGATCATATCGTGGACGCGGTCGAAATCAATAAACCCATGCAGCGCCTCTTGGCGGGTGATCTCAAGCAAAAGGTGATCCGGATCATATTTGCGTAACATATCATAGAGGATGTCACTGCTAAATGTCGTCTGTCGACCTGATTTGCGCAGGCCCGCGACTTGGCGTTCAATTAATCCAGTGATCTGTGCGACGGCCCGAAAATTCCGTTTCATCACCGCGTTGCCATCCAGCCATGTTTGAAACCCTGTCATAAGGACATCTGGATCAAACAATGGGGCGGGATCGTCCACTGTGCGCAGACCCCAGATCATCACGGCATAATCCGTGCTGACAAACCCAAGCGGATCGAGGCCGCGGGCCTCCATCTCTTTGGTGATCAATAGGCCCAAAGTTTGCATCGCGTTGCGTCCTGCAAAGCCATAGGCGACGAGGTGAGGCTTGCTGCGATGCTCAAATGTTTCGACCAGTATCGAATTATACTCTGGCATGCACGATAAGCTGCGCTGCAAACTCAGCCAGCGTTGGGTCTCAGCTGGGAGGGCCGCGGGCGACCTTTGGTGCAACAGATCCAAAATCCCCTTGCTCAGTTCAAGGGATGTCGCGAATTTCGTTCCGGCAAAAGTGGCAATCTTAGGCTCGCGGCCTTTGCGATGGGTCACTTCGACGACCAATTCGCGCAGCCCTTCGTAGCGGACGACTTTGCCGCCCATCAAAAATGTATCGCCTGCGGTCAAGGTGCTGGCAAAGCCCTCTTCAATTTCGCCCAAACCTGCGCCGCCGCGCACGCCTTTGAGGCGCACTTTGAGCAAATCGCGATCTTGGATTGTCCCGATGTTCATGCGAATGCGGGCCGCGCTGCGGGGATCGCGCAGCTGCCACAGGCCATCGCGCTGCATCAAACGCTGCCATTGATCATAGGCGCGCAGGGCATAGCCGCCCGTCGCGCAAAACTCGAGGCAGCGATCAAATTGCGTTTGTGTGATCTGCGCATAGGGGCCGGCTTGGGTGATTTCATCAAAGAGCTGCGCTGCGCAAAATGGCCCAGAGCATGCAACAGCCAAAATATGCTGGCACAAGACATCCATGGGCCTCATGGCGCGGCGCTCTCCATCGAGGCGGCCCTCTTTGACCGCCGTGAGCGCCGCCACACATTCAATGATTTCAAATCGATTGGCCGGTACGATCATCGCCTTGGACGGGGTGTTATAGCTGTGATTGGCGCGGCCGATCCGTTGCACCAGACGTTTGACATTTTTCGGGGCGCCAATTTGGATCACAAGATCAACGTCGCCCCAATCTATTCCCAAATCAAGAGTGCCCGTGCACACGACGGCGCGCAGGGCGCCTTGGCTCATGGCCTCTTCGACGCGTTGGCGCTGAATTTTATCAAGCGAGCCGTGGTGAATCGCGATGGGCAGCCCCTCCTCATTTGCCATCCACAGCGCGTGAAAGAATATCTCAGCCTGCGCGCGGGTGTTGTGGAAGACGAGCGTTGTTTTGTGCGCCTTGATCAAATCTAGGACATCGGGCACCGCGTGCGCCCCGCCTGCACCGGCCCAAGGGGGCGGCGTGGCGGTCTCTAGCATGGTGATGTCGGGGGGCGGGCCGGCCTCAGCATAGAGGATGTCGGTGCTCGCTGGGTCAAGAAATTGCGCAATATCAGTGGGTTGATCTACCGTCGCCGACAGGCCCACACGCCGCATATTTGGTGCATGGGCCCGTAGATGGGACAAGGTGAGCATCAGCTGATCGCCGCGTTTGCTTTCGGCGAGGGCGTGGATTTCATCGATGATCACCCGCTCGAGCGTTCCGAAAATTTTGGATGCTTCGGGATATGACATCAACAGCGTGAGCGATTCTGGCGTGGTCAATAAGATTTGCGGAGGATCGACGCGCTGGGTCTTGCGCATTTTTGCAGAGGTGTCGCCGGTCCGATCCTCGATCCGAATATCAAGACCCATCTCTTGCACAGGGCGGGTCAAGTTGCGTTTGATATCAGCCGCCAGTGCCTTTAGCGGTGAGACATAGATCGTGTGGAGGCCTTTATGCCCCCCATGCGGCCCATCCGCGGCCAATTCAGCCAAGGTCGGCAAAAACCCACTGAGGGTTTTGCCGGCCCCCGTCGGGGCGATCAGTAACGTCGACGGCGCCTCTTTACGGGCAAAGAGATCCAGCTGATGGGGGTGCGGTTGCCACGCGTGACGGGCAAACCAGCTCTGGATCGAGTGGGGGAGGGGGGCGATGCTCATCTTATGCACATAGCCATGCCCACCGCCGGGTCAAGGTGCTGTTAAGCGCCCAAAGCCGAGAGGATCAGATAAAAGGATAATGTCGGCCCAAGCGCGAGGCCAAAGGGAAAATCTTTGGCGCGTGCCCAGCTTTCCCACTCAGGGGTGAGTTTTGCGGCACCAAGCGCCCGCGCGCCCCGATGAATAATGACCGCTGCGATTGTCGTGGCCGCGAGTAAAAGAGCGAGCATCGGCCAATCACTTGGCATGATATACAACGCAGCTGCGGCGATGAACTTTGAATCGCCCGCCCCTAAAATGCCAAATGACGTGAGGAAAAAGACAATGACCAAAGCGATCAGCGCATAGAGCGCCTGCCACGCGATGACGTTCTATGGCAACACAAACGGCGCGATGCAGAAAAACACGGCCATGAGCAACAGCACCGTCTTGTTATAAATCAACATTTTCGACAAATCTGACCAACATACAAAGGCCGTTAAGGGTGCGGTGGCGATGGCAAACCAAAGGGCGGCGGTGGGGTCGAGTGTAAACATATGTGTTATCCGCTGCCGAGGGCACTTAGAGCGCGTTCGGCCTCTTCGAAATATTGTGGGTGTGTGGCGACCGCTTCGAGCAATAGCTCGCGGCCGGTGTTGACGTCACGCTGTTTGACCGCCGATAGGCCAAGTGTATAGAGCAGTTGCGCCCGCTCAAGCTGGGTCATTTTGATCAAAGGGAGTGTATAGTTCCGTTGTTTCGCGCGGGCGAGGGCCATGTTATTCTTGGCGGTAAAGAGGCTTGGCTCGTAGCGCAGCGCATCTTCGAACAGGCGTTCGGCGCGATTATAATTGCCGCGGTTTAAATTCGAAAATCCCCAATTGTTATAAATGCTGGCCGGTGTGGTCGTCAGACCGGCGGCGATTTCGTAAAAACTATCTGCGCGCACCCAATCTTTGTTGGCGTCTGCGATCATCGCCTCAAACCTATAGCGGTCATAGGTTTCATGCGTCGGGGGAATTTGATTGAGGACGGCTTTGGCTTCGGCCCATTGGCCATTGCGAATAAGACTGCCGGCATGTTGCACACCATCTTCGGGCGTGGCGCCTTTCATTTTGACAACATCGGCCCATGTTGTCGCGGCCCGTTCATGCAGCTTGGCACGATTCAAAGATAGGGCCAAATTCCGCCGCACATCAATACGATCAGGATATTGAAGAGAGGTGCGCGAGAAATAGGCAACCGCCTCGTTCGGATCGGCGACTGTCAGCATAAGATCAGATAGATCCGTCTCATCAAGGACATTGAGATCCTTAAGCTCGGATTCGATATCGGGCGGCGTGTCGCATGCGCTGAGCATGGCAAAGGACAAAAGCGATAGGCTAAGCGCAATAAGACGCATTGATGACCTCAATAATTAATTGCGCAAAGCGTAGACACTGCGGTCTATGCGGGCAAGCGCGAATTGTGTTTGGTACTGCTGCGGCTCATCATAGGTCATTTCATCCAATGCGGCGAGGGCGCGGGTCAAATTATCTCGGATTGTATCACTATCGCCATTGTCGAGGGCATAGGCCTTTTTGAACACAAGATAGGCCTCTGGTATTTTCCCTCGCTCTGCCAAAACAACGCCAAGGTTGTTCCAAAGTTCCGGCCATTGGGGATCTTTGTGCACGGCGCGTCTGAGCATGTCTTCGGCTTGGCCCAATTGCCCGAGGCCGAGCTTGGCGGATCCCATGGCCCCCAATAATCCACCCGTTTGCCCGATGTTTGATGCGGCCAGTTGGAAGCTCTCTAAAGCCAGATCAAATTGCTGTGAGGCCATAAGGCGATTGCCGACAATGATGGGATCCTCTGCGCGCCCGCCAATATCCACGGCTGGCGCGAATGGCGAGCCTTCGATCTGATGTAATCCGGGTTGCGTGCAGGCCGCCGC
>JBDNBY010000138.1:0-3116 GCA_039767595.1 Paracoccaceae bacterium | reverse complement strand
GTTCACCCAAGAGTTGGCCAAGCATGGCGTTGAAATCGCAGATCGCGCGTTTTATTCGGGTGGTTCGGCCTTGTTGAAAGGTCGCTAGATGACGCGCGAGATATTGCTGCGTCGTCCTGATTTGGATTTTATCTATTATTCAAACGATAAGATTGGCGCTGGCGGTTTGCTCTATTTGCATGAGCAAGGGATTGATATCCCAAACCAAATTGGTCTGGCGGGGTTCAACGGTGTCGAACTCCTCGATGGTTTGCCCCGCCGATTGGCCACGATGGATGCCTGCCGGTCCGAGATTGGTCGCCGCGCGGCGCAATATATCATTCACAAAGTGGCCGAACCTGATCGCGCGATGGATCAAGAGATTGTGCTTGAGCCTACGATTGAGTTGGGCGACACGCTTGTGCGGGGGTGAGGCGTTAAAACGCCCATTTCCATAAAACCTTGCGCCAAAACGGCTCTTGGCTAAAGCAATCCGCGATTTGATCTGGATCATAGCTTTGGTGCAAAAACTCTCGAAAATCACCCCCTGTTTGCGCGCGCCATGCGGCATAAAAGCTGAGCATATAGGGGTGGATCCCTTTGCGCGAGGCGCGCAGGTGCACATATTTCAAACTCAGTTGATCAAGGGACTCTTCAATCGGATGCCCTTCGATAACGTGGAGGTAAAGGGCCGCGGCCAATCCAGTGCGGTCTGACCCAGATTTACAATGAAAGAGAAAGGGCCGCTGGATCGTTTCAAACAGATCAAGCAATTTGAGCAGCTCTGACGCTGGGGGTAGTCGAGAGGCCTGCAGTGTGACGCAGTGCAATTCAATACCGGCCTGTGTGCAGGCTTGCGCCTCCAATAGGTAAAACGGGTTTGGCTTATCGCCGCGCAGAGTGATGATCGAGTGGATCCCCATTTGAGCAAGCTGTGCAATACGTTTGACCGGTGGCTGGTTCGAGCGATAGACGTGCGGCGCAATTTCATATTGATTGGTCCATGGATGGCGCAGAAATTCGTGATCGAACCAAATCATATAGGTCTGCGCGCGGCGCTGCGCCTGCGGGGTGCTGAGATCGGCGACTTTGAATGATACGCGAAATTCATGCGCCGCATTTTTGAGTGAGTTTAGCACGCCAAGGACTTTCTTTTTACGCGTTCCTAGCCAAATTATGCCCATGGCGCAATTGATCTATCCTGCTCTCTTGGCCTTTCGTCCAAAATGCGGCAAGAGTGCACGAGCATAAGGATAATGAGGCACATGGCAAAGGCACCTCTTGGTTTTCGGCAAAAGCTTTATTACCGCTTTGAGTATATGCTCATTTCTGCGGTGCTGGGGCTATTGTCTGTCTTGCCCTTTGGGACACGGCGCCGTGTGGCGGGGTGGGTGTTTTCGCGATTGGTTGCCCCGCTGGCGCGCTATGATCGGCGTATTCGGGTGAATTTGGCCGATGTGCGCCCTGAATTATCCGCGCCTGAGGTCGAGGCGCATGTGCGCGATGTGCCGTATAATGTGGGCCAAACGCTCAGTGAGCTGTTCTCGCCAAAAGATTTGGCACAGATGGCACGGCAGACGGCCTTGTCTGGGCCTGGGCTTGCGGCGCTGCGTGCGGCGCAGGCCGAAGGACGTCCGTCGATCTTGGTCTCGGGTCATTATGGGAATTACGATATTATTCGCAGTGCGCTGATCCAAGAGGGGCTTGCGATTGGGGGGTTCTACCGTCCGATGAACAACCCCTATTTTAATGATGTCTATGTCAAAACCATTTCGCAAATTGGCACGCCGCTCTTCCCACGGGGCCGCGAGGGCATGTCCAAGATGGTGCGGTTTTTGAAATCTGGCGGTACGTTGGCGATCTTAATTGATCAGCGGATGGGCAATGGGGTTGATGCCACTTTCTTTGGGAAGCGGGCCTCGACGGCGACCTCTGTGGCGGATTTGGCGATCAAATATAATGCTGTCGTTGTGCCGTGCTATGCCACGCGCCATGCGGAGGGGTTTGAGGCGAATTTTGAGGCACCGATTGAGCATGGCGCGCCGATGGAGATGATCCAAGCCCTTAATGATAGCCTTGAGGCGCAAGTGCGGCAAAATTCGACGCAGTGGTTTTGGATTCATCGTCGCTGGAAATAGCGACGCTTAGATTTTATAAAAGTCGCGATACCATGCGACGAAGCGCTCGATCCCTTCGTTGACCATGACCGTTGGGGTATAGTCAAATTCCGTGATCAGCTTGGTCACATCTGCGTAGGTGTCAGGCACATCGGTCGCCTGCATCGGCAAGAGGTTTGTTTGCGCGGTTTTGCCCGTCGCCTGTTCAATCGCCTGAACGTAATCCATCAGATCGACCCGCGCGTTGGCGCCGATGTTATAAATGCGCCATGGGGCGGCGCTGGTAGATGGGTTGGGGGCGGCGGCATCCCATGTTGGATCTGGGGTCGCCGGAGTTGGGATCATACGGATGAGACCTTGGACAATGTCATCAACATAGGTGAAGTCACGCCCGTGACGCCCATAGTTATAGAGATCAATTGGCTTGCCTTCTAAGATCGCCTTGGTGAATTTGAACATGGCCATATCTGGCCGCCCCCATGGGCCATAGACCGTGAAAAACCGAACGCCTGTGGTTGGGATGCCGTATAGATGGCTATAGGAATGGGCCATGTCCTCATTGGCCAGTTTTGTCGCCGCATAAAGGCTCAGCGGATGTTTGACGCCATGCTCTTCGTTATAGGGCATGGCGGTATTGGCGCCATACACACTTGAGGTGCTGGCATAGACCAAATGTTTGACATCGCTGTGACGGCACATTTCGAGAATATTCAAAAACCCGCGGACATTTGTATCGACATAGGCAAACGGGTTTTCAAGGGAATAGCGCACCCCCGCTTGAGCGGCGAGGTTCATGACGTAATCGGGGGCGCCCTCTTTAAACACAGCGCGCAGTCCTTCCAGATCCATAAGATCAAGGCGATGATGGGTATAACGCCCGTCGTGCGCGCCCGTGTCGATCACATGTGTGAGGCGCGCCTCTTTGAGGGCGGGGTCGTAATAATCATTGTGATTATCAACACCGATCACCCGATAGCCGCCATCGAGTAAAGCGCGGCACAGATGGGCGCCGATGAACCC
>JBDNBY010000137.1:0-7425 GCA_039767595.1 Paracoccaceae bacterium | reverse complement strand
GATTTTTTAAACAAATTAGCCTTCCATTTTATGTCGTCTGTCAGTCACACCAATTTCCATACATAGGTCAGCATAAAAGTGCATTTTTTATGCAGCTCAATTGAAAGGAGATATGATGCATCCTAGCGTGATTGAAAAACTGGGCCATGATGTCCTTAGGTGGAGGTCGAAATGTTAGATGTCGAAACGCAGGACCCCGCAAGCGCAGTGGTCGCCAAAATTTCCAACCTTGAAGTGGGGTTTCGCACGCGTGCTGGTATGGTCTCGGCCGTCAAGGATGTGTCGTTATCCGTTGCGGCGGGTGAAACGCTCTGTGTGGTGGGCGAGTCTGGCTCGGGTAAATCTGTGTCGGCCTTAACGTTGATGCGATTGATTGAGTATGATTAAGGGCGCATCATAAAGGGTGCGATCGAATTGGTTGATCCCCCGGGGCAGATGCGGGATCTCAGCGCGATGTCGTCCAGGCACATGCGGGCGGTGCGCGGGCGCGATGTTGGCATGATTTTCCAAGAGCCGATGACCGCGCTAAACCCTGTGTTGACCGTTGGGCGGCAATTGACCGAAGGGCTGATGCTGCATCTGGCGCTCGGTCCGGCGCAGGCGCGGCTGCGGGCGATTGAGCTATTGAAACTTGTGCGTATTCCCGAGGCCGAGCGACGCTTGGATCAATATCCGCACGAGCTCTTTGGTGGGATGCGTCAGCGGGTGGTGATCGCCATGGCCATTTCATGTGAGCCAAAGCTGTTGATCGCCGATGAGCCGACGACAGCACTGGATGTGACAACGTAGGCCGAGATCCTCTCGCTGATTCACCGTTTGAAACAAGAGATCGGCATGGCCGTCATCTTTATCACCCATGATATGGCGGTTGTGGCGCAAATGGCCGATCGCGTCTGTATCATGCGCGATGGCGAAGTGGTTGAGCGCGGCCCCGTCGCGCAGGTGTTTGAGCATCCCGTACATCCTTATACGAAATCATTGCTCGCCTCGGTGCCAAAACTTGGCGATATGAATGGTACGGATACGCCGGCCTTAATGCCTGCGCTAGATGATGATGGCGCGCTCGAGGTGCACGCGGCGCCATTGCCCTTTAATCCCAAGGCGCAAACGGTGATGTCGGTCAAGGGATTGATCACACGCTTCCCCGTGAAGGCGGGGCTGTTGCGGCGCACCGTGGCCAATGTTCATGCTGTTGAGGATGTCAGTTTTGATATCAAAGCGGGTCAAACGCTGTCTTTGGTTGGGGAATCTGGATGCGGAAAATCGACGGTCGCCCGCTCGATCCTGCGCTTGGTCGAGCCGCAGGGCGGTAAAGTTGATTTTCAAAATATCAATTTGCTTGATCTCAATAGCGGGCAAATGCGCGATATGCGCCGCAATATCCAAATGATTTTCCAAGATCCCTTTGCCTCGCTCAATCCCAAGCGGCAGCTGTGGCAACAAGTGGCCGAGCCGCTGCAAAACTATCGTACTGTGGATGCAGGACAGGTTTGGGATAAAGTGACCGAGCTGTTCAACGATGTGGGGCTGGATCCCTCATTTATGCAGCGGTATCCTCATGAGCTGTCTGGTGGACAGCGCCAGCGCGTGGCGATTGCCCGTGCCTTGGCGTTGGATCCAAAGGTGATTGTCGCTGATGAGGCGGTGGCGGCGCTGGATGTGTCATTGCAGGCGCAAGTGCTCAATCTCATGATGCGCCTTCAGGCCGAAAGGGGATTGTCGTTCCTCTTTATTTCTCATGATATGGCCGTGGTTGAACGGGTGTCGCATATGGTGGGCGTTATGTATTTGGGGCGTATTGTCGAATATGGGCCGCGCCGCGCCATTTTCGAAAACCCGCAGCACCCCTATACAAAAGCGTTGATGAGTGCTGTGCCCATCGCCAATCCTCACAAGCGTATGGTGGAGGCAGAGCTTAACTTTAAACCCATTTCATCGCCTATTCACCCGATCGGCCATCGTCCTGAGCAAAACCGATATGCCGACCTTGGGGCAGGGCATTTTGTTTTGACATCCGATTGCGGCTATCACTAAGGCGAAGGCGCATTTACTGTGGAAACGCCCGTGAACGCCCTTGCAGTTGCATTAGAAAAGGCCCACTCTAAGTGGAACGAACACAGGATATGTCTATGCCAGTCTTAAATCGCCTTGCCGAGTTGCACCCCGAAATCACACAGTGGCGCCGTGATATTCACGCCCATCCCGAAATCATGTTTGACACGCATCGCACCTCAGCCTTGGTTGCCGAATTGCTGCGTCAGTTTGGCTGTGACGATGTTGTTGAGGGGATTGGCCGCACTGGCGTTGTTGGTGTGATCAATGGAAAGGCGCAGACCTCTGGCAAAACCATTGGATTGCGCGCGGATATGGATGCGCTGCCCATCCTCGAGGATACTGGGCTTGAGTACGCCAGCAAGACAGATGGCGCGATGCATGCTTGCGGGCATGATGGGCATACGGCGATGCTCTTAGGTGCAGCGAAATACCTGTGTGAAACCAGACAGTTCGACGGCACAGTTGTTGTGATTTTTCAGCCCGCAGAAGAAGGCGGCGGCGGCGGAGACCTCATGTGCAAAGATGGTATGATGGACCGTTGGAACATTGATGAAGTCTACGGCATGCACAATTGGCCGGGCTTGGATGTTGGGCAATTTGCGATCCGTCCGGGTGCCTTTTTCGCCTCAACCGATGAGTTTAATATTCGCGTGAATGGCCGTGGGGGCCATGCCGCCAAGCCGCATGAGACCGTCGATAGTATTGTCGTCGCGGCGCAATTGATCAGCGCCTTGCAAACCATTGCCTCGCGCAATGCGGATCCAGTGAGCGAGATTGTCGTCTCGGTCACGTCTATCGAATCCTCGTCCAAGGCGCATAATGTCATCGCGCAATATGTGGATTTGCGCGGCACAGTCCGCACATTATCCAAAGACAACCGCGCATTGGCCGAAGCGCGTATTCCCGAAATCTGCGCCGGCGTCGGGGCGACTTATGGCGCACAGATCGATGTTCAATATAAGCGCGGCTATCCCGTGATGTCGAACCACGCGGCGCAAACCGAGTTTGCCGCGGATGTGGCCATCGACGTGAGCGGCGCCTGTGATGACGCGCCGCAGATCATGGGCGGCGAAGATTTCGCCTATATGCTCGAAGAGCGGCCGGGCGCCTATATCCTTGTGGGCAATGGCGATACGGCCCCTGTGCATCATCCGAAATATAATTTCAACGATGAGGCCATTCCGGCGGGTACCAGCTGGTGGGTGCGTTTGGCTGAAAAAGGCATGCCTTTGCGATAACGAAGCAGTCCAGCGGCGGTTTTGACCCGTCGCTGCGCTTAGCTGTCTGCGTGGGTCTGCTCGGCGAGGGGCGCCGTACAGAAAATATCATAGACCACTTCTAGAACGCGCTTGGGGCGATCATCTGCGAGGCGGTAATAAATCGTTTTGCCGTCCCGCCGCGGCACGACCAGCCCCTCGAGGCGCAAGCGCGAGAGCTGTTGCGACACAGCGGCCTGACGCGAGGCGAGCAATTCCTCTAGCTCGGTCACGGATTTTTCGCCAGACACCAAATGGCACAAGATCATCAGGCGGCCTTCGTGGCTAATGGCTTTGAGAAAGCTTGCCGCATCTGTCGCACTTTGCACGACTTCGTCGATTTCGCTTTTGCTCATTTCAGGATGTAAGCTGGGGAGTGCCATGTCGGTTCTGTTCTTTGCTCTTGAGTGACGCGATCCCATACGGGCCGATACTTCGGTGAATATACGGTTTTAAAACGCAATGTCCATTTCTATTGCGTCAAGGCCGGCGTTTGCGCAATCCTCGTCCATTTGCGGGCTTGGGGCGCCAGAGACGCCAATCGCCCCCAAGAGCGCGCCATCACCTGCATAGATAGGGACGCCGCCACCCAAGGGGAGGGCGAGGGTGAGGGCGCGAATACCATAGGCCTCACTGTCGGGAGAGGTGGCTGCGGATAGATCCGACGTCAGTGTGCGAAAGCTCGCCGCGGTCCACGCTTTGCGATGCGAGGTTTCGACGGTGTGGGCGCCCGCGTAGCGATCTTTGATGAAATATTGCAAATTGCCAGAGCGATCGGTGACACTGATCCCAATTTGCGCCCCGCGTGCGCGGCAATCCTCAAGCGCCGCAAGGGCGAGGGTCGCGGCCGTTTCTGGGCTTAGACTTTGATAGCCGACGATGGCCGCGTCTTGGGCCTGCGCCCCAAAGGCGGCCAAGCTGAGGGCCGCGGCACCGATTAAGGATCTTGCCATAGATCATTCTCCTTGAGATACATTTCCAAAAGCCCCCAGAAAAAATCCTCTCCGGGGTAGCCATCAATGCGGGCAATCTCTACGCCGTCTTGGACAAGTAAAAAACTCGGGGTGAACCCGACAGGACGGAGTTTGTCAACGTCGATGGTATTAACATCGGCAAAGTCCACACGTTCGAGCGGCGCAATCGCGCCCGCTGTCGTCTTGGGGTAAATGGGGCCGATTTTTTCATTCCAAATGGCGCAATAGGCGCAGCCATGCTGCTCGACCATGATCAAGCGGGGGGCTGTCCTGTCTGTCTGGGATGTCGGGGTCGCCGCATGTGCCGCGTGGGCAAGCATGATCACGCCAAGCGCCACCATGGCCACAAATTTTACCTGCGATGCGAGTGATCTCACAAATTTGAACACGCAAGACATTTTCATACTAGTCGAAACCCCTTAATGTCGTCTAGATATATCACAATATAAGAATAAGACAAGGTAGGGCCCATGGGATTAGACATCAGTTTGTTCGGCGCGTTCACGGCTGGGTTGTTATCGTTTCTAACGCCGTGCATCTTGCCGATGGTGCCGTTTTACCTCAGTTATATGGCCGGCCTGTCGGTTAAAGAATTACAAGACGAAGGTGGTATTGCCCCTGGTGCCAAACGCCGCATGGTTGTGGCCGCGGTGTTTTTTGCCCTTGGGGTGACGACTATTTTTGTACTGTTGGGGCTGGGCGCGTCGATGGTGGGCGGCTTTCTTATTCAATACAAACATATCCTATCCTATGTGGCGGGCGGTATTTTGATCATCTTTGGCCTGCATTTCTTGGGCATTCTAAAGATCGCGCTGCTTTATCGAGAGGCGCGGATTGAAACGAGTGCCTCGCCGGCGACCATTGGCGGCGCCTATGTGATGGGGCTGGCCTTTGGCTTTGGGTGGACGCCGTGCGCCGGGCCGGCGTTGGCCTCAGTCCTCGCGATTGCGGCCAGTAAGGGCGTGAGCGAGGGCGGTATGCTCTTGGCGTTTTATGGGATTGGCATGACGGGGCCATTTGTTTTGGCCGCGTTGTTTGCAGGGCCGTTTTTGAACTTTTTGGCGCGGCACCGCTCTATTGTTCAAGTGGTTGAAAAGATTATGGGCGTCTTGCTCATCGTCTTTGGCGTGCTCATCGCGACGAATCTTGTGGGTATGATCGCGCAATGGATGATTGAGTTGTTCCCCGGCTTTGTCAACATACTCTAAAGTAATCTGCATCAGTATCGGAGGAGTGAACATGATACAAACTTTGATGAACACATTTGCAAAGGCCGTTGCCGTCGTCGCGGTGATGATGGTGCCAACCCTTGGGGCGGCCTTTGAAATTGGGGACGATGGTCTGCATAAAACAGATTGGATGCGCGATACGTTCAAAGACTTGCGCGAAGATTTGGAAGAGGCCAATGCCGAAGGGAAACGCTTTGCGATTTTCTTTGAGCAGCGCGGCTGCATCTACTGCGAAAAAATGCACGAAGAGATCTATGTGCGCCCCGAAATTGAAAAATTGGTCAGCGAAAACTTCTTTGTCGTGCAGTTGAATTTGCACGGGGATCAAGAGGTCGTCGATTTTGATGGCGAAGTGCTCAGCGAAAAGCAAGCCGCCCGCAAATGGGGTTTATTATTCACGCCAATGGTCCTTTTTATGCCCGAAGAGGTCGACGAGGGATTGAGCGGACCGCAGGCCGCTGTCGCGATTATGCCAGGGGCATTTGGCGGGCAAACTACCTTTGATATGTATACGTGGGTCTTGGAAAAACGCTATGAAACCCAAGACGAAGAGGATTTTCAACGCTACCATGCGCGGATGATCGATGCGCGGCGTGCGGCGAAAAAAAATTGATAATCAATGCGTTCGTGCAGGGTGTTAAGACGGTTGAATTTGGCGTGTTGGCGTAAAAATTCAAAAATGCGAATTTATAGTTGCCAAGACACAGGATTGTGAACTACGGTATACACCACGACGACGACAAACGAGTCATCGGAGCTTTGGGAGGAAAAATGACACGTACACTGACATCCATTGCAGTGCTAGCTTTTGCTACAGCACCTGCATTCGCAGAAACAGTTGCCCCTACAGATGTTGTATATGGCGAATATGGCGAAGTTGAAACTTCACTCACAGGCGTTGCTGGCAACCCTGCAGAGGGCGCCAAGATCATGACGACACGCTCATTGGGTAATTGTATTGCTTGCCACGAAGTAACAGCACTGAAAGACTCGCCATTCCATGGTGAAGTCGGCCCAATGTTGGATGGTGTGGGCGAGTACCGGTCTGCCGGTGAATTGCGCGGCATCGTGGTTAACGCCAAACAGTCCTTTGAGGGAACTGTGATGCCTGCATATTACAAGATAGACGGGTTCAACCGCCCCGGTGATGCGTACACAGGAAAAGCCGCCAACGGCGCGCTTTCACCATTGCTGTCAGCGCAGCAAATCGAAGACGTTGTGGCCTTCTTGCTTACTCTCAAAGAGTAATCAGGGCTGCAGTAGACGAAATCTAAGAGGAGTAAACAATGGAATTCTCAAGACGCGAGACAATGGCGCTTGGGCTTGGCGCAGCGGTAATGACCGTATTGCCATTCCGAGCAAATGCCGCAGCGGATGATGCCATCGCAGCATTCACAGGTGGCGCAGCCGTATCAGAAGGTGGCATCGAGCTAACAGCCCCTGAGATTGCGGAAAACGGTAACACAGTTCCCGTTGAAGTCGCGGCCGAAGGCGCGACATCGATCATGCTATTGGCGATGGGCAACCCAACACCAGGTGTTGCAACATTCAACTTTGGCCCATCCGCTGGCGCACAATCTGCATCAACACGTATCCGCCTTGCCGGTACTCAAGATGTTGTCGCCGTTGCGAAGATGGCGGACGGTTCATTCGCGAAAGCGCAATCAACTGTAAAAGTAACAATCGGCGGCTGCGGCGGCTAAGGCATTTAGGAGACTAGTATTATGGCAAGTGGTGTAAAACCCCGCGTTAAAGTGCCTCGCTCAGCAGCAGCAGGCGAAACAGTAACGCTTAAAACATTGATTTCACATCCAATGGAATCAGGTCAGAGCAAAGATTCAGACGGTAATCCGATCCCACGTTCGATCATCAACCGTTTCACCTGCGAGTTTAATGGAAATTCAGTTGTAG
>JBDNBY010000136.1:0-4415 GCA_039767595.1 Paracoccaceae bacterium | reverse complement strand
TAGCGAAGTTGTCAAATATTCCGCAGCGGGGTTTCGGGATTTTACGCGCATTGCCGCCTCTGATCCAACGATGTGGCGCGATGTGTTTTTGAACAATCGCGAGGCGACTTTGGAAATCTTGGGCCGCTTTACCGAAGAGCTCTTTGCCTTGCAGCGCGCCGTGCGCCGCGGGGAGGGCGATGTTTTGTTCGAGTATTTTACGCGCACACGGGACATTCGCCGCGGTATTATCGAAGCTGGCCAAGACACCGACGCCCCAGATTTTGGCCGAGGCCACAAAGACGAAGGGTAATTGCGGCCATGGCCAAGCTGTATTTTCAATATTCCACAATGAACGCTGGAAAATCGACGCTATTGCTCCAAGCGGCGCATAATTACCGCGAGCGTGGCATGGATGTGTATCTACTGACCGCCAAATTTGATGACCGTGCGGGCCAAGGTCAGATAGGGTCGCGTATTGGGCTAAGCGCCGAGGCGGATTTATTTGGCCCAAACGACGACCTTTATGAAAAGCTATCGCAGCGCCTCGCTCACGGGGCATGTGCCTGCGTTTTTATTGATGAGGCGCAGTTTTTATCTGAGGATCAGGTCTGGCAATTGGCCCGCGCGGTCGACGATCTGGGCCTGCCTGTGATGTGCTATGGGCTGCGCGTTGATTTTCAAGGCAAGCTGTTTCCCGGCTCTGCGACGCTCTTGGCATTGGCGGATGAAATGCGCGAAGTGCGCACCATTTGCCATTGCGGGAAAAAGGCGACGATGGTCGTGCGTAAAGATGCCTCGGGCACAGTGATCACCGACGGGGCCCAAGTGCAAATTGGCGGCAATGAAACTTATCTCAGCTTGTGCCGCAAACATTGGCGCGCGGCGACATCGGGCGGATCTCGTGACGGGTAACCCTTAGGCAAACCGCGCGCGTTAATGCGTCCAGACGGTTTTGCGATCCGTGGCAAAGTTCTCACCATACCCCCGAGGGCGAATGTTGGCTTTGCGTGGTTTTGGCTCTTGTACGCTGGCCTCAATGCCGTGACGCTTGGCGTAGTCCAACGCCGCCTCTTTGCTATCAAAGCGCAATTTAACTTGGGCCTGCGTGTCCGTGCTCGAGGTCCAGCCCATCAGCGGATCGATGTCACGGGCGCTGGCCTGTGCGTATTCGAGGATCCACTCTTTGGATTTTCCTTGTCCTGATGACATGGCGGACTTGGCAGGTTTGTAAATACGCGCTTGCATGAGGGCTCCTTCACGGTTGCAGTGGATGTTTAGCAAAAATCGCCCCTGTTGCAAGTGATTTTCCCTTGAAACCTTGCCGGATCTGGCCACATTACACCTATGGCCAACTCACAACTCGATCTCAAACAATCCGAACGCATGTACCGCCCAAAACTTGAGGGGGGGCATGCCTTTGTGATGGATACGGAATTTTCGCCTGCCGGCGATCAGCCTGCTGCGATCGCGGAACTCAAGGCCGGCATTCTCAGCGGAGAGCAAGACCAAGTTTTACTCGGCGCAACGGGCACCGGCAAGACATTTACCATGGCCAAGCTTATTGAGGAAACACAGCGGCCCGCAATCATTTTGGCCCATAACAAAACGCTAGCGGCGCAGCTCTATGGCGAGTTTAAGGGGTTTTTCCCTGACAATGCCGTTGAATATTTCGTCAGCTATTACGACTATTATCAGCCCGAGGCCTATGTGCCGCGCTCGGACACCTTTATCGAAAAAGAGAGCCAAATCAACGAACAGATCGACCGGATGCGCCATTCGGCCACCCGCGCCTTGCTCGAGCGTGATGACGTGATCATCGTCGCCTCTGTGTCGTGCATTTACGGGATTGGGTCCGTTGAGACCTACACCGCCATGACCCAAGATTTGATCGTGGGTCAAGAGTATAATCAACGTCAAATCATGGCCGATTTGGTGGCTCAGCAATATCGGCGTAATGATCACGCCTTTGCGCGGGGATCGTTTCGTGTGCGCGGGGATGTGCTAGAAGTGCATCCCGCTCACCTCGAAGATCGGGCTTGGCGGTTTTCCTTTTTTGGCGAAGAACTCGAGGCGATCACCGAATTTGATCCGCTGACTGGGCAAAAAACGGGCGAAATGGATCAAATCCGCATCTATGCCAATTCGCATTACGTCACGCCGCGCCCCACATTGCAGCAGGCGATCCATGGGATCAAAAATGAGTTGATCGTCCGCCTCAAGCAAATGGAAGAGGAAGGCAAGCTTCTCGAAGCGCAGCGCCTCGAGCAGAGGACAAAATTCGATCTTGAAATGCTCGAGGCGACTGGGGTGTGCAATGGGATTGAGAATTATTCGCGCTACCTCACTGGACGTGCGCCAGGCGAGCCGCCGCCAACCTTGTTCGAGTTTATTCCCGACAATGCCATCGTTTTTGCCGATGAAAGCCATGTCTCGATCCCGCAAATTGGTGCGATGTACCGTGGGGACTATCGGCGTAAATTCACCTTGGCCGAGCATGGCTTCCGCTTGCCCTCTTGTATGGATAACCGCCCGCTGAAATTCGAGGAATGGGATGCGATGCGCCCGCAGTCGGTGTTCGTCTCTGCCACGCCCGCCGCATGGGAGATGGAACGCTCTGGCGGTGTGTTTGCCGAACAAGTCATTCGGCCCACTGGATTGTTGGATCCCCAAGTGGAAATTCGCCCCGTCGAGAGCCAAGTTGATGATCTTTTGGATGAAATCCGAATATCTGCCCAAAATGGATTGCGCGTGCTGGCCACTGTGTTGACCAAACGGATGGCCGAGGATTTGACCGAATATCTGCACGAACAAGGCGTCCGCGTGCGCTATATGCACTCGGATATTGATACGATTGAGCGGATCGAAATTTTGCGTGATCTGCGCCTTGGGGCTTTTGACGTGTTGGTCGGGATTAACTTGTTGCGCGAAGGGCTTGATATCCCCGAATGCGGGCTGGTGGCGATTTTGGATGCGGATAAAGAGGGCTTCTTGCGCTCTGAGACGTCGCTGATCCAAACGATTGGCCGCGCGGCCCGCAATGTGGAGGGGCGCGTGATTATGTATGCCGATAAGATCACCGGATCCATGGATCGCGCCTTGCAAGAAACCGAGCGCCGCCGTGTCAAGCAGATCGCGTATAACGAAAAACATGGCATTACACCGACAACGATCAAAAAGAACGTCGAAGACGTGCTCTCGGGAATGTACAACGGCGACACGGATATGGCACGCGTTACGGCGCAAGTCGATCCCAAACTCCAAGGCTCGAACCTGAAGGTCGTGCTGGAGGGGCTCAAATCCGATATGCGCAAAGCGGCAGAAAATCTCGAATTTGAAGAGGCGGCGCGCCTGCGTGATGAGGTCAAGCGCCTCGAGGCGGTGGATTTAGCTGTGTCCGATGATCCGATGGCTCGTCAACAAGCCGTTGAGGCGGCCTCTGAGCAACGCTCTGCACGCTCAACTGCGGGGCGGGCAGGGCAGCGCGGCGGCACCAAAGACCGCCACCGCGCGAATAAGTATAACAAATCTTAAACGCCAATATCCGTCGAGACGGCCTCGCGTTCATAGGCAAAGAGAGACAGGGCGGTCGAGACCGTCGCATCACAGTTGTATTTACGAGCAATGTCGTCGATCAAACTAGATTTACTTTGCTCAAACTCTTTGACGAGATCAAGCTCGTCAAATTTGATGTTGGCGGTCAAGTGTCCAGTTTTATTGAGAAAAACTGAAATTCCCGCAAGGTCGAATTCAGAAATCGCTGAGCTCATTTCGCGTGACAGCTGCGCAGCGGCAGCCTTGGCATCAGCCAGATCGGCAAATTCAAAGTGGTAGACTTTGGCAAACATGCGAGAATTTCCTTATAGTAGATCGAAGAGCTCTTCGACGTTATGGCTATCGACGACCGCTTGTTTGCGTTTTTTATACACGGCGGATGTGAGCCCCTCTTTGGCCTGAATTTCGCGGCCTTTCATATTTAGGCGCGCGTTGCCGTACGGATCGAGCTCGGCCAAATCGATGGCAATGACCAATTCCGCCTCATCTTTAGTTAGCGGCTCATCGCAACACAGTTTCAAAAAGCCTTTGACGCTATTGATCGAAAGATTGGGCGCGTAGCTATCAAGGGCCTCGAGAACATTGAGCGCACGCGGTGCAACAAACTCAGTTTGGTCTGCCTGTAGATCCAGCAAAAGGGACAAATTCGCCGCAAGATCCTGCATCAAGGAGATTTGCTCTGCGCTCAAGGTGCGCGGTTCAAAATCAACGACACATAATGTGCCCATTACAAGGCCGTCTTTGGTGACAAGTGGAAAGCCCGCCCAAAATACAAAATGTGGCGCGCCCGTCACAAGAGGGTTGTTTTGAAGCTTTGCATGAAGCCGCAAATCAGGCACGATCAAGGGGTTTGTATCAAGGAGTGCGTATTGGCATAGCGT
>JBDNBY010000135.1:0-3718 GCA_039767595.1 Paracoccaceae bacterium | reverse complement strand
GCGTCCCATAGGGGGCGGGCGCCGATCAAATGCAGCGCCATGGCAAATTCCTCGCCCGCGGTGCGCATCGTGGCCGAGCCCCATAGATCGACAATCAGCCCGCTGGGATACTCGCCATTGTCTTGGAGGTGGCGGCGGATCAGTTCCTCGGCGAGGCGCACACCATTTTGATAGGCGGCTTTTGTCGGGACCACGCGCGGATCGGTCGAGAAGAGATTGCGCCCCGTCGGCGTGACATCCTCGCGTCCGCGATAGGGCGAGCCGGCGGGCCCTGCGGCCACCATACGCCCCGAGAGGGCGGCGGTGAGACCGTCGGCTTCGCTTTGGGCGCAGGCGCTTAGGTCAAAGACCTCTTGCGCGATATCGGCGCGGCCATAGACATGCAGGCCTTCGCCAAATTGCGTTTCTTTGATGTCGCAGACAAAGCGGTCGATGCGCGTGATCGCCTCGGCGGTACACACATCTTGGGGCAGGCCAAGGCTCTCTTCGAGGCCCGTGGCGCGGGCCTCTTCGCGGATCGTGTCAATCAGTCCCTCGCGCCGTTTGGGATCTAGGCCGTCGGCATTGGAAAACTCATCCAACAGCGCCTCGAGATAGGCGAATTTCATGGGCGTTTCGCTTGCGGCCAACGGCGGCGGCGCATGGCCCAACGTGACGGCCGAGATGCGACGCTTGGCTTGGGCCGCCTCGCCAGGGTCATTGACGATAAAGGGATAGATCACTGGCACCGCGCCAATCAACGCCTCGGGCCAACAGGCATTGGACAGGGCCACCGCCTTGCCCGGCATCCACTCTAGCGTGCCATGCGCCCCGATATGCAGCAGCGCATCCATTTTAAACGATTTGCGCAGCCACAGGTAAAACGCAACATAGCTATGGCGCGGCACCCGTTCGAGGTCGTGATAGTCATCAACCCGCACCGCATGATCGCCGCGCTCGGGCTGAAGGGCGATCATGGCATGACCGCGCTGGGCGGCCTTGAAGTAAAACTGCCCATCGACCAGCAGAGGGTCGTCTTCAATCGGCCCCCACACTCGATAGAGCGCCTTGACCAAAGATTTCGGCAGTCGTGCCAGCTCGGCCTCATAGGTGGCGCGATCAAAGCTAACATACTCTTGGCGCAGCGCATCCTCTAAGGGGGCACCGCGGCCGATTTTATACCCTTGGCGGCGCAGATCCTCGAGCATCGCCTCAGTGGATTGGAGCGCATCTAGCCCAACAGCATGGGCCATTTGCCACGGCTTGCCGGGATAGGTGGACAGGACGATGCCCAGTCGCTTTTTCAGGGGCTCTTTGCGGGCCAATGTGACCCAGCCGTGGACCTTTTGCACGATATGCTCAATGCGGCCCGCCACCGGCTCGTGCAGCACGCGCGAGAATTCCAGCGCTTTGTCATAGCTCGAGGGCTCTTTGAACGAGGCGACGGCGGTGAAAATGCGCCCGTCCACTTCGGGCAGGACCACATGCATCGCCAAATCCGCAGGCGACAGGCCGCGATCGCCATCGCTCCACGCCTTTTTGGGGTTAGTGGCGATGGCCGTTTGAAACACTGGCACGCCCAAATCATCAAGCGGGGAGGTGCCATCTTTGCCTTTGCCCGAAAAGGAGGTCGTGTTGACAATCGCCGCCGGATCCCATGCCGCCAATTGCCGGCGCAGCCAACGCGCCGCATTGGGCGCCTTGAGCGAGGGCACAAAGAGGCATTGCACGGCATAGCCTTTGCTCTCGAATTTTGCCTTGAGGGCGGCGATGGGTTTGGTATCGGCCGCCACAACGAACGAGCGATAAAAGGTAATTGCAATGCGCGGTTTGTCGTGCGTGCGGTGCATCAAGGCCACGGCGCCGCACGATGGCCCATCCTGTGCCGTCCATGCGCCCACCTCTGGGATCACTTTAGCGCCGCGCACCGGCTTGGCATAGATCCCCGCGGCCAAGGCCAGTTGCGCCAAGGCCGCCCGTGCCGCGCGTGGCCCCCCAATATCGCACAGATCCTTGAGCCGCTTGAGCGTTGAGGCGGGCAATGTGGAATAGTCCGCCAACTGCGGATCATTGCGCCCGTCGGCAGGCAAAACGGCGACGGCGATGCCCTTGCGCTGCGCCACGGCGCGCAGCTGTTGCAGCCCATAGGACCAATAGGGCACCCCGCCGATCAAGCGGATCAAGACCCCGCGCGCATGCGAGAGCGTATTGTCGATATACGTATCGACCGACAGCGGATGTTTGAGCCGCGAGAGATTGGCCAAGCGCATTTTGGGCAGGCCCGTGCCCCCCTCATGCGATTGATGCCAGCCAGCGGCAAAGGCGCCCAAGTCACTATCGGAAAGAGACAGCACCACCAATTCCGCAGGGCTTTGGCCCAAATCCTGCGGCTGTTCATTGGCGTCTAGGCCGTGGTTTTCCCGAAAAACAACATGCATGCGCTTATGGTTTTAAAACCGCCTCAATGGCCGCGCGGTTGACATTGTCATGCTCGGCGATGACGACCAATTGGCCTTGGCGCGCCTCCGTGGGCGACCATGGGCGATCAAATTGCGTGCGAATGCGATTGCCTACCGCTTGGAGCAACAGGCGCATGGGTTTGCCTGTGATCTCAGCATAGCCTTTGACGCGCAAAATATGCTGTTCATTGGCCAAACGCTCGACCGCTGCGGTCAGCGCGTCGGCGCTGCTGTAGGGCGGGATATCGACGATGATCGTGTCAAAGTCGTCATGCTCGTGATCGTGATGCCCATCGTGATGCGAGGGGCGAGCCGCCAGATCATCCTCGGCTGCCGCCGCCAATCCCAAGAGGACCTTGGGATCAATTTTGCCATCGGTGATTTCGATCATCGGTACAGAGCGCGGCATATGATCGGTGATGATCTGCTTGGCTTGGGCGATTTTCTCAGGGCCGGCCAGATCCGCCTTGGTCAGCAAAATCATATCGGCGCAGGCGATTTGATCTTCAAACACTTCGGACAGGGGCGTTTCGTGATCAATGCTATCATCGGCCGCGCGCTGCGCATCCACCGCCGCCACATCAGGGGCAAAGCGCCCGTCGGCCACGGCCTCTGCATCGGCCAAGGCGATCACACCGTCTACGGTGATTTTGCTCCGAATATCAGGCCAGTCAAACGCCATCAATAGCGGTTTGGGCAATGCCAGACCTGATGTTTCGATCACGATATGCTCTGGCTTGGGATCTAGCTTCAAGAGGGCGTCGATCGTGGGGATGAAATCATCGGCCACTGTGCAGCAAATACAGCCATTGGCCAGCTCAACGATATTCTCAGCTGGACAATTGGGGATCGCGCAGGATTTCAAAATCTCGCCATCCACGCCCACATCGCCAAATTCGTTGACCACAATGGCCAAACGCCGATCCGGCACAGAGCTGATCAAATGCGAGATCATCGTTGTCTTGCCACTGCCCAAAAAGCCAGTGACGATCGTGACGGGGGTTTTTGTAAGATCGCTCATGGTGTGGCATCTCCTGTTGGTGCGGTCACGGGGTCGGATACGGGTAAGGCCAGGGGTGAGGCCACAGGTAAGGCCACGGGGGGCACGCGGGCCATTGTGTTTTGTTTCAATTTTTGCGGGCGCTCTGCAAAAGGGATGAGGCCGTCTTCGGTGGCATGGTACTTGGCGGCCGCCTCGAGTAAAATGCCGGCATCTTCGTGTGCGTCTAAATTGCCATAGACATAGGTCCATTTGCCCGCACCGCCGCGCAGCATCGCCG
>JBDNBY010000134.1:0-25517 GCA_039767595.1 Paracoccaceae bacterium | reverse complement strand
GACGAGGATGCCGCAGCTCAAAAAGTGGATGCCGTTTTGGTAAGCCGCGCCGCTTAAGGTACTGATAGGACGCAGCAAATTGCCATTGCCGTGATTTGCTGTGTCGCCCCTAAAACATCCCCTGTTTGGCCACCAATTTTGCGATCTGCCAGGGCCGAGATGCCCTGTGCAATGCCATAGGTGACAAGCACACAGATCACCCCAGCACCCCCATAGAGCACGACGGCGATGCCCGCGCTGAGGCCAAAGGCGATCCACATGGCGGTGGTCGCGGCACGACCAGACATATGCGCCAATCCCGATGCACGGGCATGGGGCAGCTTCGACATCGGCACCAGCATCGCCGCCCGCGAGAGCGGCATGATGACAAAAAGCGCAGTGATCAACTCGCCCCTTTGGGCCAGAGCACTTAGCGCGGTCCATTGCAAAAGCACAGCGCAAACCAGCCCTAGCACCCCATATGTTCCAATATGGCTGTCTTTCATAATCTCGAGGCGGCGCTCAGGGCTATACCCGCCCCAAAACCCATCGAGCGTATCGGCCAGCCCATCCAAATGCATCGCCCCAGTCATGATAGCGGCCCCCGCGATGGCGCAAAGCGCAATGATCTGCGGCGAGAGGCCCAGCCAGAACAGAGCGCCGATCAACACGCTCAAAAGGCTTGCCAGCACGAGCCCCACGATGGGATATGCCCAGTGTGCCTGTGGGCTATGCTCGAAGCAACTGTCTTGAAGTCGTAGAGGCAGCCGCGTCAAAAGGGACAGGGCGACAGGAATATGGAGCCATTTCATAGGTAAGATGTCGCTTTCTTTCACTTGAGCCTCAATTCTCTTCGGTATACCGATGCGCAACACTGCCTTCAAGGAGCCTGAGATGTTCACCAGTTTTTCACAGATTCGCACCTTCGTGCAAACTTTGCCGCAGGCCTCTGAGGAGGCGCAAGAGGCGGCCCAAGCGCGCAATGCTCAGTTGACCAAGCCAGCAGGCTCTTTGGGCCGTCTAGAGGCGTTGGCGGTATGGTATTGCGGATGGCGCGGTGTGGAGAAAACACAAATCAAGGCGCCACAAGTGGCGATCTTTGCTGGCAATCATGGAGTTGCCGCCTTGGGCGTGTCGGCCTTTCCGGCAGAAGTCACGTTTCAAATGGTCGCTAATTTTCAAGCGGGCGGCGCGGCCGTCAATCAATTGGCGACATTGGCGCAGGAGCAGTTTTCCGTGCATCCGTTGGAGTTAGAAACCCCCACCCATGATTTCACCCAAGGTCCGGCAATGGACGAGGCCCGCTGTTTGGCCGCGATCAATGCAGGATGGGACGCCGTGGACGCCCAAAGTGATCTATTGATCGTTGGGGAAATGGGCATTGGAAATACCACGAGCGCGGCGGCGATCGCCTGCGCCTTGGTGGGCGGCGATCCGGCACAATGGGTCGGGCGCGGCACGGGGGTTGATGCCGCAGGGATCGCCCTTAAGGCAGATGTGGTGGCGCGCGGCCTGAAGGCCAACCAAGGGGCGCTTGACGATCCTCTTGCGGTTTTGGCGGCCTTGGGGGGACGCGAGATTGCCGCGATGTACGGCGCAATGCTGCGCGCCCGTCATGAGAGTATTCCGATGATTCTAGATGGTTTTATTTGCAGTGCGGCGGCGCTTGTCCTGCATCATATGGCCGAAGGCGCATTAGACCATTGTGTGGCCGGTCATCAAAGTGATGAGCACGCCCATGCCGATATGCTCGCAGCATTGGGCAAATCTCCTTTGTTGGATTTGGGCCTGCGTCTAGGTGAGGGCTCTGGTGCGGCAACGGCGATATTGCTGCTTAAGGCGGCGGTGGCGACACATAGCGGTATGGCCACCTTTGCAGAGGCCGGTGTCAGCGGGTCAGATGACGGCTCAGCCGAAGGTTAGGGCAGCTCGTAGACGACATTGCGAGACCCTTTGACAAGGCGCAATTCACGATTGCCAATGGCGGCGACTTTGCCGCCATCGAAGCGATCCCCAACTTTGAGTTTTACATAGCGGCCTCGCGATGTGCGCATCAAGGCAGATTTGCGCGACTTGGTGCCATAAATACCGATTAAGCTATCTTTGTTCAGACGGATGCCGCCAGATTGCGTGGCCGCGTTGCCCGCAGCGGATGCACCAGACCGAGGGCGGGCTGCGGTGCGAGTTGTGATGCGGGCTTTGACGTTACTTGCGGCCGTGTCATTGCGTTTGATCGCCGTCACGGATGTTTTGAAGCCACTGGGCCGTAGCTTGGGCGGTGTCATATCAACCGTTTCAAACATGGCAAGGGCTGTGCCGCCGGCATTTACACCTGTATTTTCCGTATTGCGCTCTGTTTGGTTTTGAGAGTTGCGAGAGGCAATCTGAGCGTCCAGCTCAGAAGGGCGCAGCTTTGGCTGAACCATTGTAACGCGCTCAGGTTGACGTTCTGGCGGGAGGATCGAGAAGTCATCTGGCCGAAAACGCGGTGCTGTGATCTTGGCGGGTTCTCCGATTTGTAGGGCGAAGTCAGCGGGGCGCACCATGGGGATGAGAAAACCCTGTTCAGCTTGTGGAGAGAGCTGCACAAGGGGTGTGGGCACTTGTGGCTCGGGATCAGTGGTATCTTCGCTTTGAGGCGGCTGGGTGTCGATGCCCTCAATTAGGGCTTGCGCGAGCTCGGTTTCATCACTCTGCGTTATGTTGGTGTCGGGGATGGTCGGACGTGTGACTTCGGTATCTGTGTTTTCCGTTGCGGCACGTTCCGCACGTGGCGGTTCAGCATCAGTCGTCTCGATGTCTAGAGCTTGTGCGTCTGAGGTTTGAACCTCTGTGTCCACTACCTCGACCGTCTGCCCCTCTGGGGGCGCGATGTTGCTCGATTGAGGTTCTGGGGCCTCGATAATTGCGATGGCGCGCTGATATTGCGCGGGAGTAGGGATGGGCAACGAGCGGTGGCCTTGATCCAAAAAGACCTCGGATTGCGGTGAGAGCGCCGTGGGGGGCTGTGCCTGAATGTTTTGGTCAATAGATGCGGCATAGATATCTGAGTTGGCAGAAATCTGCGTGATGTCAAAAAGGGGCTCTTTGAGGTCCGCCGCCCAAGCTTGCGTCACATCGACGAGTGACAGAGGATCCATGATTTGCCCCTCGCTTGGGTCAAGAGCTTGGTCGCCCTCTTGGGGCGTGACCGGCTCGCCTATCAGCTCGTCTGTTTGCTCTGCTTGTGGCGCAATCGGGGCGGGCGAAATCGTTTGAGGGGGGGAAGGCTGCTCTTGATCCAATGCGGAGGCCACGACGCTATTGCGAAGTGCATCCAGTCCACTGTTGGTCGGCGCTGGAGGCTCAGATACCTGTATTGGCTCAATCTCAAGGCCGTTGTCGTCATAAAGGGCCGCATCTGCCATAAGTTCGGGATCATCGGGGGCCGACATGAACTCATACAAGAGCCAGCCCCCCAAGGCCAAAAACAAAGAGGCGACCGTTGGCAAAAGCCAAGATATTTTGGCCGCTACTGGCGGTGCCGCGGGGGCAGGGGCTGCGTCACTTGGTACCGCGACATGGGGCCAAAACTGTATCGCCCCAGGATAGTGACCTAGGCCGGGCTGTGCGCCGATATGTTGGACCTTGAGATCGAATTTCTCAGTAAAGCTTTGTGCTTCACTCAGGGTCACCTGTGCAACAGCACAGATCCATACAGTCGCACTTTCAACGGCATAGGTATAGATGAGATCCTCAAGGTCATAAGGGGTTGCCCCTGCTAAAATATGCTCAACATGCTCAATGGTTAGAGTTTGTGTCGGATGCGGCGCAGAGAGAATGCGCACTTGATCGCGCGGCAACCAAATATCACAACGCCCCTCGCTATCATGCTCTTGGATCACTGCGGCCAACGCGCGCATTTGCGAGACCAGGTCACTGCCGTCCTCACGGATCACAAATTCTTGGATCGTGTCATGAGGGGGCGTGGGCGCCATCAAGCGGATCACCTCTGTCGAGAGATATAATTTATGATAGCGACTCATGTCGGTTTGACCCCATTTTTAAGTTTGCCCAGTTTACGCGGATCTTGGGGGCGTGAAAACCATTGCTGATGGTTTTCATGCAAACGTGCCGATTTGTGCCATAGCCTGTGCCATAGCCTGTGCCTTTTACGCGCAAGGCGCTGCAAGATAGGTTGCGCACGGCCCGTGACCCCTTGGGGAACTCGCAAATTCTTTGAAACCGTCAGTCTGTTGAGGATCTGGACTAGCCTCCCAGCACAGTTGACACTGACCGCTCTTCGGGTAAGCCAGTGTGGGAGTGAAATATGAGAGATGTGTGCACAATGACCAGCTATCCCTTTCATCTTGCCTATCATGTGGATTGCCTCGATCAGGCCCGCGCCTTTTACGCAGGGGTGCTCGGCTGTACCGAGGGGCGGTCTACTCAGACTTGGGTGGATTTCGATTTCTTTGGCAATCAAATCAGTTTGCACCTTGGGCCGCCCTTTGACGTTGGCAATACGGGGCATGTCGGCGATCACAAAGTGCCGATGCCGCACTTGGGGGTCGTGCTGCCCTATGACATGTGGGCCGATTTGGCCGAGCGGCTGACGGCGGCGGGCACGTCGTTTATCCTTGCGCCCACCGTGCGGTTTGAAGGTGAGGCGGGCGAGCAATGGATCATGTTCTTTGCCGATCCTGCGGGTAATCCGATTGAAGTCAAAGGATTCAAGGATATGTCAGCGGTGTTTGCCCGTTAACGCAGCCAATACCCTTGGGATTTCAGGGCCTTGCGCAAGGTCGCCTCGTCCTCGCCGCGCGGTCGCGGATAAAAGGCGCGGCGGATTTCTTGGCCGATCCCCTCATGCAAGAGGGGCCGCACAGCATCATGCCCATGGGTGATATGGCCCGTGCGCTGGGCGCTGGCCTCGATCTGCGCGATCACGCGGTCATCCTCGCGCGCATAGGCGAAGGATAGGCGGCGATAGTGGCAGCTGGCCTCGTGGTCCAAATACTGCGCACCCGCCTCATCCTGCCCCCCGTCCAATGCGGCAATTGTCGGGCCAAGGCTGACTTGATCGAGCCATGGGTTCAACGATTGCGCGCGGATCAATGGATCATCTGAAGTTTCAATGGCCCGCGCAGTTGCAAGCCACAGCTGCGCCAGCTTATGCGGGCAGGGGCCATAGAGGGCGCCTGCGTTGAAATAGGGGTAGCGCTCGAATGCATGTATGTCGCAGTTGGGATTCTCAATGTCCTTTGGGTCAAGATGTGCTGCCGTATATACAGCACGCCAAATGTCGCCGCGCTGGGCCGATGTTTTGCGCAAATTGGGCCATGTATCCGAACGCTTTAGGCTCGCCATTGGCCGTGATAGATCCAAGCGGCCCAGATCCAAGGCACCTGTGAACACAGTATCGGTGTCGAAAAAGGCAAATGCCTCGCCCTTTGGCAGGGCAAAGAGCGCTTCGATTTTATTTCCGATGGGATAGCGCACGCCAAAGTGACGGTTTTCAAAGTCGATGACCTGCGCACCAAGGCCTTCAAACTCCGCGACCCGCGTGCTGCGCGGGGGGTGCGGCCATAGTTTAGAGGCAACGGGCTGCGCCAAATAAAGCGGTATGGAGGGGTTGAACTGTTTAAAGCTATCGACGGCTATCGCCGCTTCGTATTCCAGCCAATTAGACCCAAGGATCATCAAAACATTTATGCGATTTGGCTGTGTCATGGGGCTATGTTCCCGTCCATCTGCCTCGGTGTCAAATGATATCATGTCTTGGAAGGAGAGATGGTGGGCGACCTTGGAATCGAACCAAGCGTGCGTCTCCGCGAGGGAGTTACAGTCCCCTGCCACACCTTGCGGCCTGTCGCCCACTGTTATGCGCTGCACAACGTGAGCGCCGTGGTATCGTCCCAATTCGAGATCGTCAAGAACGAAATTTAATGAATTTCCTTGTGGGGGCAGATAAATGCTCGTACCACCGCGGCAGGATCGAAAAAGAGTTGATAAAATGAAGAAACCAAGTTGGGTTGTAGCCAAAGAACAAGCCAAACGCGCCTCTGCATCACAAACGGTATGGCTCTTTGGCTTGCATGCTGTGCGCGATGCACTGATGAACCCCGAACGCGAGAAACTGCGGCTTATTGTGACGCTCAATGCGCATGACAAGCTTAAGGACGCAATTGAAACGGCGGGCATCGAGCCGGAGGTCGTGGATCCGAGAAAATTTAATGCACCGCTTGATCCGCAATCTGTGCACCAAGGGGCCGCTCTTGAAGTCAAACCACTCAATTGGGGCAATCTAGAAGATCTGGTAATGCAAGGCACATCCGACGCACCGCCGCGCGTTTTGTGTTTGGACCGCGTCAGCGATCCGCATAATGTGGGGGCGATTTTACGCTCGGCCGAGGTGTTCGGTGCTTCGGCGGTGATTGCGACGGCGCGCCATGCGGCGCCTGAAACGGGTGCCTTGGCCAAAACGGCAAGCGGCGCGCTGGAGCGTCAACCCTATCTGCGCGTGCGCAATTTGTCCAATACATTGGACGAGCTAAAGGGTTTGGGTTTTGTTGTGCTGGGCCTTGATGGTGAGGCCGAGCAAGATATTGCTACGCATATCAAAGAGGTTGCAACGCGCCCGATCGCACTCGTGCTTGGATCCGAGGGGCCAGGTCTGCGCGATAAGACCAAAGAGACCTGCGATGCCCTTGTCAAAATCCCATTTGCCCAAGATTTCGGATCGCTCAATGTTTCAAATGCCGCGGCGGTCGGACTTTATGCGATATCGCAGGGGTGAAATTCCCCGCTCTCCTCTTGCGTTGGGCGTAAGTGTTCATAAATCTATCCGAAGCGACAGGAGAGATCATTAAACCATATGCGAAAATAGCCACATGCAACTACTGCGGGGCGCAAACGGCGCTTGAGCTTAAGGGAAAAGTGCAGCACGAGCTAAGCTGCGGCAATTGTTCGGCCCCGTTGCATTTGATGAAACACGTTCCGCTCAAGCCGAGCGCGCGCACGGCTCATGATCCGCGCACCGGCTATACCCCGCATTACGAGCCGCGCCCCAAAGCGCGTAAACCTAAGAAGCAAAAGAAGAAGAAATCGTTCTCGCGCAAGCTTTTTTCCGAAGCATTTGACATTTTGGACGATTTATTCGATTGAGCCTGCGACGTGTTCTGCGTATGACGGAACCTGCACGACCAAGGCGAGGCCCCTTATGCAATACGAAACACCAGGACATGTCGAGAGTGCGTTGCGCACAGCCATCTCCCCGATAGAAGAGATCATAGATGACGCGCGCAATGGGCGTATGTTCATCCTTGTCGATCATGAAGATCGCGAGAACGAAGGTGATCTGGTGATCCCCGCACAAATGGCGACACCTGATGCGATTAACTTTATGGCCAAATATGGTCGTGGGTTGATCTGCTTGGCAATGCCCTCAGAGCGGATCGAGACGTTGGGCTTGCAATTGATGTCATCGCAAAACTCGTCTCGGCATGAGACGGCCTTCACAATTTCAATTGAGGCGCGCGAAGGCGTGAGCACGGGGATTTCGGCCCATGACCGTGCGCGCACGATCTCAGTCGCGATCGATGCGGCCAAAGGCCCAGCAGATATCGCAACGCCCGGTCATGTCTTTCCGCTGCGCGCCCGTGAGGGTGGCGTTCTTGTGCGCGCGGGCCACACCGAGGCCGCCGTTGACATCAGCCGCTTGGCCGGATTGAATCCGTCGGGCGTGATTTGCGAAATTATGAATGATGATGGCACGATGGCGCGCCTGCCTGAATTGATCGAATTTGCGCAGCACCATGACCTCAAAGTTGGGACGATCAGCGATCTGATTTCCTACCGCCGGCGCAATGATAATTTGGTGCGCGAACAAAATCACGCTGTCATCACCTCTGAGTTTGGCGGCGAATGGAACATGCGCGTCTACACAGATGCCGTCCAAGGCGATGAGCATGTGGTTCTGAGCAAGGGCGATCTGAGCACTGATGAACCTGTCCTCGTGCGGATGCACGCGCTTGATACGATGTTGGATATGGTTGGAGCGGGGCCAACAGGGCGCGCGTTCGAATTCTCAAATGCGATGAAGGCTGTGGCCGTTGAGGGGCGCGGCGTGGTTGTCTTGTTGCGCGATACGCATCAAACGATGGATGTCGCCGATGGTGTGAGCCCGCGTACATTGCGCCAATACGGCGTTGGGGCGCAAATCCTTAGCTCTTTGGGGCTGTCTAAACTCGAATTATTGACCAATTCCGCCGCACCAAAAATCATTGGGCTCGAGGCCTATGGTCTTGAAATCGTTGGCACCCGCAAAATCGAGGATATGTAATGGCCTCTGAAATTCAGCATCACATTCTAGAGCGTCCCTCATTTGATCGCCCTGTGCGCATCGCGATCGTTGTGGCGCCCTATTACAAAGATATCGCCGACCAACTGGTCGCCGGAGCCAAGGCCGAAATCGAAGCGGCTGGCGCAACGCATCATGTGATCGAAGTGCCCGGCGCCCTCGAAGTACCCAGCGCCATCGCACTTGCCGGCCGTATGGGAGAGTTTGACGGCTTTGTCGGGTTGGGCTGCGTGATCCGCGGTGAAACCACGCATTACGACACTGTGTGCAATGACAGCAGCCGCGGGATTACATTATTGGGCTTGCAAGGCTATTGCATTGGCAATGGCATTTTAACGGTCGAGACCTATGAGCAAGCCCGCGTGCGCGCCACGGTGACAGAGCAAAACAAAGGGGGCGGCGCTGCGGCTGCGGCCCTGCATTTGATCGCATTGTCGCGCTCATTTGGGGCGCAAACCAAAGGCATCGGCTTTCTCAAAGGGGACGCGTCATGAGTGTAGCCGAGAAAAAGGCCGTGACACGGTTTTACGCGGTGCAGGCGCTCTTTCAAATGGAAGCCAGTGACGTTGGCGTTGACAAGATAATTGCCGAATTCCTTGGGTCGCGCTTTGGGGCGACGGTGGATGACCTAGAGCTGCGCGATGGGGATCCCAAACTGTTTCGTAAAATCATCGAAACGGTTGTTGATCGTCAGGCGATGATTGACCAAATGACCGACCGTGCCCTCGTGGCCAAATGGCCCATTGCGCGGATTGATCCAACGCTGCGGGCCATTTTCCGTGCGGCTGGTGCGGAATTGATCCTAAAGGATGCCCCGCCCAAGGTGGTAATTTCGCAGTATATTGATGTGGTCGATTCATTTTTCGAAGTGGGAGACGAGCTGCGCTTTACCAATGCAGTCTTGGATCACATGGCACGAGAAGCGCAGCCCGAAGCGTTTTAAAACCTTATAAATCGCCTAAAATCGTTGCAATCTCTTGAACGTTTTTTGCGTAGCGTTCGTTTGTCAGTGTGTCGCCATCAAACGCGTCTGAGGCGCCTGCGATCAAGAGCGGCGGTGTTGATACGAGTAATGCACCCAGCGGGATCAAACACGCTTTGGTCATGAAACCACCTGTCTCGCCACCTGTGCGTCCTGCGGCCGCGCTGATCACGACAGTCGGTTTATTTGCAAAGGGGCGCCCAGGCGCGCGGCTGAGCCAATCCAGAGCGTTTTTCAAAACGCCTGTGATGCCTTTGTTATATTCCGGCGCGCCGATGATGACGGCCTTGGCCTGCGCGATTTTCTCAGCGGCCTCAATCACTTGGGCAGGCACGCCTGATCTCTCTTCGAGATCGCCGTCATAGAGCGGCCAGTTTAAGGCGACCTCTTCGTATCGGTGATCTTTGGGCAGAGCATCGATGATGCTTTGCATGGCTTTGCGATTGAACGATTGTGCGCGCAACGCACCGCACAGCCCAATAATGTTGGGTTGAGTCATGGTATTGCCCTTAATATTCCCCTAAGCGGCGGGCCCGTACGCAACCGTGCTGTGCTCTCATTCCCGAGGACCTGTATGTACAGGTGGGCGCCAGATAACGAGACCAGGATCTCGACAGAGCCAGCTCCCTCGGAATTGCTTAAGGCCACTGGAATGCCACATATCACGAGAAGGACAGAACCCGCCTGTGTCGCATCTATGCCCTATACAGGGCTAACGCAAGAGGCGGGGCTTTGAATTTCTGAACAGGTGTTTGTCTTGATTTTGCCGTGAGGCGTGACATCTGCGGTGGGTGCTATAAGTTACCCCTCATGAACAATGACCCACATATCCCTCAGTCGCGCCCATTGGGCACGAGCGGTCTTAAACCTGGTCAAGTCTTGTCACGCGGCGTGATGCGCCATTTGCGGCGGATCGGATTTTCTGTTCTCGAAGAATTTGTGCCCACCCGCGGGCGGCGCGTTGATGTTATGGCGATTGGTCCCAAACAAGAGATTTGGGTGATCGAATGCAAATCTGGCCTTGCGGATTATGCTGCCGACCATAAGTGGCACGAGTATTTGCAGTGGTGTGATCAGTTTTACTGGGCGGTGGATACAGATTTTCCCACGGATGTTTTGCCCGCCGACACGGGGCTGATCTTTGCTGATGGGTATGGGGCAGAGATCATTCGTGCCGCGCCAAACGATCCGTTGGCGGCTGCGCGGCGTAAAAAGATGATCCATAAATTTGCGATGAACGCAGCAGATCGGCTGCATTACCTGCAATACAAAGGTTAGCTATTTCTCTAACGCCTCAGCGGCAATTGCCGACGCGCTGAGTTCTTCGGCAATTTCGCGCGCTTCATCTGGGGTGAAATCCATTGGGATTTCCAAATCACCCGCAAACACAAAGAGCCGCACCATGCCCAAGTCAGTCGGGCCGATTTGCAAATTTGCCTCAATGTCGCGTTCTGTATTGATGCCCATGGGTGAATTCATCCTTGTGTGAGTACGCTTCTCGTATGAGAGTGTTAGAACAGCACCAAGTGGCAAAATTCAAGTGAAATTTTCTAACGTGAAAAGTTCCATAAGGGCTTGCAATCGCGCACATCAAAGGCTAGTTACGCCGCCAGTGCCGCCTTAGCTCAGTAGGTTAGAGCGCCTGATTGTGGATCAGGAGGTCCCCCGTTCGAGCCGGGGAGGTGGTACCATTCTAGCCTTTGTAATGTGAATGTCGTGCTAATCAAACTTAGCACTTGATTGTTTTGCAGCTCATTTGCCATGCTCGCCCTATCCAACGATAGCGGAGGTGCAGATGGCGGACGATCATTTCTTAAAACAAGCGTATGCTTTGAAAGACCACACAGATACGCAGCGTCTTTATCAAGAGTGGGCGGCCAGTTATGATGCCACTGTGCAGGCCCATGGTTATATTAGCCCGTCGCGCTGTGCGGATGCATTGGCGCGTCATTTGCCCGATCCGCAGGCGCCGATTTTAGACATCGGTTGCGGCACAGGGCTGGCCGGGCAGGCGTTGTCAAACGCGGGATTTCGTGTGATTGATGGCTCTGACCTCTCGCAAGAAATGCTTGATCTCGCGGCTCAGCGTGCGGGGGTATATCGAGGATTAAGCCTTGCGACATTGCAAAACCCCTTTGATTTTGAACAAGGTTTTTATACTGCGATGACCGCGGTTGGCGTTCTGGCTGATCAGCATGCCCCGCCCGAGACGCTGTTTGATATATTGGATAAATTGGGTGAGGGCGGGTTGTTTGTCTTTTCCCTCAACAATCACACATTGGAAAATCCGGCTTATATGGCCGCCGTTGATCAGGGCGTGGCGCAGGGCCTATGCACTGTGCTTGAGGCTCACGAGGGGCCCCACTTAACGGGCTATAACATGACGTCAAAAGTGATCGTCTTGCGTAAACACGCCGTTTAAGGCGCGGGAATGGTAAAGGCGGCGATCTCGCTTAGGTCGGATTTCGCATAGACCATCACGGTGCCATCGCGGGTCGTTGTAATGATCCAATCGGGTGTGACCGAATATGCGATGACCCCTTCGGTCAACACGGCGGCGAGATCAGGCAGGGCCGGCGCCTCAGTTTGATTGAGCTTGCGTATCAACAGACCTGTGATAGTGACGACGCCAACGATCATCACGATGATCAACGTCATCACCATGCGGCGCAACCAAAGGATGTGCCCTTCGTTTAACGTGGAGTGTGAAAGTGGGTCCATGTCCGTAGCTCTTTCTTCAACTGTAGTCGAATTTAGCATCGCGGCCGAGCCGCCTAAACGCTTGGATAAGGCATTGGCGCGCGATGTTCCAGAGGGGGCTGTACTTTCTCGGACGCGGATCATGGCGCTCCTTGAAAATGGGGCGATCTGTGTGAACGGCGTTGTCGTCACATCGCCCAAAGCCAGCGTTGAAGAAGGCGACCTCGTTGTCATCACGGTGCCCGTGGCCCAAGACGTGGATGTCACGCCAGAGAATATCGCCCTTGATATCATCTATGAAGACGAAGATTTGGTCGTGGTCAATAAACCCGTTGGCATGGTGGTACACCCCGCGCCCGGGACGCCCTCGGGCACGCTGGTCAACGCCCTTTTGGGGCATTTTGGGGGCGAGTTGTCTGGAGTTGGCGGTGAGAAACGCCCGGGCATTGTTCACCGCATTGACAAAGATACCTCTGGCCTATTAGTGGTGGCGAAATCGAACGCGGCCCATCATGGATTGGCCGCACAGTTTGAAAAGCACACGGTGCATCGTCGATATCTGGCCCTGTGCCATGGGGTGCCAGAGCAAAGCGATCCGCGCCTGCATGGGGTGCGCGGTACGAATTTCGAAACGGGCGATGTCCTCAAAATCACAACGCAGCTCACGCGCCATAAAACAGATCGGCAAAAGCAAGCGGTCGTGTTTGTTGGCGGACGTCACGCCGTGACGCGGGCCCATGTACTTGAGCGGTATTTCGGATCTGTGGCGGCGCTAGTGCGGTGTCAGCTTGAAACAGGGCGCACGCATCAAATCCGCGTGCATATGGCCCATGTGGGCCATGGCCTCTTGGGGGATCAAACCTATGGCGGGCGGCGCAAACTGCCCAAAGCCGTGCCAGAAGACATGACCCTCGCGATCAAAGAGTTTCCGCGTCAGGCGCTTCATGCGGCTGAGCTGGGGTTTGTGCATCCCATTTCCCAAGAGGATATGATGTTCACGGCACCATTGCCCGATGATATGGACGGTTTGCTGACGATCTTGCGCGCTCACTAAGTTGTGAGGGGGCGGCTCTTGTATCGCGCTTAGGCAATCCTTACATTGTCAAACTGAGAAGAGGGGTAACGAGAGTCATGAGCAACTACGCAAATTTGCCAGCACCGTCCGCAGAAGGTGGCCTGAATCGCTACATGCAGGAAATTCGCAAATTTCCAATGCTTGAACCAGAGCAGGAATATATGCTGGCCAAGCGCTGGGTCGAAGATCAAGACACCGAGGCCGCGCATAAAATGGTGACGTCGCATTTGCGTTTGGCGGCCAAGATTGCCATGGGATATCGGGGCTACGGCCTACCGCAATCCGAAGTGATCTCTGAGGCGAATGTCGGGCTGATGCAGGCGGTCAAACGATTTGATCCTGAAAAAGGGTTTCGTCTGGCGACTTATGCAATGTGGTGGATTCGCGCCTCGATCCAAGAGTATATTTTACGCTCGTGGTCCTTGGTCAAAATGGGCACGACATCGGCGCAAAAAAAGTTGTTTTTCAATTTGCGCAAAGCGAAATCGCGTATTGGCGCGCTCGATGAGGGAGATTTGCACCCTGACAATGTCAAAAAGATCGCCCATGATCTGGGTGTGACCGAGACCGAAGTGATCTCAATGAACCGCCGGATGTCTGGTGGGGATGCGTCGTTGAACGCCACCGTTGGCAATGCCGAAGATGGCGCCATGCAGTGGCAAGATTGGCTCGAAGATGACAGCGCGGATCAGGCCGGTGAATATGCCGAGAATGAAGAGATGGCCTTGCGCCGAGACCTGCTGACACAGGCTATGGGTGTTTTGAACGAACGCGAGCAAGATATTCTCACGCTGCGGCGTCTGTCGGAACCTGTGGTCACTCTTGAAGAGCTGAGCGAAAAGTATTCAGTCAGCCGCGAGCGTATCCGTCAAATCGAAGTGCGCGCGTTTGAAAAGTTGCAAAAGGAAATGCAGCGGCGTGCTGTCGATGGTGGTTTAATCGCGCAAGACGCATGAAAGACACGCGCAGAGTATTAAAAAAGGGGCTACAGCGTGTAGCCCCTTTTTCATTTATGATGCCTTGCGTGATTTGGCTGCTTTGTCCATGAAATCAATGACTTTTGGCCGAATGTTATCACGCCATCTGCGGCCGGCAAAGATGCCGTAATGGCCGGCGTTCGGCTCGACATGCGCCTGTTTGAGGGCGGTCGGCAGCTTTGGACATAGATCAAGCGCCGCCGCGCATTGCCCCGGGGCCGAAATATCATCGCGCTCGCCCTCGATTGTCATGATGGCGGTGTTCTCAATTGCCGAAATATCCAGCTCGACGCCATTTAGCACAAAGGTATTCGCGGCGATTTCACGCTTTTTAAAGATACGATCAACCGTTGAGAGGTAAAACTCCGCAGGCATATCCATCACTGCGAGATACTCATCATAAAATATATTATGCTTGTCATCATCCGAGGCCTCGCCATTGGCCGCGCGAAAGATCTGTTCGGAAAACGCTTTGGAATGGGTCTGCCAATTCATGGCGATGAAGGACGTCAGCTGTAGATGCCCTGGATAGACGCGGCGGCCAACGCCAGCGTAGGAATAGCCAACGCGCTGCACCATCGATTGTTCGAGTTGCGCGATCGTGACCTTTTCGCTGAATTTTGTCACTTCGGTTTCCTTGGCCGCCGGATCAATCGGCCCGCCGATCAGCGTCAGGCTTGTGGGCACAGATTTGGGATCGGTTTGATTGAGGTACGCCGTTGCCGCCAAAGCCAACGGGGCAGGTTGGCAAATCGCCACGACATGCACATCGGCCCCCAATGTTTGAATGAATTCGACAAGATAATCGGCGTAGGTTTCGACATCGAACTGACCGTCACTGACAGGAATGTCGCGCGCATTGAGCCAATCTGTCACGTAAACGTCATTATCCGTGAGTAAACTGGTGACTGTCGCGCGCACAAGCGTGGCGTAATGTCCAGACATCGGCGCAATAAGGAGGACTTTTCGGCCCATCGGCGCACGGCCCTCGGCCTCGAAATTCAATAGGTTACAAAACGGTTTTTGCACCACGCTTTTGATATTCACTTGGTGAAATGTGCCGCAATCCGAGGCCACTTCGTCAATATTCCAACTGGGTTTGTGCGTGATACAATCAAAGCTGCGTTCGGCGACCTCGCCCCATGCGCCGATATAGGCCAGCATTGGATTGGGGACCGCAGCCAAAAACGGAGAACGCGCCACAGTTTTGGCTGTTGCACCGATCCAGTGGTTGGTGGATCGCATTGCCTCTGCGAGGTCGTAGGAAAACATTTGGTACATAGGGTTACCTTTTTTAATGCGCAACAATCCAATAAATGTAATCATTGAGTCGCAATATTAGTATGCTGCATAGCAGAAAGACAATATCCATGGGGAAAAAATGAGCGAGAGAGACCACAAAGAGGCGCAAGATGTGTTGAAAAACAACCTTGAGCAGGTGGAAGCCCTCTATGCGCGTTTACTTGCGGCTGTGCAAAAGGCTCCAAGCGTTCGCCATGACCTCAATGCCCCTGACCCGAATTTATTTGCCGAGGCGTTTGTAAAGTCGTGGCAAACGATGTTGGAGAACCCTGCCAAGCTCTATGAGGCGCAAGTGGGATATTGGAATGATGCGATTGAGGCCTTTATCACGATGCAGCGCGATGTGATCTCTGGTGAGATCACAAAAGATGACGCGCCTGTTGGCGACCGGCGCTTTGCCCATGGCCTCTGGTCGACGCATCCGTATTTTAAATTTGTCAAAGATCAGTATTTTAAAAACGCCCAAGCACTGCGTCATGCGACCGAAGCCGTTGAGGGTATGCAAGAGATCGACAAACGTCGCCTTACCTTTGTCACCGAGCAGATCATTGATTTGATGGCCCCGACGAATTTTCTGGCCACCAATCCCGAGGCATTGGAAGAGGCCGTCGCCACGGAGGGGCGCTCTTTAGTCAAGGGATTAGAGAATTTGATCCGCGATGTTGAGAAAAATAATGGCTTGTTTGCCGTGGGCCTCTCGGATCCAGATGCCTATGAAGTGGGAAAAACCGTCGCCTATACCGACGGGGCCGTGGTGCATCGCACGCCGATGTACGAGCTCCTGCAATATACGCCGACCACTGATACGGTGCACAGCGTGCCCATCATTATTTATCCGCCGTGGATCAATAAATATTATATTTTGGATCTTCAGGATAAAAATAGCTTGATCAAATGGCTTGTGGATCAGGGGTTTACCGTCTTTGTCGTCTCGTGGATCAATCCAGATGCCTCGCATCGAGATGTGGGCCTGATGGAGTATATTCGGGACGGCTATATGGATGCCATCACGGCCGTACGCGCGATCACCGAACAGCCCAAAGTTAACGCGATCGGCTATTGTATCGCGGGCACGACATTGCAGCTGTCTTTGTCGTATATGAAGCAGGTCGGCTTTGACGCGCCTGAAACGGCCACGTTTTTCACAACGCTCACAGATTTTTCCAATCATGGCGAGTTTACTGCCTTTTTGCATGATGATTTTGTCACGGGCATTGAAAAGCAAGTGAATGCCGACGGTGTGCTCAACGCTTATATCATGCAGCGCACGATGAGCTTTTTGCGATCTAAGGATTTGGTCTATGGCCCTGCGATCCGCAACTATCTCTTGGGCAAAGAGGCGCCGGCGTTTGATTTGCTCTTTTGGAATGAAGATGGCGCGAACCTGCCCGCCAAGATGACAGTCGAATATCTCCGTCAGCTGTGCCAAGCCAATGAATTTGTAGGGGAGGGCGTGTCGTTTGAGGAGGGGGTGACCTTGCATGCGCGCGACGTGACCTTGCCGGTTTATTATGTGACCTGCGAAAGTGATCACATCGCCCCTTGGCTGGATTGCTATCGGGGGATGCAGGCGACGGGCAGTGCGGATAAAATCTTCGTCCTGTCCGAATCGGGTCATGTGGCCGGCATTGTGAATGCGCCACCGCGCAAAAAATACGGTCACTATGTAAATGCCGATTTGGATCAATCGGCCGAGGAGTGGAAGCACAGCGCCACATTCAAAGAGGGCAGTTGGTGGCCGCACTTTGGGACATGGCTCGCCGCACAATCGGGCGATAAAATTCCAGCACGCCCCGTGGGGCACGCAGATTTCCCTGTAATCTGCGCGGCGCCTGGCGAATATGTTTTACGCCGCGCTGCAGAGGCCTTTGCTGCGGCGCAGAAAAATAGTTGACATTACTGCAGTGCAGCGTTATGTAAGAGTTGTCCAGCGCAAAAGCGCATACAGCTCAAAGGGTAGCATCATGGCCGTTAACACAGATCTTAATGCCGTATTCAAAGATATGGTTGAAGCATTCCCAGTCGACATGACTGCAATGGAAGGCGCGTTTAAAAACACAGCAACTTTGAACGAGAAATTATCATCAGTTGCACTCGAAGCCGTTGAAAAGTCGCAAGAAATTGCAGTAAACTGGGCAAAAGAAACAGTTTCAAAAATGGGTGATCTCGCAAAAGCGAAAGAGCAGCCAGCAGATTACGCCAAAGCGATGACAGATTTCGCATCTGCACAAGCAGATGGCGCGTCTGAATACATGTCAGCCTTTGCTGATGTTGCAAACAAAATGCAAATGGCGACAATCGAGCTTTTGCTCAATGCCGGCAAAGACATGGGCAAAGAAGCACAAGACGCCGTCAAAGATGTCACAACAAAAGCAACGGCAGCGGCTAAAAAAGCGACTGCTGCAACTGCGAAATAAGTCATCCTCCTCCCAAGATGATGATCAAAGGGCGTACGTTTCGTGCGCCCTTTCTTTTTGCAATGCAATAATCTATCGTTATGAAAAAAAGGAGTGCGCCCTGTGACCGCTACGAATCCATTGCTCATCAAACGATATGCAAGTCGCCGGCTCTATAACACTGAGACCAGTGATTATGTGACACTCGAAGATGTGGCGCGGTTCATCAAAGATGGGCGCGATGTACAAATTATCGATCTGAAAACAGGCGATGATTTGACGCGGCAATACTTGCTTCAGATCATAACAGAGCATGAGGGCCGCGGTGAGAATGTCTTACCAGTTGAAGTGTTGACCGACCTCGTGCGTTCCTATGCCTCGCAAGCACAAAGCATGGTGCCGCAATTTCTGCAGCAATCGTTTGATGTGTTGCGTCAAAGCCAATCGCAAATTTTAGAGCATTCCCCTTTGGCAAAAATGCCCGGTGTCGATGCTTTTGCAGTGCAGCAAGAGGCGATGCTCAAGGCGATGATGGGCGCGTGGTCCGCATTTACCCCTCCAGAGGCCGCCAAACCCGATGCGGAGCCCGCTGCCGCGCCTGAAAAAGATGATATCGCCTCAATCAAAGAGCAGCTCGCCGCCCTGACGACTCAGTTGGACAAGATGAGCAAATCTTAAGAGGCCGCGCCGATTACATCTGCGGGCTGCGGGACATCGGGGATCGCCATATAGGCCTCATGCGGTATATCAATGAGACCTGCAATGCCGAGCTGCGCTGCGGCGCGCGCCCCTTGAATTGCAGTTGACACAGCGGCGCGCAAAGCTGCGGCATCTTGATGGCGCGCGGTGACAAAGGGCAGGGCGGGGCGCAGGGGGCTGCGTCCAATGATGTGGACATTACCAATCTCTGGATGGTGGCCTTTGAGCGTACGATACGTTTGCGCATCAATCGCCGCTATGCTTGCCGTGCCTTGGGCGACGGCCGTGATCGACGCTGCGTGCGAGCCTGTGACGACATGCCCGTGGGGGGTGAAATCTGCGCTATGTATATAATCGTATAACGCCGCCCATCCAGATTGTGATGCTGCACCATTGATCGCCACACGGCCCGTGCGTGGGGGTTCTGCGGAGGCGGAGATAATGACGCTAAAATAATAACCTTGGGGGCAGTCGTCTAATTGGTAGTCTGGCGTCCCAAGTAATGTGACATCGCGCCACAGACCCAAACGATAGGGCCGCCCGCAGGTCTGCGCAAAAAGCATTTGAGGCGACGTCCATAGCTCATGCAAAGGCATGTCTCGGGTCAGTTGATCGGGGCCATATCCAAGATTGCCGCGAATCTCTTGCCAAAAGGTATCATTTGCAGCGCGGAGATGCGGTGGATCGTACATGCCCAAGCTGGCAATCATCGCGACTACTCGGCCTGATTGTCGATCTGGGCTTGCGCCTTTTGTCGTGCGCGGGCGCTTGCTACATCATCGATCCCGAGCAGGGCGGCGACCATGCGTGCCAGCGAATCCTCGCTTGGATCGCGCGCGCCATCTGCGAGGATTGTCCGCCAAATCGCCATCATAATCGCGCTGCGCTCATCCAACGGAACACTCTCTTTGAGGACGCGGGTAAAGCGCACGGTATCAGGGGCCGAGGCCTCTAACTCTTCTGCGCGTGTCATGAGTGTTGACACAGCGTCGGGCGCAAGGGCGTAGTGATCGGCGAGGCTATCTTCAATCACCTGCCGTTCGTTGGCGTCAAACACCCCATCGGCGCGGGCGACGCGGATCAAGAGCGCGGCAAAGACCAATGGGCCGTCTTGCGAATTCATCACGTCACGGGGCTGGGCGAAAAAACTGTCGAATAATTTTGCTAACATACGCCTAACATAGAGTGCGCCGTGCCGCGTGACTAGGGTTGGTGCGGCAGCTTGGCAAAAAAATCACTTATTTTCGCCCGAACAGCCCGCAGGCCATAGATGTCTCGGTTATAGAACATGCCCGATCCGATCATCCGGTGCCCTTCGCGGGCGGGGGCAAAGCGGACTTCATGCGCGCCGCCTTCGGGGAAGAGATCGTGCAGCTGATCCACCATTTCGACTTGGCGATGGTCGGTCAAAATTGGATACCACATGAGGAAGTTACCAACATTCCACGCTTTGGCGGCGTGTTTGGCGGCGTTGGGCACATCGGCGTATTCGGATTTAATCTCATAGCTAGGGTCAATCATCACCAGCCCGCGCCGCGGCGTGGGCGGCATCATGGATTGCATTAGCTGATAGCCGTCTTTTTTGTGAATATGGGCGCCGCTGCGAAACATATTTTCGGTAAGGGCGTTATGCTCTTGGGGGTGCAGCTCGGCCAAAATGAGTGTGTCTCCATCATCGAGGAGATGCTGTGCAATTTTAGGCGATCCGGGGTAGCTATTTAGGCCATACTCTTGCGCCGTGTGAGCCAAGCAGCGGCCATAGGCCGAGGCCGGATCAATCGCATCGTTCTCGCGTGCCCATGTGATGGCATGGGCGGCCTCTTGGGTCTTTTGCGATTCGGCGCTTTGCAAATCATAAAGGGCGCGGCCTGCATGAGTTTCCATATAAAACAATGGCTTGGACTTTTGTTTTAATGTTGCCAATGTCTCAGCCAAGAGCCAATGCTTATGCACATCAGCCCAATTTCCCGCATGGTACATATGCTGATAGGACAGCATCAGACGAGGCGCGAGGCCTCTTTGGCGGCGCCGACGAATCCACGGAATAGTGGATGCGGTTCAAATGGCTTTGACTTAAGCTCGGGGTGGAATTGCACGCCGATAAACCATGGGTGATCCTGCCATTCGACAATCTCAGGGAGGCGACCATCGGGCGAGAGGCCCGAGAATTTAAGGCCCAAATCCTCAAGCTGTTTGCGGTACTTGATATCGACCTCATAGCGATGCCGGTGGCGTTCGCTAATCTCGGTGGTGCCATAGACTTCGGCGACTTTGGATCCCTCTTGAAGGTGGGCCGTATAGGCGCCCAGACGCATCGTGCCGCCTTTGTCATCTTGGACAGAGCGTTCGACTTTTGTGTTGCCTTCCACCCATTCTTTGAGGTGATAGACCACAGGTTCAAACCGTGTTTCGCCCTTTTCGTGGTCAAACTCTTCGGATCCGGCGGTGGTGAGGCCGGCGACATTGCGTGCCGCTTCGATCACCGCCATTTGCATGCCCAAACAGATGCCTAGATAGGGGATCTTGTGTTCGCGGGCATAACGCGCGGCGGCGATTTTGCCCTCTGTGCCCCGCTCACCAAAGCCGCCCGGGACGAGAATGCCGTTATAGCCGTGCAATTGCTTGATACCGTCCTGTGTCGCGAGGGTCTCAGAGTCGACCCAGTCCACTTTGACTTTGACGCCGTTGTGCATACCGCCATGTGTGAGCGCCTCGGCGATGGATTTATAGGCATCTTCGAGTTGGACATATTTGCCAACGATCGCCACGCGCACATCGCCCTCGGATTGGTTATACACTCGCTCATAGACATCATGCCAGCGGGTCAGATCCGGTTTGGGCGCAGGTGAGATTTGGAATGCATCCAAAACCGCCTGATCCAAGCCTTCGCGATGATAGGCAAGGGGCGCCTCGTAGATGGATTTGAGGTCTTGGGCGGCAATCACGCTATCGGGGCGCACATTGCAAAATAGGGCAAGTTTATCGCGCTCTTTTTGCGGGATCGGTCCCTCTGAGCGGCACACCAAAACATCGGGCGCAATGCCAATCGAGCGGAGCTCTTTGACGCTATGTTGCGTTGGCTTGGTTTTTAATTCGCCCGAGGCGGTGATGTAGGGCAGCAGCGTTAAGTGCACAAAAATACACTGGCCGCGCGGGCGGTCTTGGGAAAATTGTCGAATCGCCTCGAAAAACGGAAGGCCTTCGATATCGCCAACGGTTCCGCCAATCTCGCATAATTGGAAATCAACATCGTCGCCGCCAGTGGATAGAAAATCTTTGATTTCATTTGTCACATGGGGGATCACTTGGATAGTTTTGCCCAAGTAATCGCCGCGGCGCTCTTTTTCCAAAACGGTGGAATAAATGCGCCCGGATGACACAGAATCGGTATTTTTCGCCGCGACCCCTGTGAAACGTTCATAGTGGCCCAGATCCAGATCCGTCTCGGCGCCATCATCCGTGACGAAGACCTCGCCATGTTCAAAGGGGCTCATCGTGCCGGGATCGACATTGAGATAGGGGTCAAGCTTGCGCAGACGAACTGTAAAGCCGCGCGCTTGGAGCAAAGCACCCAACGCCGCAGAGGCGAGGCCCTTGCCGAGCGAGGACACTACACCGCCTGTGATAAAAATATACCGTGCCATTGAAGTCTCCCGCGTTGGAAATCGAGGTTATATCACCGAATTTGCATGGCGGAATCACGCCGCCCCACGGGATTTCACCCTTAAAGCATAGCTGGGCACATGGCAAGCGCCCTACTACATGCTGATGTAGGTTAAGTGAAACCCCTAAATACTGGGTCGTTTAGTCGACTGTTGGCACCATCGGATCAGATGATGGCGCGCTTGGTGGTAGAAGCGACTCGCCGTTGAGGGTCGCTGGAGCCTCTTGCGGCGCCGCCGCGGGGGCCACGCCAAGGCGATCCAGAACTGAGGCATCTTTGGATGCCTGCGCAGACAAGATCGTCAATGTGATCGAGGTCATAATAAACGCGATCGCCAAGGCCCAAGTGAATTTTTGGGCCGGTGTGGTTGCAGGGCGACCAGCGGCGGCGGCATTGGGACCGCCCATACCTAATCCCCCACCTTCTGACCGTTGAAGTAAAACAGTCGTAATCAAAGACAATGCTAAGATAAGGTGAATGATGAGTACAATTTGTTCCATAGGTCCCGCCATAGTATGATCAAGCGCTACTTAGGGGGTTTATCCTCGTTTCGCAAGGCGCAATGGATTCAAATCCAAGAACTTGTGATTTCAAATTCAAGCTGCTAGGCCGAGGGAACTCGATTAAAACACTCAGTTATCGAAGGTGGATCCTCAGTTGAGCACTCAGATATCAAACTCCGGCTCTGGTCATGCGCGTCTCGAAGTGCGCAATCTTCACCGTGTGTTTGGCGATCAGCATGTGGTCAATGATGTGTCGTTAAAGATTATGCCAGGGCAGGTCTGTTGCCTGTTGGGGCCATCGGGCTGCGGTAAATCCACAACGCTACGGATGATCGCTGGGATCGATATGCAAGATCGCGGTGACATCTACATCGATGGGACGTTGATCAGTGATACCGTAACATCAATGCCTGCCGAGCGCCGCAACATTGGCCTAATGTTCCAAGACTTTGCTTTGTTTCCGCACATGAGCGTGGGCGATAATGTGATGTTTGGGATGACAGAAAAGGGGGATGCCGCGCGCCAGCGGGCCCTCGAGTTATTAACCAAGGTTAATTTGGCGCGTGCGATTGATGAATATCCGCATGTCTTATCGGGCGGCGAGCAGCAGCGCGTCGCCCTAGTGCGTGCGCTTGCCCCGCGGCCCCGCATTATGTTGATGGATGAGCCGTTTTCGGGCCTTGATAACCGTTTGCGTGACGTGATCCGCGACGAGACCCTCGCCCTTTTGAAAGAAGAGGGCACGTCTGTCCTATTGGTGACGCATGAGCCCTATGAGGCGATGCGCATGGCGGATCAAATTATATTGATGCGTGAGGGCCGCATTGTTCAAAGCGGTGCGCCCTATAACATCTATAACAGCCCCGTCGATCGTCAGGCCGTCGGTTTTTTCAGTGATATCAATGTGATCGAGGGCTGTGTGCATGGCTCTTTGGCCGCCACGCCCTTTGGTCAGTTTCTTGCGCCAGGGCTCAGCGATGGCACAAATGTCGAAATCGTGTTTCGCCCGCAACACCTTCGAATTGATTTTGATCGCCACGGCAAAGGGCCGCTGCCGACGCCCACAGATGGCACTGCCGCGCGGGCCCATGTGAAGCGAGCGCGGTTTTTGGGGCGTGAAAGCATTGTCGAATTTACGCTTGAGCACTCTGGCCAGTTGATCCAAGCGTCGGTGCCCAACGTGTTTTTACCCACAGAGGGAACGCCGTTTTGGCTCACTGTGCCGCGGGATCGGTGTTTTGTCTTTCCGGCTTCCCCTTAAAATGGTGTTATCGCCACCTTAAATGACCAAAATGCACGGGGCGACGCAGTTTTTACGTTTTTGCCCTTTGCCTTCTTTGATCGAACAAGTATCAAAGTACGAAATTTGAATGTATGAAGGAGAAGATCATGCTCAATAATATCGGATTGCCAGGCATTTTGCTGATCGCTGTCGTTGTTCTCGTTCTGTTTGGACGTGGTAAAATCAGTGGTTTGATGGGCGAAGTGGGCAAAGGCATCACAGCGTTTAAAAAGGGCGTCAAAGACGAATCCGAAGCGGCGCTAGAAGCGAGCGAAGACGTTGCTGAGGCGGCCAAAGACGTGACGCCAGACGCAGAAAAAGATAAAGCCTAATCATGTTCGACATTGGTATGGCTGAGATGCTCGTTGTGGGCATCGTAGCGCTCATTGTAGTTGGACCAAAAGATTTGCCGGTTTTGTTCAAAAAAGCCGGTCAATTCGTCGGGCGCATGAAATCCATGGCGCGCGAGTTTTCCAGCGCGATGGACGACGCGGCCAAGCAAAGCGGCATGGATGATGTTAAAGACACGTTGCGCACGATGACCGATCCGATGAAGGCCGGTCTAGACGGGGTGAAATCGGCGGCGACGAACTTTGCCGATTATGATCCCGAAAGCGAGACGGGCAAGCTCAGCAAAGAACGCCAAGAGCAAGCCAAAAAGATCAAAGACGCCGCCGCCAAAACCGCCCAAGAGCGGATTGATCGTGAAAAGGCCGCGGCAAAGGCCGCAGACGCGCCCGCCGCCACACCCAAGGGCGACGTCGACGTAAAAACGGATACACCGCCCGCGGCACAGACCAAAGGTGATGCTGAGTAGAGCGTCCAACAGTTAGACCTTGAAATTTGAGGACCCAAGCGCATGAGCGTCGATGACGAAGTAGAACACAGCACGGCCCCCTTGATTGAGCATCTGGCGGAATTGCGCACGCGGCTGATTTATTCCGTGATCGCCTTTATTATTGGGATTGTCTTGGCCTTTGCCGTGGCTGAGCCAATCTTGCAATTCCTTGTGGCCCCCATCGAAGATGCGCTGCGCAACTTGGGTGATCCTAATCCAACACTGCAATATACATCGCCGCAAGAATACCTCTTTACGCTGTTTCGGATTTCGATGGTGTTTGGCTTTGCCTTGTCCTTTCCGGTCATTGGCTATCAGCTGTGGCGCTTTGTGGCGCCGGGCCTATACCGTGCCGAGAAAAACGCATTTCTACCCTTTATCGCGGCCTCGCCGATCATGTTCCTTCTTGGGGCATCCTTTGCTCAATTCGTTGTGACGCCATTGGCGATGACATTCTTTTTGGGATTTGCTGATGTCAGCTCAGTCCTCACGTCGGTCATGTCATCTTTGGTCAGTGACGCGCCAACGGACGCCGTGATCGCGCAAGCGCCAGCAGCCACAGAGAGCGGCGTGACGATCACGTTTTTTGGTAAAGTGAACGAATCGCTCGATATCACGCTAAAATTCATCATTGCGTTTGGCTTATGTTTTCAGTTGCCCGTTCTCCTGACATTGATGGGCAAAGCGGGGCTGGTGAGTGCCGAGGGCCTCAAATCCGTGCGCAAATACGCTGTCGTCGGGATCTTGGTCTTGGCGGCATTGGTCACACCGCCAGATGT
>JBDNBY010000133.1:0-2503 GCA_039767595.1 Paracoccaceae bacterium | reverse complement strand
TTCAAAATTTTTTGCTCAATACAGGGATAAGCGAGGCCGCAAGACGATCCTCCCAGTCGACTTGCGGCCTCAGCCCTGCGTGCCGCACCGGCGTCGCACGCATCATAAGGCGGTCACGTTAGCGAAAATATCCCCTGAGTCTAGCCTTTTTCGCCTCGGCCAGAGTACAGTTGGTGTGTCCACTGTACTCTGGCTATGCGTAGGATCCTGACCTATGGTCACCCCACCCCAAAGAATGACGAGAGGCACCCTATGACCCAACCGATCAGCCGTTTCCCGATACCACAGTTGACCGAGATGCCCGATGACATCAAATCGCGCATTCTCTCGGTTCAGGAAAAAGCGGGCTTTATCCCAAATATCTTTCTCACGCTGGCGCACCGCCCTGCGGAATTTCGCGCCTTTATGGCCTATCACGATACTTTAATGGACAAAGACAGCGGCCTCACCAAGGCCGAGCGCGAGATGATCATCGTCGCAACTTCCAATACCAATGGCTGTCAATATTGCGTGGTCGCACATGGCGCCATTTTACGCATTCGCGCCAAAGATCCGCTGATCGCCGATCAAGTGGCCATCAATTATCGCAAGGCCGATCTGAGCGCGCGGCAAAAGGCCATGCTCGATTTCGCAATGCAGGTCGCGCACAGCTCGCACAGTGTGGATGAGACAGCGATGACCCCGCTTTATGATCATGGCTTCTCGCAAGAGGATATTTGGGACATCATCGCGATCACAGCATTCTTTGCGATGTCCAACCGCTTTGCCAATGCGACAAGCTTACGGCCAAATGATGAGTTCTATGCAATGGGGCGCTAAGCGCATAAAAAGGGCGGCCCGATGGCCGCCCAGTTGCATAGAGAGGACACTCTATTTTGTGCGAGGGTGGGACCCGCGCGGCGCTCAATGCGGTGCAGATCACGGCTCAATTCCGTTATGACGATCGCCGACATTGACGCTCATACTTTTCGTCCGATTATTATCCGCTGATCAGTCTTGTGAAAACAAGCGCGCATATCGCAACTGCCGAGGCTCAGTTTGACGAAACGCTTTCATCACAATCGGCCACTTCTTTGACCAATGGTCATAATCATAAAGTCGCTTTCTTATTCTTTTGATTTAAAATCATTTCTTAACAAATGCGACACAATTTAAACATTTGTCGACACAACTTGAAATACTTTTTACAGCAGATTTTCTCGCAATAATAATATTGCAATACTGGACAACTTTACGAAATTAACAAACTTGTCCATGCGATCAAGTTGAAGGAGAATTTTATCGCAGTTTTGCACACATCCCTATCCTGCGCTGATCCTCCAGAGCGATCAGCGCAGCAGGTGATGCGATGCAACGTCTCTCTCACATCACTTTGGGATGCGAGAGGCCCTATTCGATTACGGCAAGTCATCCAAGGGCATGGGATATAGCAGTTCACCATCTTGGCCCGTAGCCAGATAACGAGACCACAGATGCGTGCTTTGGTTATACCGGCGATACCGTTCGATCCGGTCGCGCATGCCGTTGACGATCGTGATTTGCTCGGCCGCCGACATACGGATCCAATCCTTTTGGGTGATTTTCATGATGGTCGATTCGTAGGGCAATCCGCTGAGCATTTCGCCAATCACGGTCAAATCGCCCAATGTGGCATCTTGACCTTGTGCGACGTCTTGCGGGTCACGGCCCATGCGCACTGCTGCCGCAAGGACTTTGGGAAAGAAGTCCTCAGGTTTGGTGATGTTGGCCTCGGCCTCTTCGACAACGATGTCCAAGGATTGGAACAAATCACTAAGCTGATCTTTGTTCACAAGCACTCTGATCGAAAGGGGCTTTCGCGAAGTTTCCTCGAAATCCCGATCTGCGACGAACGCTTGGAAAATCGGGGGGACTTGTGCGCCGCCTGTGCGCCCTAGATAGGCCAGTTGCATCGCGCGGCCCGCGTTTTCAACCGCTTGGAGCATAGCATCCTCTTCGACGCTCTCTTGGACATCTCCACCTTGGTTAAAGGCGTCAATCTGGCGGGAAATGACCTCTGAGATCTGTAGCACAGCCTGCATATAATCTCGGGCAAGCGTCTCTTGATTGCGGCCATTGATCCCCCGCAACAGAGGGGGGCTGTTTGGCTGCCCACTGGCAATCTCATAGAGCCGCGCGGCGCGGCGGGCATCGTCACTGGCATCGTCAATGATCAACAACGTGATCAGCGCACCTTGCAGGCGTTGCTGAATAGACGTGCGCACGCCATCCGCACTCAGACCTGTTTGCGACAAAGGATCCTCTTCGGTGCGCGGGCTCGCATCTGTGACAAGGATAATATAGCGGCCATCGAACTGCGACCAATCCATTTGCGTGATCGCATGTTCAATTCCATAAAAGCTATCTTCACGCACGTTGCGCGTTGAGCTATTGGCCTCTTCCATGATCGAGACGCCGCGAAAGAAATTTTTCTCATCAAACCCTTGGTTCAGATCGACAAACACTTGTGCATCATAGCCGGCCT
>JBDNBY010000132.1:0-9294 GCA_039767595.1 Paracoccaceae bacterium | reverse complement strand
TCTTGAACCCTGCTCTGTTTTGTGATGTGTCGCGTGCTATATGCAAAGTATTCCACAGGACAGGAGCCGTCTGATGTCGCTATCTGAAATCACCGTCCAGATGACCCAAGCCTGCGCACAGGCCGGGCGCGATCCGGCGTCGGTTGAGTTGATCGCCGTCTCCAAAGTGCAGCCAAACGCGCGTGTGGCCGCTGTGCTGGAACAAGGGCATCGTCTGTTTGGCGAGAACAAAGTCCAAGAGGCCGCCGGCAAATGGCCCGAGTTCCGCGAGCAGTTCGAGGGCACGCGTGTCCATTTGATTGGCCCGTTACAAACCAATAAGGCGCGTCAAGCCTTTGGTCTCTTTGACGCCATTCATTCCGTTGATCGTCCAAAATTGGCCCACACTTGCGCCCGTTTGGCCGATGAGCTGGGCCATTGCCCCGATCTGTTTATCCAAGTCAACACGGGCGCCGAGCCGCAAAAGGCCGGCATTTTGCCCCAAGACGCCGATGCGTTTATCCAAGAGTGCCGCGATTTGAGCCTGCCCCTCAAGGGGCTGATGTGTATCCCACCCGCGGACGAGACGCCCTCATTGCATTTCGCGCTTCTGGCTAAAATCGCCAAACGCAATGATCTGCAAGGCCTCTCGATGGGGATGAGCAGTGATTTTGACCAAGCCATCGCCTTTGGCGCCACGCATGTGCGTGTGGGATCGGCAATCTTTGGCGCGCGGGATTATTCGTCGAATAAGTGACCTGATTTTTGCGCTTTGACGCTTAGGTATTTTGCGTTCTCGGTCGTTTTTCCAACCTGTAACGGCACCCGCTCGGTCACAGTGATCCCTTGATCTTGCATCGTGGCGATCTTGCGGGGGTTGTTTGTCAATAGCTTGATTTTATTGATTTTAAAATGATCGAGCATTTGCGCCCCAAGGCGAAAATCCCTCTCATCATCCTCAAACCCTAATCGGTGATTGGCCTCAACAGTATCAAATCCCTGATCTTGTAGGGCATAGGCCCGCATTTTATTGGGCAGGCCAATGCCGCGCCCCTCTTGATTGAGATAGAGAAGCAGCCCGCCCTCAGCGTCGCCCATGTGCGCCAATGCGGCGTTCAGCTGTGGGCCGCAATCACATTTCAAACTGCCTAAAACATCCCCAGTAAAACAGGCCGAATGCACCCGTGTCAGCATCGCGCGCTGCGGCGTGACATGCCCGATTTCAACGGCGTAATGCTCATCCCCGCTCAGACGTTCGCGAAAGACATGCAGCCGCGTGTGCGCACTGGCCGTGATCGGCACACGGGCGGCCACAATATCCTGCAAGACGAGGGTTTCAGGCGGCAGATCGGTAATTTCGGTCAACCCGCCCGCATCAATCCCCTGCGCAGGGGCATATATGATCGAGGGCAACAAATGGGCGGCCTTGGTCAGACGGATCGCTTGGGCGACCATCGGTGCCGCGCCGTCGCGAATATAGGCAAAGGGCCCTTTGAGGGGCCTTGCCAAATCCTGCGATGGGTCGGCCAGCGCTTGGGCCGCGCGGTGGTCAAACGGGACGGGCACGGAAAACCGGGTCATCCCCGCGTCGTAGACAGGGATATTGAGCGCTTTGGCCCGCCAATCCGACACGGCGATCGCCGCGCCCGTGATGGTTTTGAGGGCCTCAAGCCGCCCCGCCGATAGCGTTTCTAGCGCGGCACAGACGATTTGATCCGGCCCTTCGCCGATCACGACAGGAAGCCCTGCGCGCAAATCCATGCGGGCGCGGTGGATCAGATCGTCAATCGTCGGGGCGAGTGTCATATTCGTGTGGCCATCTTTGAGACTGTTACAATGCGAGGTTCAATTGAAACATTCAATGTCATTTTCACACGTCTTTGTGAAGAGGATGCACAAAGACTTGTCACTTGCGCCGATCATGCACATGTCTAGATCAGCCCGAAACGCGATAAGGAGGTTGCGATGTCTGCGCATACGACGATTTTACTTGTGGATGATGATCCCGATCTGCGCGATGCGTTGGCCGAACAATTGACCAGCGTGGCAGATTTCACCGTCCGCGAGGCAGAAACGGCGATCCAAGGCGTCGAACTGGCGCAGGGGGGCGAGATTTCATTGATCCTGCTTGATGTGGATCTACCCGATTTAGACGGTCGCGAGGCGTGCAAAATGATGCGGGCCAAGGGGGTCAAATCGCCGATCATTATGCTAACGGGGCAAACGTCCGAGGCGGACACCGTTTTGGGATTGGACGCTGGTGCCAATGATTACGTGGCTAAACCCTTTAAATTGCCAGTGCTTTTGGCCCGCATTCGCGCGCAGCTGCGCCAATTCCAAGGCTCGGATGATGCAACGTTTCAAGTGGGCCCCTATGCATTCACACCTGCGACGAAAATGTTGACCCAAGGGGACGGGCGGAAAATCAAGTTGACCGAAAAAGAGACCAGCATTTTGAAATTTATGCTGCGTGCGCAACAACATGCCGTGACGCGTGAGACGCTCTTGGGCGAAGTGTGGGGGTATAATTCCGCCGTGACGACTCATACTTTAGAGACACATATTTACCGACTGCGTCAAAAAATTGAACCAAATCCGGCCACACCTCGCCTTCTTCTGACCGAATTTGGGGGCTATAAATTAAACATATTGGAAACCTGACGTTAACATATACATTCTAGAGTTGACGGCATGGCACGTAAATTGCTTTAAGTGTATTGACTGTAGATGAGTTCCCTCGCGCATCGGGGTTATGATGCGACCTCCCTGTTGGACTGGCCGGGCCTTGTGCCCGGCATTTTTTTTGTCTTGCTCAATATGTTTGTCGTCTTGCAAGTGTGTCCAAGGACTGGCCTTGCCGCCGCCTGCATGTTAGCAGGGGGCATCCAAATGGGACGGTAGAATGACAGCGACATCGGTGACAGTGGCAACATGGAATATCAACTCAGTTCGCCTGCGGGCTGATCTGGTTGCGCAATTGATGCAAGATGAGGGCCCCGATGTTCTATGCTTGCAAGAATGCAAAAGTCCCGTGGATCTTATCCCGCGCGATATGTTCACTCAGCTGGGCTATGGGCACATGGTGGCCGAAGGTCAAAAGGGCTATAACGGTGTCGCGATCTTTTCCCAAACACCAATAACCCATGTCGAGAGTTTCGATTTCGCCGCCCTTGGCCATGCGCGCCATGTGGCGGGGCAGCTTGAAAATGGCATGACGATCCATAATTTCTATGTCCCTGCAGGCGGTGATGTGCCGGATCGCGAAAAGAATGAAAAGTTTGGTCAAAAGCTAGATTATCTCGATGAGATGAAGGCTCATTTTGCCACGCATACGCCTCAAAACGCCGTGTTGGTCGGGGATCTTAATATCGCCCCGCGCGAAGATGACGTTTGGAATCACAAACAGCTCTTGAAAATTGTCTCACACACTCCCGTGGAGTGCGCGGCGTTGGCGGATGTGATGCAGGCCGGGGATTGGATTGATGTCACCCGCCAAGATATCCCCGAGGGACAGCTATATTCATGGTGGTCCTATCGCGCGCGCGATTGGGATGCGGCGGACAAAGGCCGGCGGTTGGATCATATTTGGGCCACCCCCGATTTGGCCGCCAAAGCGCACAGCAGCCGAATTTTACGCGACGCCCGCGGCTGGGAAAAACCATCGGATCACGCCCCTGTCTTTGCTAGTTTTGATATTGGCTAAGGGCCCTTGCCTTTGGGCGCGTCAACGCCCATGTAACAGAAAATACGAATAAAAGAGGTCACCCATGTTGGGATTAGGACAAACAGCCCCCGCAACGGATCTAGTGTTTGACACATCCGAGGCGACATTTATGCAAGACGTGGTTGAGGCATCGCAAACGGTTCCTGTGATCGTCGATTTCTGGGCGCCGTGGTGCGGCCCGTGCAAAACGCTTGGGCCCATGCTCGAGGCGGCGGTGACGGCGGCCAATGGCGCGGTCAAAATGGCCAAGGTCAATGTTGACGAAAACCAAATGTTGGCTGGCCAATTGCGCGTTCAATCAATCCCAACGGTTTATGCCTTTTTCAAAGGGCAGCCTGTTGATGCGTTTCAAGGCGCGTTGCCCCAATCCGAAATTGAGGCGTTTGTCAAAAAGGCGATTGAAGCGGCGGGTGGAGATGCCTCAGGCGGCTTGGACGAGGCGCTTGCCTCTGCTGAGGAAATGCTTGAGGCCGGTGCCGCCAGTGACGCCGCCGAAGTCTTTGCCGCGATTTTAGAAGAAGATCCGCAAAACGCCGTGGCCTTTGGCGGTTTAGCCCGCAGTTATTTGGCCTTGGACCAAGTGGATCAGGCCGAGGCGGTCCTCAATGGGGCGCCAGCCGAGATTTCATCGGCGCCCCAAATCGAACAAGCCTATGCGCAAATCGCCCTCGCGCGCCAAGCGGCACAGGCCGGCCCGCTCACCGAGCTGGAACACACCCTAGAGCAAAACCCGCAAGACATGGACACGCGCGTCGAATTGGCGATGGCCTTGCACGCCACGGGTGAAAATGAACGCGCCGTTGATCTTTTGCTCGAGGGGTTCAAAATGGATCGCGAGTGGAACGAGGGCGCCATGCGTGAACATCTGTTTACAATTTTCAACGCTTTGCCGGCCAATGATCCCGTCGTTCTTGGTGGTCGTCGTAAGCTTAGCTCTTTAATCTTTGCCTAAGGCGATGCGCACGCTAGTTTCGTTTTTATGATACCGATTAGAGATTTCCCCAGTGCGATTGCGATCTTCCCTTTGCCGGGGGCGATCGTCTTGCCGCGGGCGCATTTGCCCCTGCATATTTTTGAACCGCGCTATTTGGCGATGGTCGATGATGCCATGAAAACGGATCACCGTTTGATTGGGATGGTGCAGCCAGCAGGCCAAGAAGACGGCCGATTGCAAAAAATCGGCTGTGCCGGCCGGATCACCCAATTGTCGGAAACCGATGACGGGCGCTATATGATCACGCTGACGGGGGTCTCGCGGTTTCGTGTGGCCCAAGAGATCGACGGCTTTACCCCATATCGGCGCTGTGATGTTCTGTGGGATAGCTTTGGCGGGGATCTGGGCGCAGCAGAGAGTGATCCCGAAATGGATCGCGCCAAGCTTTATGATCTATTGAACCGGTTTTTTGATAAAAACGGCCTTGCTGCGGATTGGGATACATTGCGCGAGGCGGCCGATGAGCTGTTGATCAACTCTTTGTCAATGTTGCTCGAGCTGAGCTTAGAAGATAAACAAGCTTTAATCGAAGCACCCAGTTTGCGCACCCGCCGCGAGACACTGATCACGCTGTTGGAATATGCCATGCATGATGGTGATGCGGGCGATATTCTACAATAGACGATAGAAAGAGATGCCATGACACAGTCCCCCGCCCCACGCGATGAGAGCGCCGCCACGGCAAACCTCTTTGATCCGCGGATGTTGGATTTTCTGGTCTGCCCCTTTAGTCATAGCCGCCTAGAATATGACGCCGCGGCTCAAGAGCTTGTGTCAAAATCGGCCAACATGGCCTTTCCTATTCGCAATGGGATCCCTGTGATGTTGGCCTCTGAGGCGCGCGCCTTAGAAGAGTAGCAGCTCTATACCCTAACCCGCGGCCAGTTGCATCGCCGCGCGGCGCAGCGGGGCAAGATGACGCATTCCTGAAATGCCCATACCGCGCGCCGCGCGCAAGATGGGATTATCATTGGAAAAGAGCGTGTTAACGGCGGTGAACCCTTGGGCCATTGTCGTGACTTCGCCGCGCCGTGCGCGGGCCCATGCGGTGATCAAATCGCTTTGACCGATGTCTTGACCCAGTGTTTTGATGCGCGTGAGCGTCTGGATCAAGTCGCGCGCATCGCCCAGCCCAAGGTTCACGCCTTGACCGGCAATTGGGTGCACACGGTGCGCGGCATCCCCCAAAATCACGGCGCGCGGCAAAGACATATCATGCACCAATTCCATACGCAGGGGAAAGGATTTCACCGTGCTGACCATCTCAAACGGGCCAAGGGTCGGGGTGATCCGAGGCTCGAGCGCGATGGCAAACTCGGCTGCACTGAGATCGGCCAAGGCAACTGCTTGATTGCGCTGCTCACTCCAGACGATAGAAATGTGATCGTCCATGAGTGGAAGGAGGGCAAAGGGCCCATTTGGCGTGAAATATTGATAGGCGACGCCATGGTGTGGGCGCGTCAGCTTGAGACATGTGGCAAGGGCGTTTTGCCCATAATCATGGGACGCGAATTCAAATCCAATCTGCCGCGCGGTCGTGCCATAGCGCCCCTCGCTGATGGCCCATAGCGGGGCGCTCAGTTGCGTGTCGCCGGCGCTCAGATCCCATCCATACGGGGTCAGCTTATGCGCGTCGATCGCATGGGGGATCATCTGTACGCCGGCCTGCGCACAAGCGGCGCGCAACACGGTATGTAAAACGCGCTCTTCAACCATCGAGGCCATCGCGCTGTGTCCCAGCTCAGTGGCATCAAAGCGGAGGATCTCCGATGAGGGGGGCTGACCGACACGCCCATCGGCAACGACGATTTCGCGCATCTCTGTCGCCTGTGGGGCGATCTCGGGCCACACGCCCAAACCAGATAGAAAGTTTTGACTGGCCATTGAGATTGCATAGGCCGCCCCGTCAAAGGGCGCGGCGACGGGGCGCGTGAGGGCAGGGTCGCACAGCGCCACCCGAAGGCCCGCGCGTGCAAGCCCCAAGGCCAAGCTCGCCCCAACAGTGCCGGCGCCAGAAATGCAGATATCGGTTTTCGCAATCATGCCTTTACATATGCGCCAAGCTTGGGGAAAGTCCATTTAAAATGGAAAAGGAGGGCCGTTCATGAGCGATAAATCCGCATGCCACTTGGGCCAAGCCATCGCTAAGGGCGAGGTGACGCCCTCACAGCTGACTGAAGATATGCTCAATCGCGCGCAGGACCATCCCCTCGTGGACCGGATTTTTGCGCGGCTGTGCCCAGAGCGTGCGATGGCCGAGGCGCAGGCGGCCGATCGCCGCGCGCGGGCGGGCACACGGCGGCATATCCTTGATGGTGTGCCCCTGTCGTGGAAGGATCTCTTTGATGTTGCGGGCTATGGCACCGAAGCGGGGTCCAAGCTTTTGCAGGGGCGGGTGCCCGAACACGACGCCATCGTCGTTGCCCGCACAGCGCAGTTGGGCGCGGTGGCCTTGGGTAAAACGCATATGTCTGAGCTGGCTTTTTCTGGTCTGGGCCTTAATCCCATGACGGCCACGTCGCCCTGTGTGAATGACCCCGAGGCCGTGAGCGGGGGATCCTCGTCTGGGGCGGCGGCCTCTGTGGCCTTCGGTCTGGCGCCGGCGGCGGTGGGATCCGATACAGGGGGATCGATCCGTGTGCCATCGGCGTGGAATGATTTGGTCGGGTTTAAGCCGACGCATGACCTTTTGCCGCTGACCGGCGTGGTGCCTTTGGCGCCGAAATTCGATACAGTTGGCCCGATTTGCCGGACGGTAGAGGATGCGATGGCTCTTTTTTCAATGTTGCAAGGGGACACATCTGTGCAACAGCCGCGGCCCTGCGGGGCGTTGAGATTGGCTGTGCTGTCCTGCTCAGAGATTGTAGAGTGCGATGCTGCGCCGCAAGCGGCCTTTGATCACGCCTGCGCTCAGATCCGTGCCGCGGGTCACCACATTGAACATGTTGAGGATGAGCGGGTGTCGCAGATGCTGGGCCTGTCTGCCGTGCTCTATACGAGCGAGGCGTATGGCCTATGGCGCGATGCGATTGAGGCCGCGCCAGACGCGATGTATCCCCCGATCCTCGAGCGGTTTCGCCAAGGGGCGCAATTTGATGCGCCCGCATACGTCGCGGCCTGGCGCGAGTTGGAGCAGCTGCGCACACAGATTTGGCAGGATCTGCGCGGATATGATGCGGTGCTCTTGCCAACAGTGCCAATTTTACCGCCCAAGCAGCGCCGCCTTGAAGAAGAGAGCGCCTATTACGTGCGGGCAAATTTGATGACGTTGCGCAATACGCGCGTGGGCAATTTGCTTGGGGCCTGTGCGATTACTCTGCCCAGTGCGACGCCCAGCTGCGGGGTCATGGCCTTGGCGCCGCCGCATCATGATCGTGCGCTACTTAATATCGCGGCCGCGATTGAGGCGCCTTGTCGACAAGGGTAACTCTATTCGCAAATCGGCCACTGCGCGGCGTCGGGGTAGAACTGTTTGCGCCACGCGCGCACCTGCGGGTTCATCACTTTGCGCCACCGCCGCGGCCATAGGGCGATCATGCCCAAACGTGTATACCCATAAGGGAGCACGGGCGCCGTGTCAGGATCGTAGGTTTGCAGCACGGCAAAGGGCCGCTCGGGTTTAAAGTGGTGATCGGAATGACGCTGTAGATTGATCAAAAGCCAATTGCTAAATTTTAAATCGCAATTCCAGCTGTGATGGGGGCGCGTCGGTTCGTATTTGCCATTGGGCAATTTGCGCCGCTCGAGGCCATAATGTTCGATATAATTCGTCAGCTCAAGCGATAGAATTGATCCAAAGGCGGCAATTGCCCACAATCCCAACCCTTCAAATCCGCCCAAGGTCAGGCTGAGCGCCATTGCCAAGAGGCCAAGGCCCGCATAGCGATAAAAGGGGTTACTGCCGTGCCACCAAGGGCGATTCTGCCGTGTCAGCCTGCGGGTCTCAATCTCCCAAGCTGAGGCAAACGTGCCACGCACGGCCCGTGGGAAAAACGTCCAAAACCCTTCGTTGTAGCGGGCGGTGACCGGATCTTTGGGGGTGGCAACAAATATGTGGTGCCCGAGCAAATGCTCGGTCCGAAACGGGCCATATGCCACGCAGCCCAATAAAATATCAGCGCGCCATGTGTCCCACGCATTGCGCCGATGCATCAATTCATGCGCATAGGTGATGCCGACCAATCCAAAATTTCCGGCCAGCCCAAAGGCCAACATAACCTTGGCAGCAAGGCTCAAGTGATCCGCCTGCGGCACATACCAAAAGAACCAAATGAACAGTGCGACTTGGAACACCGGCCACAGCTTGAGCACTATATCATAGGCCCAAAGCGCCTCGCGCGGGGTGTTCTCATCAAGGGATGTGTCCGCCTCTCCCGTCAAACGATCCACCACCGAGGCCAAATGATAATTTGCAACAAGAGGCACCAAAGCCCACCAGCCCCCAATGAGCGTCGCGCCAACCGTAATAAGGAGGGTAAAGATTGAAATCCAAAAGGGGGCGGCGCGCCGGATCATAAGAGGTTAACCTTTTAATGTTTGCGCAACGTCTAAAACTTTGCGCATCAGAGTAGGTAAATTGTTCGCATCAAAGTTGTCT
>JBDNBY010000131.1:0-4178 GCA_039767595.1 Paracoccaceae bacterium | reverse complement strand
CAAGCCATGCCTCACAGGCCGCTGCAATCGCGGCATTGCCAAAATAGGCCACATAATTTTCGGGATCCATCATGCAATGCTTTTGCAAGCTATTCCATACACGATCGTTGGCCCCAGCGGCGGCAAAGTGATCGCCTTGGCCGGCCCCTGCTATGCGTTCTTGGTCAATGATGCTGTTAAACACATCCGTTGCGCGATCAATAACCGAGACATCCGTATACACCGATTTGAGGGCAATCACCCCCGCAGAATGACGCAGCACATAGGCCCATTCGGCCATGAGCGCGCGGCGGGCCGCGGGATCGCTCAGATCAGCGCGCAGCGCGCTCATGTCATAGACCGGCACGTTGTGCACAATTTCGGCCGCACGCGGCACGTCTTCGCTCGAGAGGACACTTGACGTTGGCACCTTGAATTCGTCCAGATCACAGGACTCCGAATTAAAATACGGGATATATCCAAGCGTGCGTTCGACCATCGTAACCTCTCCTTTTGTGTACGGTGAACGGAAATGCGCCCCACGAATGGGGCGCGGCGAAGGTTTAACTGTCGATCTTAAGACCCGCTGCAGTGCAGGCAGCGACGATATTCTCGTAGCCCAGTTTTGAGTATTCATAGGGCGGCGCTTTAGCCGGATCTTGTTCCGCCTCTACGACGATCCAACCGGAGTAGTCCATCGCCTTGAGCGCGCGGGTCACAGCGTCGAAATCAATGCACCCATCCCCAGGAACCGTAAAGGCGCCAGCGATCACGGCCTCAAGGAAGCTGCGATTATTCTCGCGGACATCTGCGACGACGGATGGGCGGATGTCTTTGTAATGCACATGGTGAATGCGGTCGCCCCAGCGATCCAAAGTGGCCATCACATCGCCGCCCCCAAAGAGCAAGTGCCCCGTATCAAAACACAGGCGCAGCGCATCTGAAGAGCCATCCATGAGCCAATTGACGTCATCTTCGCTTTCAATGATGGAACCCATGTGATGGTGATAGGCCATCGGCATGCCTTGATCGGCCATCCATTTGGCCAGCTCGCTCAGCTTAGCGCCATAGGTGCGCACCTCGTCCCGCTCTAGCTTGGGGCGATTATTGACCGGCACATCCATCAAACCTTGAACGGTGTTTGAGCATTCCGCATACACGATACAGGGCGCATTAAGGGCGATGAACTGCTCGACTTGGCCGCGCGTGGCCTCGCATTCTTGGGCAAAGTCATTGTTCAATGAATTGCCCGAGCACCAGCCACCACACAAAGCGATGTCATTGCCTTCGAGATATGCTCTGAGCCCGTCGGTGTCATGCGGCATCCGCTGACCACGCTCAACGCCAGTATAGCCGATCTCACGCGCTTCACGCAGAGCTTGCTCCATTGTGAAATCTTTGGTGATGTCGGGGAGATCATCATTTTGCCACGCGATGGGCGAGATACCGATTTTAACGCTCATTAGACGACTCTTTGTGTTTGTTTGTTGGTTTCAAATTTCTCGCGGGCCTCATTGACCGAGGGGCGCGCGCTGACTTCTGGAACGCCCACTTCCCACCATGTGCCGCCATGCGGGGTCGAAGGATAGGGATCTGTATCAATGACAATTACATAAGGTCCGGTGATCGTGGCCCGTTTGGCCAGCGCCGCTTCCAATTCGGCGATTGAGCCGACTTTGACCGAAGTTGCCCCCATCGCGCCGGCATGTGCGGCGAAATCAATTTTGGAATTCTCGCCACCTACGGAATGGTCGAGCAAATTGTTAAACTCAGCCCCGCCTGTGCCCATTTGCAAGCGGTTGATACAGCCAAAGCCGCGGTTATCTGTGACCACAACGGTAAAGCTGATGCCCATCATCGCCGCCGTCGCCATTTCGGAATTGGCCATCATATAGGTGCCATCCCCCGTGAAACAGACCACATCGCGATCTGGTTCGGCCATTTTCATGCCCATCGCACCTGCAATTTCATAGCCCATACAGCTAAAGCCATATTCCATATGATAGGATCCAGGCCGGCCCGCTTTCCACAGTTTGTGCAGCTCGCCAGGCATCGTGCCCGCGGCGCACATCACGGCCGTATCAGCATGGGCTGCCCGCTGCACGGCGCCGACCACTTGCATATCGGTGGGCAGGGCATTGCCCTCAGACGGCGCATCGGTGAGCGGATCAACTTTGGCAAACCATGCATCTTTGGCCCCTGAAATATCCACTGGCGCGCGGTGCGATCCTAAGGCAGCGCTCAACTCGTCTAAGCCGACTTTGGCATCGGCCATCAACGGCTGTGCATTATGTTTTGCCGCGTCATATGCCGCCACATTCAAACACGCGAGGCGCCGGTTTGGATTGGCAAACAGGCCCCACGACCCTGTTGTGAAATCTTGAAACCGTGTTCCCACGCCCAAGACCACATCCGCCCGTGCGCATAAATCATTGGCCGGCTCGCCGCCCGTGACGCCAATCGGCCCAAGGTTCAGCGGGTGATCCCACGGCAGGGCGGATTTACCGGCCTGCGTTTCCACCACAGGGATGTTATGCGCCTGCGCAAAGTGGCGCAGCGTGTCAGTGGCGCCTGCATAATGCACGCCGCCGCCAGCGACAATCACAGGCGCCTGCGCCCCTTTGAGAAGGTCGGCCATCTGAGCCAACTCATGGGCATCGGGGCGAATACGCCGCGCGCGCCAGACCTTTGGCTCGAAAAAGCTAACGGGGTAATCAAACGCCTCGGCCTGCACATCTTGGCAAAATGACAAGGTCACAGGGCCACAATCGGCCGGATCGGTCAACGTGCGCATGGCCCGCGGCAGCGCCGTCAAGAGATGCTCGGGCCGCGAAATACGGTCAAAATAGCGGCTCACGGGTTTAAAGCAATCATTGACTGAGGCGGTGCCGTCGCTGAAATCTTCGATTTGTTGCAACACCGGATCAGGGCCACGATTGGCAAAGACATCTCCGGGCACAAAAAGGACCGGCAAGCGGTTCACATGCGCCAAGGCCGCGGCAGTCAACATATTGGTCGCGCCGGGCCCAATGGATGAGGTCACCGCCATGGCCCGCGCGCGCCGCATCTGTTTGGCATAGGCGATCGCCGTATGCGCCATCGTCTGCTCGTTATGGCCACGATAGGTGGGCAACTCATCTTGCACACCATAGAGCGCCTCGCCCAAACCTGCGACATTGCCATGCCCGAAAATGGCCCAGACCCCTGCGATATATGTCTCGCCGGCTTCATTCTTTTGCGCGGCCAAATAGCGAACCATCGCTTGCGCTGCTGTTAACCGAATTGTCTGCGTCATGTCCGCGCCTCCTATGGACAGAGAGCCGTCGCTCACTGATGATCTGGGATAGAATATTGATGGGAACACGCGTGGTGTTCAGGGGCCTGTGCCACGGATGGCACAGGCCGGTGTGTTAAACCGTGCCGCCCAACGATCCTTCGAGCGTGGCCATCTCTTGACCGCCCGCCATCAGATCCTGAAGCTGCTCGGGCGTGATATCACCGCGCGCGGCCGTCCCAAGTGTCTTGCCGCGATTGAGAACGGTGAACCGATCCCCCACGGCCAAGGCATGGCGCACATTGTGCGAGATAAAGACAACGCCCACCCCTTGGCTGCGCACGCGGTCAATGGTCGCCAAAACATTCGATGTTTGGCGCACCCCCAAGGCCGATGTCGGCTCGTCCAAAATCAGAACTTTGGCCCCGAAATACACCGCACGAGCAATCGCAACAGTCTGGCGTTCACCGCCGGACAATGTGCCCACGGCCTGATCGGGCGCGCGCAAATTGATACCCATTTTGCGCATATGCTCCATCGTGATCTCATTGGCGCGCTCAACATCGAACCGCTTGAGAAGACCGCGACCCTTTGTCGGCTCGCGTCCCATAAAGAAGTTGCGCGTCACGCTCATCAACGGGATCATCGCGAGGTCTTGGAACACGGTCGCAATACCGGCCTCCATCGCGTCGCGCGGTGTTGCAAAGCTCATCGGCGCATTTTCAAACAGAATCTCGCCTTTGGTCGCTTGGTGCACGCCGGACATCGTTTTAATAAAGGTAGATTTTCCCGCACCGTTATCGCCCAGCAAACAGTGACACTCTCCTGGGCGCACGTCGAAACTTACCCCCGCGAGGGCAATGATATTGCCAAAGTGTTTTTCAATGTTCTTCATTTGAACGATGGGTTCGGCGTTTTGTGCTGT